>JANNSP010000073.1:0-3640 GCA_031402975.1 Hyphomicrobiales bacterium
AGTGATGTGCGACCAAAACCGGCCAAGTTAATTAGCTATCGACAGAGCTGGCATCGGGTATGCAGAGACTGGCTGAACCATTGCCGCTGCCTGTCTCATTCCGGGACAGGCAGGCTCGCCTACGGAGTTCAGGTTTGTCACAGGCCCAGACAATCGACAGCGGAGCCCTCGGTCCGGCACTTCGTCAGGCCCGCCTTGCCGAGGCCGCGCAGGCCGAGGCGGTGGCGGCGCTCCGCGATGCCGGTTCGCTTCGTCTGCAAGTGCTCAAGGACGAAATGGCGGGATTTCAGCAACCGCTGGAACTCGTCGTGGTGCCCGGCGAAACTCCCCGATTGTGGATCGATCTCATCACGTCGGTGGTGATGGAGCCCGATCCCCACACCTACCGCCTGGTGCAGGATCGAGAGAGCGTTTTCGAGACGAGGGACCGGGCCCAGATGGCCGAAACGCTCAAACGCCACATCGCCCACCGCATCATTGCACGTGAACGCCAGGTGGCGGGCTTGAGTCGAGCTTCACTTGCGGCCCCGGGCTATTCCGTTGCCGCCGTCATATTCGCCTGGCTGTCGGGTTTTTCGCTCGGCGCGCTGGCTCTGCTTATTTCTGTTATCCTGTTGGGAAAGCTGGCGATTTGACGGTTGCGGCAACCGTTACAATTTGTAACAGGTTTTGATTTAGCTTTCCCCGATACGCCTGTTACCTCAATCACTGGGAATGGCGAATTACCGTCCGGGGTTGAGTATTTGAAGGCAGCAGCGATCAGACATGACGAGGACAGCGCCGGTGGCCTGGTCCGGACGCCCCGGGCGAACCGCGACCTGCCCCAGCTCCTCGCACCCTTTGCCACTTTGACCGAAGGCCTCGATTACGCGGCGCGCGGCGTCACCGGCTTCAACTTCTATTCCAGCCGGGGTGCGCTCCAACATGTGTTGACCTATGCGGCGTTGCGGAGTGCTGCTTTGTCCACGGCGCGCAAGCTGCTGATGCTGGGCCTGAAGCGCGGCGATCGGGTTGCCGTCATCGCCGAGACCGGGCCGGATTTCATGGGCGTATTCTTCGCCTGCCAGTATGCCGGGCTCATTCCGTGTCCCATGCCATACAGCATGTATATCGGCGGCAAGCAGGCTTATGTCGAGCGCGTCGCCGGCATGTTGCGGGCCGCCAGGGCCAATGCCGTCGTCACACCGGCCGATTTCAAGGACACGCTGCGCCAGGGCGCCGGCCAGGCGGGCGTGCCGATCGTCGTCACCCACGAGGAATTGCGGGCCCTGCCGCAATCCGCGGTTGCGCTCGAACCGTTCCGCGCCGACGAGGTCGCTTATATCCAGTATTCATCGGGCTCGACCTCAGCGCCCAAGGGCGTCCTCATCAGCCAGGCGGCGATCGTCGCCAATACGCGGGGGATCCTCAGCGACGGGCTCCGGGTCCGGCCCGACGACCGGGCGTTTTCATGGCTGCCGCTTTATCACGACATGGGCCTTGTCGGCTTCTGCCTCGCTCCCCTGATGGGGCAGGTGACGGTCGACTACCTGGCGACGACGGCGTTTGCGCGGCGGCCGGCCCTGTGGCTCCGGCTGATGTCGGAGAACCGCTCGACCATCTCGTATTCGCCGAGCTTCGGCTACGACCTCGCGGCGCGGCGCATCAATGGCGAGGCGGTGAGCCTCGATCTCCGCAACTGGCGCGCCGCCGGCATCGGCGGCGACATGGTACGCTCCGACGTTCTGGCCGATTTTGCCCGGACCATGGCGGTTGCCGGGTTCGACGCCAAGGCCTTCCTGCCGAGCTACGGCATGGCCGAGTCGACGCTCGCCGTCACCATCTGCGATGTCGACCGGCCGCTGCGCATCGATACCATCGACCGCGACGCCTACAAGCGTCTCGGCAAGGCGATCCCCGCCGCGACTTCGCCCGAGGCGCGGAGTTTCGTGGTTTGCGGGGCGCCGATCCCCGGCCATGACCTCGTTATTCGCGGAGACGACGGCAGGGTCTTGGGCGAGCGCGAGATCGGCCGCATTTTCGTCAAGGGTCCGAGCCTGATGGCGGGCTATTACCGCAACGCCGAGGCGACGGCCGAGGTGATCGATACCGAGGGCTATCTCGATACCGGCGACATGGGCTACTGGCTCGATGGCGAGGTGGTCATCACCGGACGCAGCACCGATCTCATCCTGCATAACGGCCGCAATATCTGGCCGCAGGACATCGAATGGGCCGCCGAACAGGTTTCACCGCTGCGCTCGGGCGATGTCGCGGCGTTCGCGGTCGAGGGCGAGACGGGCGAGGACGAGGTGGTGGTGCTGGTCGAATGCCGCTTGACCGAGCCAGCGCTTCGCGAGGCGCTCCGCCGCGAGGTGTCGGGCGTCGTTCATCATAGCGCCGGGGTTGAATGCGACGTGGTGCTGGTGCCGCCCCGCAGCCTGCCTTTCACCTCGTCGGGCAAGCTGTCGCGGGCCGGCGCCAAGCAGAGATATCTGGCGGGCGACATCGACGGCAGCCAGTTTCTCGCCGCCGCGCAGTAGGCGCTGGCCGTTACGATTATGAATATCGCCATCACGGGTGCGACCGGTTTTGCCGGACGCCATGTCTTGGCCGCGCTGCTCAAGGCCGGGCACGCGGTGACGGCCCTGGCGCGCGGTCCGGCTGTGGAGTTGCCGGGTGCTGCGGTGGTGACGGGCGATCTTGCGTCCCGCGAAGCGCTCGACCGGCTGACGGCGGGAGCCGAAGCGGTCGTCCATCTGGCGGGCGCGCTGGCCGGGATTAAGCCGTTCGACTATTTCGTCACCAATGCCGAGGGCACGGCGCGCCTCGTCGAGGCGGCGGTACTGAACGGCGTCCGCCGGTTCATCCACGTCTCGTCGCTGGCGGCGCGCGAGCCGGCGCTTTCCGCTTATGCCGCGAGCAAGCGGGCCGGCGAAGAACTCGTTCTACGTTTGATCCCCGGCGCCCTGGTGTTGCGTCCTCCCGCCGTTTACGGACCCGGCGACAGGGCCATGCTGCCATTGTTCCGCGAACTGACGAAAAGCGTGGCGCTGATCCCGGGCCGCCGCGAGGCGCGGTTCTCGCTGCTCTATGTGGACAACCTGGCCCGCATCATCACGGTCGCGGTCGATGGTACCCAAACCGGATTGCACGAGGTCAGCGACGGCCGGGTCTATGGCTGGGAGGATGTGATCGCGATCGCGCGGTCGGTGGAAGGGCGTAACCTCCGCCCCGTCTTCCTGCCGAAAGCACTTGCAAGTGGCGTGGCCCTCGCGGCGGGGGGCGTTGCCCTGGTGACGGGAAAGCCAGGCCTGGTCAATCGCGGCAAGGTCAATGAGCTTTACCACGGCGACTGGGTCTCCCGCGGCGATGGCTGGCCGATGCCGCAGGCGGTCCAGTTCGAGGAGGGCTTCCGGCGGAGCCTCGCCTGGTACCGCGCGGCCGGGTGGTTGCCGGGGCGGCCTTCGGCGGATAGAAGCCGCATATGAATGACACGATCACGCAGCTTTGCGCGCTGCTCCAACCCTTCAACAGCCAAAGCGTGACGCTCGGTCCAGCGACCGACATCTCGACCGACCTCAATATCGATTCGGTCACCGTCATGGATTTCGTGATGGAGGTCGAAGACCATTTCGACATCGAGGTGCCGCTCAACGTG
>JANNSP010000074.1:0-4593 GCA_031402975.1 Hyphomicrobiales bacterium
GCCTTGCGGTTGAAGTCGCCCCTGAACATGCCGCCGATCTGCGGGATCGATACATGGCTTTCGTCGACGAACACCAGCGTGTTGTCGGGCAGATATTCGAACAAAGTCGGCGGCGGCTCGCCGGGCTTCCTCCCGGTCAGATAGCGCGAATAATTCTCGATGCCGGCGCACGATCCTGTCGCCATCATCATCTCGATGTCGAACAAGGTGCGCTGTTCGAGCCGCTGCGCTTCCAGCAGACGGCCCGCAGCGTTGAATTCGGCGAGACGCAAGCGCAGGTCTTCGCGGATGCGCCGCACCGCCTGTTCGAGTGTCGGCTTCGGCGTCACGTAGTGCGAATTGGAATAGACCTTGACCTGATCGAGCTCGGCCGTTCTGTGGCCGGTCAGCGGATCGAATTCGGCGATACTCTCCACCTCGTCGCCGAACAGCGTGATGCGCCAGGCGCGATCCTCGTAATGCGACGGGAACAGTTCGATCGTGTCGCCGCGCACCCGGAACGAGCCGCGCACGAAATTGCCGTCGTTCCTCTTGTAATGCAGCGCCACGAGATCGGCGAGGAGGGCCCGCTGCGCCAGCCGCGCGCCTTTCTTCAGCAGGAACGACATGGCCGAATAGGTTTCGACATCGCCGATGCCGTAGATGCAAGACACGCTCGCCACCACCACCACGTCGTCGCGTTCGAGCAGTGCCCGCGTCGCCGAATGCCGCATGCGGTCGATCTGTTCGTTGATCGAGCTTTCCTTCTCGATATAGGTGTCGCTCCTCGGCACATAGGCCTCGGGCGTGTAGTAGTCGTAATAGGAGACGAAATATTCGACCGCACTTTCCGGGAAGAAGCTCTGGAACTCGCCATAGAGCTGTGCCGCCAGCGTCTTGTTGGGGGCGAGGATCAGGGCCGGGCGCTGCGTCGCCTCGATGATCTTGGCCATGGTGAAGGTCTTGCCCGAGCCGGTGACGCCGAGCAGCACCTGGTCGCGCTCGTGGGCCTGGATGCCGGCCACCAGTTCCGCGATGGCGGCGGGCTGGTCGCCCTTCGGCTCGAATTCGGACACCACCTTGAGCCGCCGTCCGCCCTCCGATTTGGCGGGCCGCGGCGGCCGGTGCGGGGTGAACATCGGCAGCGGAGTGAAATCCGGGCGGAGCGCCTCGAGCCCGGTTCGCGGCCCCGCCGGAACGTCCTGAATATCCGCCAGCGGAGCGAGCGGCGCCTCGGCGAATCCGCCGTCCTGTCGAGAGTGACCCATGCCCCAACATATAGGACGCCGCGAGCCCGGGGCAAATGCGATTGACAAAGCTCCGCCCCCGGATGGCGCCGGTCATTCCGGCCGCCGCATGAACCATCCCTAAGGATGGAGGGGAAGGCGCGGTTCGCGCTTCACCGCAAAAAAGTGTAGGAACAGGCGGCTGTCACGCCCCCGCGCCCGCGGATTTATTGACCGTTGCCCGCCTTCGGCTTTGAGAGAAGATCCTCTCTCGCATCCATCGAAGGAGGTCCAGCCTCAGCGGGCCGGACGGGAATGGCGGGCGGTGGCCCCCGGTTAGTCCCTGTCCCCGTAAAGACAGGTCCACTTCAGGCTCCGCATCTCCAACCCCGATCACGACGGCTCGCGAACCGCCCCTCCATGGGAAGGAGACCGGAGGGGTGTAAACGGAATAGGAATAAATGTCAAGGGGCTTTGGAGTGGAGCAGGTTGAATTTGTGCATTGATACCGAATTGAACCGAATTCCGGAGTAGGACTTTGCCCACGCGGGGAACACCCCACCCGTCCGCCTTCGGCGTCCACCCTCCCCAGCCTTCGGCTGGAGAGGGAGAAGTAACTCTGTCACCCTTCCGTCTTGCCGCTGCCCTTGATCCTCGCCTCGCGCAGGTGGAGGTTCTTTTGCGTTCCCTTGAAATCTCCGGCGACCGCCAGGTCGAAGATGCGTTTGCGCAGTTCGAGGACCAGCGCCACGCGGTCTTCGATGTGGTCGAGTTCGGCGAAGGGGATGGGGGCGCCCACCCGTACCTTGAGGCGCGTGCCGATGCGTCTGGCGGTTTCGCGGAAGACCAGCGACAGGCGGAGCGTCAGGCTGAGGTGGCTGGCGAGCTGGAACAGCCGGCTGTTCTGGCCGACGAAAAACACCGGGACCACGGTGGCTTGCGACATGCGCAGAAGC
The DNA here is from genome assembly GCA_031402975.1 of Hyphomicrobiales bacterium. GTDB lineage: Bacteria > Pseudomonadota > Alphaproteobacteria > Rhizobiales > Aestuariivirgaceae > Aestuariivirga. Next base: position 2,162 of record JANNSP010000074.1, read on the forward strand.
TTGGCGGTGAACGGCGCCCAGGGGAGGTCGACGGCGGGACCGCGCAAGGGTTTCTCCGAAGTCGAGACGCCGCCGCCGGGGAATATTCCAACCGCGTGTCCCTCACGCAGCCAGTCTTGCGCGCCCCGCCTTGAATTGACGTTGGTTTCGCGGGCCTCGCGGGTGGGCGCGAAAGCCACCGGCAGCAGGTTGGCCGCGGCTTCGGGCGCCTGGCACAGGACATCGTTGGCCAGAACCTTGGTGTCGGGCCTGACTTTGGTGGCCAGCCAGGCGAGCACGATTCCGTCGAGAACCCCGTAAGGATGATTGGCGATGAACAGCACCGGGCCCGTGGCGGGCGTCGCCGTGAGCGCCGTCGCATCGAAATCGACGTTCAATCGCAGCAGCCTGATGGCGGCGTCGAAGAAATTCTCGCCCTCGGCGAGGCTGGCCTGGTGGGCGGTATAGAGCTTCTTGAGCTTGCGCTGGCCGCCGAATTTCTCGATCGCCTGGATGACGGCGCGCTGCAGAACCGGCTGATCCGCCGTCGAATAGGAGAAGCGGACGCGCTTGGGTGATTTTGGCTCTGACCGTTTCGGCATTGTCCGAAGCGCAAGGTTGAGAAGGCTCATCACTCGCATTCCATGATCGCGGCTATAACGCAAGCGTCATATAGCGCAGGCCCACGACGCGATGATGACAGTGCTCAGGCGGCGGTCTCGGTGGCGATCCCCAATCCCAGTACGCGGCAGATGGCGTAGACCAGGTCGGCGCGGTTGAGAGTGTAGAAATGGAACGAGGTGACGCCTTCGCGGCGAAGTGCCGTCACTTGTTCGGCCGCCACCATGGCGGCGACCAGATTGCGGGTTTCCGGGTCTTCGTCGAGGCCATCGAAGCGGCGCGCCAAAGCAGGCGGGATATGCGCCCCGCATTTCGCCGCGAATTCGCTGACCTTGGCGAAATTGGTGATGGGCAGGATGCCCGGCACCAGCTCGATCTCGATGCCGCGCGCCATGATGCGGTCGCGCAACCTGAGGAAAAACGCGTTGTGGAAAAAGAACTGCGACAGCGCGCGGGTGGCGCCGTGCTCGGCCTTGTCGGCCATGAAGGCCAGGTCCTCTTCGATCGACACCGATTCGGGATGGCGCTCGGGGTAGGCGGTGACCGAGACTTCGAAGCCGCCGATTTCCTTGATGCCGCGCACCAGGTCGGCGGCGTTGCGATAGCCTTGCGGATGCGGAACGAATTTGTTGCCAACCCCTCCCGGAGGATCGCCGCGCAGCGCCACGATGTGGCGGACGCCAGCCTCCCAGTAATCGCGAATGACCGCGTTCACGTCGTCCTTGCTGGCGCCGACACAGGTCAAATGCGCCGCCGGTTTCAGCGCATTGCCGCCGCACATGCGGCGCACGGTTTCGAGTGTCCGGTCGCGCGTGGTGCCGCCGGCACCGTAGGTGACGGAGACGAAATGCGGCCGGATCGATTCGAGTTTGGCGATGGTGCGCCAGAACGATTGTTCCGCATCGCCTGGCTTTGGCGGGAAGAATTCGAACGACACGGTCAATCCATCGGAGCTTGAGGTCATCATGGGGCGTGGTCCGTTCCTGCCAGGGGTAAAGCGGGGGAGGCGGCGACGCTGACAGGTTTGTCGGCGAGCCAGAGTGAAACTGTGAGGCCGCTCTGATCTTGCGGAGGCGGCAGAAGACTGTGCCGAACAAGACGAAGCCCGGCGCGCTGCAACCAGGCGCCCATCTGTTCGGACGCGATGCCGAGGCGGCGATGGGCATGTTCGGCGCGCAGCGCCTCGAGTTCATGGGGCGCGAAATCGACGATGAGCAGTCGGCCGCCGGGCGTCAGCACCCTGGCGGTTTCGCCGAGCGCCCGGGAGGGATCGTCGAGGTAGTGAAGAACCTGGTGAATGGTGATGAAATCCGAAAAGCCGTTGCCGAAGGGGAGCGCGTAGATGTCGCCGTGGCGGACCTGCAGGTTGCGGAATTGGCTCTTCTCCAGCCCGGCGCGCGCGATCGCCAGCATCTCGCGGCTCGAATCGACGCCGATCGACTGGTTCGCGCGGGAGGCGAAGGTGCGCAGAACCGACCCCGTGCCGGTGCCCAGATCGAGATGGAGCTTGACGGAGGCGGTGCCCGCAAATTGAAGCATGGCGTCCCTGACATCGTCCTCACGCACATGCAGCGAACGAATCATCTCCCAGCGCCCGGCATTGCTGCTGAAATAGCGGCTGGCCATCTCGGCGCGCTGCACCCGGATGTCTTCAAGCCGGGCGATGTCCCGTAACAGGAGGGGATCGCTGGCCGGCAGCAGGTCGACGATGGCTCGCGCCAGCGCACCTCCGAGCGTCTGGTCGCTGAGGCGGAACAGCACCCAGTTTCCCTCCTTGTGGCGAACCAGCAGTCCCGCTTCCGCCATGAGTTTAAGGTGGCGGCTGACCCTCG
>JANNSP010000075.1:0-4193 GCA_031402975.1 Hyphomicrobiales bacterium
CATTCAGTTCGCCATGTGACAGGGCAAACAGGATGCGGACGCGCGTGGCTTCCGCCGCTGCCCTCAACCCCGCCAGTAACTCATCCATTCAATCCTCGCTATAATGACATAAACATATCTTTATGTGCATCTCAACAACCATCTGCGAGGAGGCCTCCCGCCGGGAATTCAACCATCGTCCTCTAATTGTGATTTCACCGCCGCGTGCAATGCTTTATGGAGCTAAGCGGGGCGAAGTAAGACATGCATGGAGACCACATGAAACGATACCACCCCGGCGGGATGACGAGGCGCGCCTTCGGAGCGACCCTGTTCGCCGCGCTGCTGACGGGAACCGCGCTCAACTCCGCTCCGGCCGAAGCCGCTCTCAATCCGGCCGAGAATTATGTCAGCAAGATCGCCGATGACGTGATGGCGCTGGCCAATAGCGGCCAGAAAGGCAAGGCGCTGCAGAACCGGTTCGCGTCGCTGATGAACCGCTATATCAACCTCCGCGCCATCGCCAATTTCGCCCTTGGCCCCTATCAGTCAAAGCTTCCGGGAAACAAGAAAGACGAATTCTACCGGCTGGTTAGCCTCTATGCGGCCGGTCTCTTCTCGTTCTATGTCGAGGATTTCCGCGGCACGGAACTCGAAATCATTTCAACCGCCAAGCAGGGCAAGTTCACGGTGATCCACAGCGCCATCAAGCTGAAGGGCGGGGGCAGGGAACAGGTGCGCTGGCGTCTCGCGGGCGGCGGCAGCGGGTTCCGGGTCAGCGATGTCAATCTCAAGGGTGTCTGGCTGACGATTTCGATGAAGAAGCGCTTCGGCGACGTATTGAAACGGTCGAAAGGCGATTTCGAGGCACTGTTCGCGGAATTGCGCGAGGCCCAATCTTGGTAGGCGGCCGGCTCACCAGACGGACGCTGCTCGGAATACTGGCGCTTGCCGCTGCCGGTCCAGCCGTGGCCGCGGAAAATCCCGCCGTCGACTTCATGAAGCTGGCGGCCAAGGATCTCCTTCACGCCAACCGCCAGGGGACGCTCGCCAGCTTCAAGCGCGCCCTGCAGCGCCATGCCGCGATCCCCGATATCGCGCTTTATTCGCTCGGACAATACAAGGGCAAACTGCCGGAAGGCCAGCGCAGCCGCTATTATGGCGGCGTCGTCACCTTCATGGCGCGCTATTTCGCCGATCAGTCGCGAGATTACCGGGTGGCGAAATACGAGCTCGGCAGCGCATTCGCCAATGGCGACGAGGTGCAGGTAAGCAGCAAGGTGTTCCTGCTTTCGGGCCAGACCTATACGGTCAACTGGCAGGTCGCCAAGCGCGAAGGCAAGTACAAGATCGTCGATGTGAAGGTTCTCGGCTTCTCGCTGGTCTATCTGCAACGTAACCTGTTCACCGCTTTCCTCGCCAAGAGGAATGGCGACGTGACCCAGCTTGTGGGCGCCCTCATTCAATGAGGCAGGGGCCCGCCCGCCATACGATCTGTTAATCTCCCGATCCTAGTTTCAAACGAGAATGATCTTGCGCGCGCCGATAGCATTGCCCGTTTTCCTGTTGCTGGCATTCGTTCTTTCGGCCTGCTCGTCGGACAATTATTTCGATACCAAGGGCCTGCGGGCGCCCGTTGCGATGTGCAGCGTCAAGCCCTCGGACCTGGGTAACGCCGAGCGTATCCGCGATATCAGCGAACGGAATGGCTGCGAGGTCGACAATGCCTGGCGGGTTTACTCGCTCGGAAATGTGGCTTTCAGCGAGCCCGCCACGGTCAATTGCGGCGTCGTGGGATCGCTGAACGAGTGGCTCGCCAATACCGTGCAGCCCGCGGCTGAGGAGCAGTTCAGCGAGAAGATTGTCGGCATCGACATCGCCGCGTCCTATAGCTGCCGCCCACGCAACAATTCGAGGGGCGCCAAGATGAGCGAACACGGCTTCGGCAACGCCATCGACATTTCCGCCTTCACTCTCGAAAGCGGCCGCAAGGTGTCGGTCAAGGGCGGATGGTGGTCGGGACTGCGCGGCGAAAAAGCCTTCCTCCGCCAGATCCGAAGCGATGCCTGCGGGCAGTTTTCAACCGTCCTCGGACCCGGCTCCGACCGGCATCATTCCGACCATATCCACCTTGACATGCAGAACCGCCGCAGCGGCCAATCCTACTGCCGTTGATCCGGTTGCTTTTGGCGTGGCGAGGGGGCATATGAGCCCTCATGGAACAGGAAATCGTCAAGCCTGAAACGACTCCGCGCGCATCGTCCCAGGCGTTCAGCCCGCTCGGCTGCATGCTCGCCGCCTCGGGCATGACGCTTCTGGTATTTTTCAAGCTGGGAGCGGCGATGGCGGTCTCGGTCTGGGCCGGCTCGAAGCTCATGGGCCTGCCCGAATGGCTCATGTATGTGCTGATGGCTTTGGGGACCATTCCGGTGATCTGGGCCACCGTCTGGACGGCGGGACGCGCCTGGCATGTCGAACGCCGGCTGGCGTTGAATCTGGACATCGACACCCCGGTGTTCGCGCTTCGCCATTATTTCCGCAAAGCCTGATTTCCGCCGGCGAACAGGCTATTCTCCCGGCATCCATGTCGATCTGGTCGCGCATCGCGGAAAGCCTTTCCGCCATAGGGGACTCGGTGGGGGGCTTTCTGTCGAAGCTCGCCAGCCGCCCGCAGTCGCCGCCCGAGAAGTCGATCGGCTTCACCATCGGCATGATCGCTTTGGGCGCCAAGATGGCCAAGGCCGACGGTATCGTGACAGGGGACGAAATTTCCGCCTTCAAACAGGTCTTCGAGGTCCCCCAGAACGACCTGCCGGCGGTCGCACGGGTGTTCAACCTGGCCAAGCGCGACACCGCCGGCTACGACACCTACGCCCGCCAGATCGCCAGACTTTTCAAGAGCAAGGCGGCTATACTTGAAGATGTGCTGGATGGTCTTTTCCATATCGCCAAGGCCGACGATGCGCTGCATCCAGCCGAGCTTTCCTATCTCGCCAGTGTGGCCGAAATCTTCGGCTTTTCCGACGAGGACTTTTCCCGGATCAGAGCCCGCCATATCGCCGCGGAGGATCCTTACCTGGTTCTGGGTGTGCCCCCCGATGCGCCGCTCGATGTGGTGAAACAGAGATTCCGCAAGCTGGTGCGCGAATATCACCCCGACCGGCACATCGCCGCCGGCATGCCGCGCGAAATGGTGGCGATCGCCACCGAGCGGCTCCAGCGCATCAACGAGGCTTACGACCGGATCACCAGCCGCGGGCGGCAACCGTGATCCGCTCGGCCTTTGCCCATGATTTCGTCCTGTCGCCCAATACCGGACCCCGCCGCAACGGCGCGCGCGTGTCTCTTTTGATTCTGCATTATACCGGCATGGCGAGTGCCGAGCGGGCCCGCGACTGGCTGTGCAATCCAGTCTCGCATGTGTCTAGTCATTATCTCGTCGATGAACGTGGGTGCATCACGCAGATGGTGGGCGAGGAGATGCGGGCCTGGCATGCCGGCGTTTCGACCTGGCGGACCGATCACGACGTCAATTCAAGTTCGGTCGGCATCGAGATTCACAATCCGGGCCATACTCTGGGCTATGTCGATTTTCCCGAGCCCCAAATGCGGGCGGTCAGCGCGCTGTGCCGCGACATTCTCTCGCGCCACGAGATCGCACCGCGCGATGTGTTGGCGCATTCCGATGTGGCGCCACAGCGCAAGATCGATCCCGGCGAGAAATTCGACTGGCGGCGGCTGAACGGGCAGGGGATCGGCCACTGGGTCGAACCTGCACCCCTGGCCGAGGGCGAGGTGTGGAAGCCGGGCGATCATGGCGAAAAAATTACGGACCTGCAGCGGGCTTTGGCGGACTATGGCTACGGCGTCGATCTCAATGGTATCTACGACAAACGGACGAAAGCTGTGGTGTGCGCGTTCCAGCGCCATTTCCGCCCGGCGCTGGTCGATGGCCTGGCGGACGTGTCGACCGTTGCGACGCTGGAGCGCCTGCGGCGGGCGCTTGAACCCTATCCCGCCGAAGCGATGTAGGATTTCATCTCCGCGGATTCGCGCTCGATCGATTCGATCCGGAGTTTCACCACGTCGCCGATCGAGATCATGCCGATCAGGTTGCCGTCTTCGACCACCGGGAGATGGCGGATGCGATGCTCGGTCATCAGGCTCATCAGCGCCGCTTCGGTATCGCTGGAGCTGCAGGTCCTGACCTTGCT
>JANNSP010000076.1:0-9879 GCA_031402975.1 Hyphomicrobiales bacterium
TCAAGGCGCAGATCGAGGAGACGACGTCCGACTACGACAAGGAGAAGCTGCAGGAGCGTCTGGCGAAATTGGCCGGCGGTGTTGCGGTGATCAAGGTCGGCGGCTCGACCGAGCCGGAAGTCAAGGAGCGCAAGGACCGCGTCGATGACGCGCTGAACGCCACCCGCGCCGCGGTCGAGGAAGGCATTGTTCCCGGTGGTGGCGTGGCGTTGCTGCGCGCCAAGAAGGCGGTCGATGCGCTGACCTCGAAAAACCCCGACATCCAGGCCGGCATCAAGATCGTGTCCAGGGCTCTTGCGGCCCCGGTGCGCCAGATCGTCGAGAACGCCGGTGTCGAAGGCTCGATCGTGGTCGGCAAGCTGTTGGAGAAATCCGGCAACTACGGCTTCAACGCCCAGACCGAAGAGTATGTCGACATGGTCGCGGCCGGCATCATCGATCCGACCAAGGTGGTGCGTGTGGCACTCCAGGACGCTGCGTCTGTCGCCTCGCTCCTCATCACCACCGAAGCGATGATCGCGGAAAAGCCCAAGGACAAGCCCTCGATGGGCATGCCCGGCGGCGGCGGCATGGGCGGCGGCGGCATGGGCGGCATGGATTTCTAAGTCCGGCCACTTACGCTTAAGCTCAAAAGACAACCCCGGTGGCGACACCGGGGTTTTTTGTTGAGCGTTCTTAGTGAGAAGTGTCGGCAAAATTCGAGCAAGTTCCGTCAATCTTCTGAATCCGACTCCAAGTCCTCAACGTCCACTCCATCTACGGAAACTAGCAACGGCCCGGATACATCGTCTATGTACACATCTGCGGAAACCAAGGGGCCGATGGGGTTGGCCAATTCGGCGTCAACGATGCGATTGATATCTTCAATGATGCCCGCGAGCCGCGTTTCCGCTAGCTTGAGATCGTCATCCATGATTGAGATCTCAGCAGCTAGCTTGAGATCAAATACGAATTGGTGCATTTTATTCTCCGAGAAAGGGAGCAGACAAATGTCCGCAGATTCAAGACAAACAGCTTCGGGCTATGCCGAGAAGGCCCAGTTGGGGCTCCGCCAAATTGAAGAAGCAATAATCGCGCTTCTTCGTGCGGTCCCTGAGGGAAGAAGCAATGCCGAGATTGCAAGAGAGCTTGGACTGGAAACTGGCGGAACGCGCGGCCAGAAGAACTATTTAACCTGGTCTATCCTGCAAGAGATGATTGCTCGCAAGATGGTATCTGCCATTCCCAAACCGGATCGCAAAAGCGGAATTGTCTACGCTCTACCCAGGGATTAGGGCGCGTTTGGGACTGACGCGCCCGCCCGTACTCAACCTGCCAATTCCGCATCAAGCCTTACGTTTGGCGTCAAGCCAATCTCTCGGCGAACCTTTTCCACCGCCACGCGAACGGGAGCCCGTTGGGTTGTCATCTTGCCCGCACGAACAATATTGTTTTGCCACAGTGCGCCATTGCGACTCCAATCCACGGAGCCAAGCCGCTTGGTAATTTCCTGCCAATCCCTACGATCATCTTTGAAAAGTTCGTAGCCAATTCGACCAAGAATGACCATGCCTGTCGCGGTCAAGCAAATCCAACCTTCACTTCGCCTCTCTTTGATGATGTTGCGAGGTGTGCCGGCAGGCAGGTTGGCGATCTGCATGAGTACCGGGATTGACTCGGTGAAAATGTCGATGAAGGAAGTGAAGCGTTCCAATTCGCTGCGGTAATGCTTGGTTTCACTGGAACCCAATAGCTCCTTGGCCTTCACTTCAAAGTGGTCGTCCGCCATAGCATAATCGCCCGTCAAGAGTTCCTTTACGAGCTGACGTACCTGATTTGTCAGGAAAAGATTTGTGCTGTTGACACTGAGACTTTTTGAGGTGCTGTCGATCTTGTCATTGAAGAGTTGGCATTTCTCGATGATGTCGAGAACAAGCCCGTTCGCCGGATTTCGGCGGTCGTACGCGGCGAGTTGTGATTTTGGCAGTGCCTTGGTTTTTGAGCAATCTGCGAAGTCCTGATGAATCTGCTGAAGATCGGCTTCGAGCGTTATCATTACAGAGATCGCATCATCGTCAAATTTATTTCGTTTCTCCTCGGACATCTTCTCATAGGCGTGGATGATCGCATTGGTCCGATGGCCTCCGTCGGTGACTGACAATCTTGCCGTTTCCGGAATCACAAGATGCACTTGGCCGAATGACTGACCCAGACGATGTTGTGGGCGATATACAGTGATTGGCTGCTGCACATTCAATGTCATAGGCGGAAGGATGTAAGTTTCACCGACATTGTCAGAGAGGTAATTTGCTATCGTCGCGACATGTTCAGGCATTACCGGCCGGTTGGTCGAGCGTTGAACCTGAGCAACATTTCCCTTCGAGGGTGCTGAATCGACGTCCAACATCCTTGTCCGCACACGGCGAATTGGAATGGCAGTCGCGATGCAAAACCGCGCTCCCTGCTTGAACAGGACACCCGGAAGACAAAAGCCACCGACATTGGCGGACTCTTCAGCGGCTGCGGTTGCGGTCGATTGGGCTTGCGGCACGTCCACAAAATTGACACCGGTAGCCGGGATGTTTACACTGATATTCATGATCATTCCTTTGTCTAGGTTTGGTCTGTTGCGCCACCGGTCTGCGGGTACAACCGTCCGGTGGCGCAGCTTTTTTAACCAAACTAACCGTTTTGTCAAGGGCGCCTAAAAAAATACGTAGAAAGCACTACGTATTTGGTGTTCAAGCCAAAAGGCACAATTATTGAAGGCCTTCTCGTTCACAAACCATTGCCGAACGCGACGTGAAGGTTGGCCTGAGGCGCACTCTTGTCACCCAGGCAAAGAGGCTCAGATGGCTTGCAGACGAGCGTTTCAAGGCGATGGGAGGCGAGAGTGCCGTTGAAGTTGCTCCCGAAGAAAGCGAAGACGACAAGGCCGACTGAGCTGCGCTCGCGGATCATGCGGGCCGTCCGCTCCAAGGGCACGAAGCCGGAACGCGCGGTGAAATCATGGCTTCGCAGCGCCAGGTTCAAGCCGCTTCTCAATGAACGCAGTTTGCCAGGCAGTCCGGATTTCGTCCTGCCGCGCATGAAGGTGGCAATCTTTGTGCATGGCTGCTTCTGGCATGGGCATACGTGCAAGAGGGGAGCGCGGCTGCCTGCAACAAACGCGGAGTACTGGGTCGAAAAGCTTGCGAGAAACAAAATCCGCGACGTTTCGGCAAAGCGAAAGCTTCGAAGGCGTGGTTGGCGGGTGTTGACGATATGGGAATGCCAGACGGCGGCCGACGTCCACCGCCAACGCCTTTTGAGAGCAGTGCAACGATAAAACTTTCGACTCAGAACCCCGCCCCCGCCCGCCATGCTCCCGCGATGCAGGCCAGCGCTGTTGTCATGATGACGGTGAAGGTGATCGCCATTCCGGTGGTTCTGAAGACGTATCTTTCGTGGAGTTGCGAGACACCGTAGGCGTGCGAGATGCGGCCCGCCAGCAGGGCCACGCCGAAGATGTGCAGCAGCCAGGCCCATGTGTTGAGGCTTTCCGCCAGCGCCATGAGGATGAGTGCCAGGGGAACGTATTCGGCGAAATTGGCGTGGACGCGCATGCGGCGCAGCAGCAGCGCATTGCCGCCGTCGCCAACCGCTATGCGTCCTTCGCGTCTCAACTGGATGACCCGCGCGGCGAGATAGACGAACAACACGGCAAGCAGTCCTGCATAGAGCGCGGTCACCGGCATCTGTTCAACTCTCCCTGTCAGTGGCCAGCATAGGCCTTTTCGATCGCCGCCACATCTAGCTTCGCCATCGTCATCATGGCGGCCATGACGCGCTGGGTTTTTACCGGATCGGGATCGCGCATCAGGTCCATGAAACGGCGGGGCACGATCTGCCAGCACAGCCCGTAACGGTCCTTGAGCCAGCCGCATTCGAGCGGAGCGCCGCCCTTGAGGAGATAATCCCACAGCCGGTCCGTCTCGGCCTGGTCCTCGGTGGTGACGAACAGCGAGATCGCTTCGGTGAACTTGACATGCGGGCCGCCGTTGAGCACGATGAACTGCTGGCCGCCAAGCGTGAACTCGATCAGCATCACCTGGCCTTTCGGTCCCGGACCAGCGTCCCCGTAACGCGCTATGTGGGTGACACGCGAGTCCGGGAAGGCCGCGATGTAATGGTTCGCGGCCTCCTCGGCCTTCATGTCGAACCACAGGAAGGTCTTGATCTTCTGTGGACTGATCATGTTCAGCTCTTCGGTCCGAGCAGCGCGAACATGGCGCCTTGCGGATCGATGCCGTTGATGATCCATTGACCGCCGGGAACTTCCATCGGTCCAAACACGACCTTGCCGCCGGCTTTCTCGACGCGGGTCCTGGCGGCCTCGATGCCGTCGACCAGGAAATAATAGAGCCAGTTGGGCCGCGGCGTTTCCGGGGTCTTGGTCATCATACCGCCCATCGCCTTGCCACCGGCGGCGAAGGTTTGATAGACGCCCAGCGGCCCCATATCGATCGCCTGGTCCCTGGTCCAGCCGAAGAGGCCGGAATAGAACTCGAAGGCCTTGACGCCGTCGCCCGCGTGCAATTCGTGCCAGCCGATGAAGCCCGGCTTGTCGAACGGCGGCTCAGGCGCTGGCTCCCCTTCGCCCTTGAACAGATAGAAACCGGCGCCATGGGGATCGGCGGCCACGGCGAAGCGCCCGACGCCCGGAATGTCCGTGGGCGGACGATATATCGCGCCGCCGGCTTTCGTGACACGCTCGGCGAAGGCATCAACATCGTCGACGGCGATGTAGCCCATCCACGCCGGCTTGACGCCCATCGCGGCGGCATCGGGAGGAACCGGCATCAAGCCTGCAACCATGGACGGGCCGGAATAAAGCAGCGTGTAGTCCATGCCTGGCATGCCGGAATCCTTCGCCGTCCAGCCGACGACGGCGCTGTAGAAATCCTGCGCCGCCTTGGTGTCGGTGGTCATGAGATCATACCATACAAACTTACCTGCTTTAGATGACATGGGTCTCCTCCTCCGGTTTGGGATAATGAAACAGCAATTCCAGATAGCGTCTGAGATGCCCGAGGCATTCGATCGCGGCCTCGGGGCCGTTCCTGGCTTTGGCCAAAACAAATGAACCCTGAATGACGGCCTGGATGTGAAGAGAGAGGCTTTCGGCGCTCCACTCCGCATCCGGCAGATAGTAGTCGTTGGCCAGCGCGATGTCCTTCGCCACCTCCGCCGCATGGGCGCCGATGTGACGCTCGCAAGCCTCACGGATCGCCGGATGGGTTTGATAGCCCTCCTGCACCAGCGTGCCCAGAAGGCAGGTGAACTGCGGCAGGCTGCCTCTGAGCAGTGCCACGCGGAAATCGACATAGCCCAACAGCCGCATCAGGGGATCGGGCAAGCTTCGATAAGGTGCCTCGGCGAACAGCCGCTCCGCCATCTGCGCGAAATGTCCCGCAGCGGCGATGGCCAGGTCTTCCTTGTCGCGGAAATGATGGAAAAAGCCGCCCTTGGTCAGTCCGGCGGCGGCGCACAGGTCGTCGATCGTCGTGCCGGAATAACCCTGGCTGCGGATGAGGTGCAGGGCCCCATCCAGGATTTTCGTGCGGGAGGGATGAGAAGTATGGCTCATCCCCGTACAGTACCAACTAGTCGGTACTGAGTCAAGAATTCTAAGTTCTCCATCCAGGTCGTCTGTTGCCGGACGCACAGGTCAATTGTGAATTGACCGCATGCTTTCAGCGGGCCTAGCCTGCCGCCATCAATATGGAGGTTACCATGGCACAGGCTATTTCGACTTCCATCACAAGACGCAGCGTGATCGCGGGGCTAACGCTGACTGCCGCCTCGCTGGCGGTATTGGCGGAAGCGGGTGCCGCGGACGCGCAGGAGAAAAGTCTGTACGAGCGGCTGGGGGGCGTCTTCGCCATCGCGGCGGTGGTGGATCACTTCAGTGACGCCGTCGTGAAGAACCCCATCGTCGGCCAGGAGTCCAAGAATCCGCAGCTGCGGGAATGGCACACCAAGAACCTGGGAAGGCTGCCCGGCCTCAAGTTCATGCGGACGCTGTGGGTCTGCAACGTTTCGGGTGGGCCCTTCCAATTCACGGCCACCAATCCCGGCACGACGCCGCTCGGCCTTGAGGAGGCCCACCGGGACCTTCGGATCTCTCCCGCGGAATTCGATGAGGTCGCGGCGGAACTCGGACGGACGCTCGACTTCTTCAAGGTTCCGGAGCCGGAGAAGGCCGAAGTCCTGGCAGCCTTCGCCGCCCACAAGGACGAGGTCACCGCCGGCTACGCCCCCTAAGCGCGGCCGAAGCATCCTGTGTTTCCCGGTCTCGACGATCCCGCCCCGCGTTTGCTCGGCGAATCCTGCTAGCTGCGCGCCGGCGAGGTGATCGAACAGACCTGCTGTCTGCTGCGCCGCATGGCGCTAGTGGCCCAAGTGGTTTGACTGAATCCTACTCTACGTTACTCTTAGGCCATGACCGAAACAAAAAACATTCCGAAAAACCTGTATGATCTCGCCCAGGCTCTCGGACGATGGGAGAGCGAGGGCGGGGCCGCATTGCCGCAAGGATCGGAACCCGGACAAGACATCGTGCTTTTGGTGGCTGAGGAACGTATTCTGCGCTGTCTCGGCGCTGCGGTGATCCTTCAGTGGAACGATCTCCCCACTGAAATACAGCGGAACCTCTTCGATGACGCTGCGGCCATGAGCGATCCCGAGCGGCGCTTCCGTCTGAAACAGCAGATTGCCCGATTTCTTCATGAACATAAGGATGACGCTTAGTGGCCAAAGCCCATACTTTAACTGGGCGTCAAAAAGAACGGCTTCTCCTGTGGAGCAGCAATCTTTGGGCGCTTGGCGAGGGTATGCTCGGCCCATTGTTCGCTGTGTTCGCGGAGCGCTTGGGCGGCAATATTCTTGATATCACCTGGGCCTGGGCGATCTATCTGGGAATGACCGGCATATTCACGATTGTCGCCGGCAACGTCTCCGACCGCATTTGGCAGTGGTGCGGACGCGAGAGGCTGCTTGTCGCGGGGTATGCGCTCAACGCGCTGTGCACCTTTGGATATCTTTTTGTAAGTACAACCACGGGCCTTTTTCTTGTGCAGGCGGGGCTTGGAGTGGCCTTGGCCCTTTCCAACCCCACATGGTCGGCCCTCTACACGCGCTACTCCCCAGGCGAAGAAAAGGCGGGAAACAGCTGGGGCCTGGTCGCGGGCGGGCAGCGTCTTACCCTCGCCGTGGCGATACTTTTGGGTGGTTACATCGTCAACAATTACTCGTTTGATGCGCTGTTTATCACCATGGGCACGGTACAGGTCGTCGCCACGCTCTATCTGGCGCGGATTTTATTGAAAACGCGATGAAAATGAGGAGAAGGCCGGGAATCGGGTGAAAAATCCGTGGTTGCGCCCGTCAAGACGAGGTCATCTGCCGCATTTCGCTGGTGGCCCATAGCGGACTGTAAAACTGACCCGTTACCCAATTCCGGACATGCGTGTATAAGCTTTCGCCAATACGAGAGGCGGGAACCCTTGGCGGGTTCAACCGTTCACACATCACTGAGATTAGCTTCAGACATTGGAGGTTTCATGCTGTTCCGTTCGGTTTTCGCTCTTGCCATGGTCATGTCTCTTGCCGGTCCCGCGGTTGCGGAAGAGGCCGCTGGATTGTGGTCGATGGCCAATGGCAAGGTGATGGTCAAGGTGCGCCCCTGTGGCGGCACCATTTGCGGCACCATCGCCGGTCTCAAGGAGCCGATCAGCAAGATCGACGGCAAGCCCAAGGTCGATCGGGAAAATCCCGATCCGGCGCTGCGCCAGCGGCCGCTCATCGGCCTGACCATCCTGATCGGCATGAAACCGGCGGGCGAGGACACCTGGAAAGGTGCCATCTACAATCCCGACGACGGCAACACCTATTCCGCGACCCTGACTTTGGATGGCAGCAAGATGAAGGTGAAGGGCTGTGTCGCCGGCATCCTGTGCAAGACCAACAATTTCGTGCGCCTGAACTGATATAGCCCGCCGCCGGTCACAATTCCGTCTTGGGGCCCCCTCATGGTCGCGCCTTTGCAAGTCCTCGCCCGATTGGGTAAGAAGGACCGAATGGCGTGAGTTTAATGTCCCAGACTGAAACACTGCTCCTCATCGTATTGGGTTTTGCCGTGGCCTCGCTCCTGGCCTTGTTCATCGGGCGCTTCGCCTGGAACACGGCGCTGAGGCTGGGTGCGAGGCGCATGCAGCGCCAGGTGCCCTCGACGGTCGCCGAACTGCAGTCCGAGCGCGACCGGCTCCGCGCCGAATACGCCATGCTGTCGCAGCGCCTCGGAACGAGGCTCGACGTGATCAAGTCCAAGATGGCCGAGCAGATGGCCGAAGTGACGCGCCACCGCAACCGGCTCGAAGTCTTGCGCGCCGACCTCGCCAACCGCGAAAGCGAGATCGTGTCGTGGAGGGACCGGGTGTCGGGCCTCGAACAGGAGATCGAACAGCGCCGCCAGGACATCGAACAGCGCAAAGCCGCCGAGGCATCGCTAAAATCCGATATCGCCGAACTCAGGGCCGAACTCGGCCACCGCGACCAGAAGATTTCCGCCCTCGACAGCGAACTGCTGCAAGCCACGAGCCGCGAAAGCGAGGCCCAGGAGCGGCTCCGCCAAAGGATCGGCGAATTGACCTCCATGTCGCAGCAGATCGCCGCCAACCGCCAGCAGATCGCCGTCAGGCAAGAGGAATTCCCGGCCGAGCCCCTGCCGCTAGCGCCCATGCCAGTCGAGGCGCCGCTCGATGAAAACTTCGCCGCCGCCGAGCGCGAAACCCTCGACCTGCAACGCGAACTCGCCCGCCTCGACCAGACCTGGGGCGAGAAACTGGCCGAGATGGAGAAGAAGCGCGACGTGACGCCCGACAACATCATCGCCTTAAACAACCGCATCCGGCAGCAGCAATAGGACGAACCCAATGGCCTTCGAGGAGATCAAAGCCCAGATCGCGGTGCTGCTCGACAGCCTCGAAGATCACCCCGAAGACCTGCACGAACTGCACCAGCTGATCCGCCAGCACCTGTCGCAGGCAAGAGCCATGGGAACACCGCTGCCGGAGGACCTGGTCGAACTGGAACGGAAACTGGAAGCGGAGTTTCCGAGGGGGAGGTGAGGGGCGCTCCCTGCCGGACGCGGCGGCGGTGGGGCACTTCGAGACGGCCTTCAAGCCCTCTGCGCGGGTTTCCAGAAGTCCCGGTGCGGGGCGAGCAGCTCTTCGTCGAGTTCGGGGAAAGGTCCGTGCACTTCGATCTTTTTCTGGCCCGAACCCAGCACCGTGCGCGCGGCGAGGCTCATCGTCGGGTTTTCCGAGTGGTCGCCGGTGAGTGCCAGGAGCTTCGACTCCTCGTAGCCGTAGATCAGCCGGCCGATATTCGCCCAGTACAGCGTGCCCGCGCACATGGCGCAGGGCTCGCCGGTCGACACCAGCGTGCAGGTCCAGAGAAACTCCGGCGGGTAGGCATCCGCCGCGCGCCGCGCCAGTTCGGTCTCGGCGTGGCGAACGGTGCCGATATTGCCCTGGCGCATGAGGATGCGGCCGTCGGGACCGATCAGCACCGCGCCGAACGGATGGTGGCCATGCGCGGCAGCATCGATGGCGACCAGGTTGGCGGCGCGGATATGGGCGATCATCCGGTCGCTGGTCATGTCGCCCGCACTTTCCGCCTTGGAGACTATCTCGTCCGGAGGCACGTTTCTCTTCTCAAAAGATGTATGGCGCTCCCTGCGGGAATCGAACCCGCCTTTGCAACGTGAGAGGCTGCCGTCCTGACCGATAGACGAAGGGAGCTTGGGCGCCGGGGTTGTCATATCGGGGTCGCGGTTTTTGCGCAAGCGGGGTGACA
>JANNSP010000077.1:0-3795 GCA_031402975.1 Hyphomicrobiales bacterium
CGTCCACGGAAAGTTTTCGAAGGCGGGGCGCAATGGCTTCGACGGAAGCTCCGGGAAAGCGTGCAGGAGGTGATACGAGAATTCGCGCCACAGCAACTCGCGGAGAAATTTCTCGGCCGCCGCGTCGCGCTTTCCTCCCGCCTTCGACTGCGCACTCCGTACCGCATGCCAGCACTGGGCGGGACTGATTTCACCGAAATGCAGGTGCGGCGACAGCCTCGACGTGACCTCGCGATCCGGCCGGTCGCGGTCCGACGCATAGGCTGCAAGGCCATCCGCGATAAAGCCGGCGAGCCGCGCCCGCCCGCCCGCCTCGCCCGGCTCCCACAGTGTTTCAAAACCCGACGCCCAGTTGGGCCTTTCAGGCAAGAGCTTCCAGCCGTCGAGATTGTCACTCTGAATATCACCGGTCCACTGTTGAAATTCCGGAGCGGGTTGCGGTGGGCGCGGATCGCCCAAAGCGAGGCAGGCGCGGGCGAAGGGCGTATAGACCTTGAACGGCCCGCCGCTTCCGCTGCGGATGGTTTCAGGCTCATGCAGCAGGTAACCGCCATGGCGGTGGCAGATGGCGCCCGCATTCTCCGCGATGGTCTTCACCCGGCGCTCCAGATTATCCGCCCACGGAGCGTAGTCGCGGGTGAAATGCACCGTGCCGGCGTTCACCTCGCGGATAACGTCTTCCAGCACCCGGCCGGCGCTGCCACGGCGGAGGATGAGGCGGACCCTGTTCCCCATGCTTTGCAGGCTGCGGTGCAGCCACCAGCGTGACGCCCCGCCGGTTGGCCAATCGCCCGGTGTTTCGTCATCGAGGATATAGAGAAAGATCACCGGCCCCGAGGCCGATGCCGCCGTCAGCGCGCTGTTGGCGGCGAGGCGGAGGTCGTTGCGGAACCACAGGACCGCCGGCCGGCTCAGGCCTTCACCTTAACCTTCGCCTTCGCGCTGCGCTTTTCGAGCAGCCGCGTGAGCCAGTCGGGATCCATTTCCGGCACCGAGGACAGCAGCAGTTCGGTATAGGGCGGATAGGGCGGCGACAGTACCTGCGACTTCGGCCCCTGCTGCACGACCTTCCCCTGATACATGACGACGATCTCGTCGGAGATGGCCCTGACCGTCGCAATGTCGTGGGTGATGAACAAATAGGAGACGTTGGTGTCCTTCTGCAGCCGCATCAGCAGCGACAGGATTTCCTCCTGCACGATCTGGTCGAGTGCCGAGGTCACCTCGTCGCAGATGATGAGGTCGGGCTCGGCGGCAAGGGCGCGGGCGATCGAGATGCGCTGTTTCTGGCCGCCGGAGAGTTCGCCCGGATAGCGGTCGATGAAATCCTCGGTCATCTCGATCTTTTCGAGAAGTTCGACGATCTTGCGGTCCTGTTCGGCGCCCTTGAAGCCCAGATAGAATTCCAGCGGCCGGCCGATGATGTCGCGCACCTTCTGGCGCGGATTAAGCGCTGTATCGGCCGACTGGTAGATCATCTGGATCTTGCGCAGCGTATCCTTGTCGCGGTCCCGGAGCGCATGCGGCAGCGGCTTGCCGTTGAAATAGATTTCGCCCTTGGACGGCGGCAGAAGGCCGGTGATGGCGCGCGCCAGCGTCGATTTGCCGGAGCCCGATTCACCCACCACCGCCACGGTCCGGCCGCGCGGCACCTGCACCGTGACATTGTCGAGCACCTTGACCACGCCCGAATAGCTTGCGTCGACATTGTGGATGCGAAGGATGATGTCCTCGCTGATCGATTCGGGCTTGGCGAGCTTCCGCACCGCCCACAGCGTCTTGGTGTAGTCCTCGGTGGGGGACGTCAGCATGTCGCGGGTCGGCGCCTCCTCGACCAGCCTGCCGTAGCGCAGCACCATGATCCGGTGCGCCATCTGGGCGACGACCGCGAGGTCGTGGGTGATGTAGATGGCGGCGGTATTGAACTGCTCGACGATATCGCGCATGGCGGCCAGCACCTCGACCTGGGTCGTCACATCGAGGGCTGTCGTCGGTTCGTCGAAGATGATGAGATCGGGGCGGCATGACATCGCCATGGCGGTCATGGCGCGCTGCAGTTGCCCGCCCGAAACCTGGTGCGGAAAGCGCTGGCCGATGGTATCGGGATTGGGCAGTTGCAGGCGCTTGAACAGGTCGCGGGCGTCAGCCTCGGCCTTGTCGCGCGTCATGATGTTGTGGCCGACCGCCGTCTCGACGGTCTGGTCGATGAGGCGATGCGCGGGGTTGAAGGCCGCCGCGGCGCTCTGCGCGACATAGGCGATGCGCGAGCCATGCAGCGCCCGCTTTTCCTCGGTGGTCGCCTTGACCAGATCGATGCCGTCGAAGACGATCGAGCCGGCCGAGATGCGGCAGCCGGGGCGGGCAAAACCCATGGCGGCGAGCCCCAGCGTCGATTTGCCGGCGCCCGACTCTCCGATCAGTCCCAGAACCTCGCCGCGCTTGAGCGTCAGATCCACGCCCCTGACGATCGGATGCCAGACATCGTCGCTCAGCCCATCGATCTTCAACCCGCGAATTTGCAGGAGGCCGGCTCCCTTGACGCGCTTCTTGTCGGTGCTCATTCGCGCAGTCCGCTTGTCTTGTGAAGAAACCAGTCGACGACGAAATTGACGGCGACCGTCAGCAACGCGATGGCGCCGGCGGGGTAAAGCGGCGTCGGGTTGCCATAGGTGATGAGTGTCTTGTTCTCCGCCACCATCGAACCCCAGTCGGCGGTGGGCGGCTGGATGCCGACGCCGAGGAAGGACAGCGCGCTGATCGTCAGGAACACGAAACAGAAACGCAGGCCGAATTCGGTGATGAGCGGCGGCAGGATGTTGGGGACGATTTCCTTGAACACGATCCACGTCATCTTTTCGCCGCGAAGCCTGGCGGCCTCGACGAAGTCCATGACCACCACATTGAGGGCCGTGGCGCGGGCCAGGCGGAATACGCGGGTCGAATCGAGCAGCGCCAGGATGAGGATGAGATTGAAAACGCTCTTGCCCAGCACCGCCAGCAGCATGAGCGCGAAGATCAAAACCGGAATCGCCAGGAACGAATCGACCAGCCGCGACACGCCCTGGTCCAGCCAGCCGCGCTTCAGCGCCGCCATCACGCCCAGCGTGCCGCCGATGCAGAATGAGATCAGCGTGGTGATGAGAGCGATGCCGATGGTGTTGCGCGCGCCATAAATCAGGCGCGAGAACAGGTCGCGGCCGATCTGGTCGGTGCCGAGCCAGAACTGCTCGCTCGAAGGCTGATAGGCTTTGCCGACGATTTCCGACTCGCCATATTGCGCGATCAGCGGCGCGAAGATGGCGCACACCGCGTAGATCAGGATGACGATCATGCCAAACCAGGCACTGATCGGCGCCTTGGCCAAATCGCGGCGCACGGTTTCGGTCCAAGTGCGCCGCGCGCGGACCAGACGGACGTTTGCGGGTTCGGCGGTCATTTGGGGTGCAACAGCCGCGGATTGGTGATGATCGACACAATGTCGGCCGACAGATTGAGCAGGATGTAGGTGGCGGCGAAAATCAGGGCACAGGCCTGAACCACCGGCATGTCACGGCTGGAGACTGCATCGACCATTAGCTGTCCTATTCCCGGATAGACAAAGACCACTTCGACGACGACAACGCCCACCACCAGATACGCCAGATTGAAGGCCACCACGGTGACGATCGGCGCCCAGGCATTGGGCAGCGCATGGTGTGCAATGACCCGGCCCCGCGACACGCCCTTGAGCTGCGCCATTTCGATGTAGGGACTGGCCAGCAGATTGATGATGGCGGCGCGCGTCATGCGCATCAT
>JANNSP010000078.1:0-3077 GCA_031402975.1 Hyphomicrobiales bacterium
ACGCACTCCTCGGCCGCTACAAGTCCGGCCGCCGCAAAGTGTCAAATCGCGACCAACTCACGCTCGAATGGGCCGGCGTCTATCGGCACTACCATGCCGCCTCGATGCGCACCGTCATCGTCGGCAAGCCGACGCGCTATCACCTGGCCATGGACAGGGTCGCGCGCGAGGCACTGGCCGAGGTCGAAACCAAGTTGACTCCCGGGCACACCGCGGGTGACGTGTTCGACGCCCACGCCACGGTCATGGACCGGAACGGCATGCGCAACCACCGCCTCAATGCCTGCGGCTATTCGCTCGGCGCCAAGTTCACCCCGAGCTGGATGGATGCGCCGATGTTTTATCGCGGCAACCCGATACCGATCGAGCCTGGCATGGTACTCTTCGCCCACATGATTCTCATGGACTCCGACAGCGGCAACGCCTTCTGCCTGGGACGCACCTATATCATCGGTGCGAAACGGCCCGAACCACTGTCGCGCCACCCCTTGGAGATGATCGTCCGCTAGCCGATGCGCATGCTTGCCAGGGACATGAACATGCTGATGTGGCGGCGGGGCCTGGCGCCGCTCCTTCTGCTGATGATCGCCCTCATCGTGTCGAATTGCTCGGGCAACACCGGCTCCCTGTTCAAGGACAGCACCACGACGCCCGGACCCGCCGGCAAGCCCGTTCCCCCGATCGCACTCCAGACCATGGTGGGCCTCCCCATCGACAAGGCCCAGGCGCTGCGCGAGGCCTTGTCGGCGGCGGCGGGCCAGCGCGACATGGCGATCGTCGAGGGCAATTTCCAGACCGGGCAGTTCGTTCTCAACGGCAATTTCCAGACGGTTCCCGAAGGCGGCGGCATTCGCGTCAGCTATCAGTGGACATTGACCGGCGACGATGGCGCGACACTCCATACCCTGTCGGGCAGCGAATTCTCGCCCGATGCGCTGGAGGCCAATCCGTGGTCGGCGATGACGCCCGACGTGCTGGAGAAGATCGCGGTCGCGACCGCGGGCGAGCTCGCCAGCCGCCTGTCGCAGTTGGGCTATGCCACGAGGGCCGCCGCCCTTCACCTGCCGCCGCCCGAATATTTCATCGCCGCCGCTCCCGGCGCCTACAAGGAGATCGACTACGAGACGCTGCTCGGCCCCGGCGCTGTCGAACCCGTGATGGCCGCCGTCGAGCAGCCCTCGGTCCTGGTGCCGCCCGTCGAGGAGCCGATCGAGGCGGTCGCAGGCGAGGCGGAGGAAGCGCCGAATACCATCGGCATCCGGGCCGTCGCGGTCCTCTCGGTCAAAGGCTCGCCCGGCTCCGGCAATGACGAACTGACGAGAGCCATGCGCCAGACGCTCAAGACGGCGGGCTGGCCGGTACTGTCGCAGCCCCGCGCCGACGCCATCACCATTCGCGGCAAGGTCATGATCGACGCGGCTCGCGGCGCTTCCCAGCAGGTGGCGCTGATCTGGACGGTGCATTCGCCCGACGGCCGCAAGCTCGGCAAGATCGACCAGGCCAATGGTGTTCCGGCGGGCTCGCTCGACGAAGGCTGGGGCGACAACGCTATCGCGGTGGCCGAAGCCGCCGCCACCGGCATCTTCGACCTGATCAAGGTCTACCGCTAGACCCGCCCGCCTTCGGTTGTTATAGAGCCGCAGCGCCGGTTGAGGGGATTGAACGCGGATGATGAAGATCGTGGCGGGTAACAGCAACCGTCCGCTGGCGGAAGGCATCTGCTCCTATCTTAACATGCCGATGACCAGGGCCGTGGTCCGGCGCTTCAACGACATGGAAGTGTTCGTCGAGATCCAGGAAAACGTGCGCGGCCAGGACATGTTCGTGGTGCAGTCGACGAGCTTCCCCGCCAACGACCATCTGATGGAACTGCTCATCATCATCGATGCGTTGAAGCGCGCTTCGGCCAGGCGCGTCACCGCCGTCATTCCGTATTTCGGCTATGCCAGGCAGGACCGCAAACCCGGCCCCCGCACGCCCATCTCAGCCAAGCTCGTCGCCAACCTCATCACCCGCGCCGGCGCCGACCGCGTCCTGACGCTCGATCTCCATGCCGGCCAGATCCAGGGCTTCTTCGACATTCCGACCGATAATCTCTTTGCGGGGCCGGTGATGGTGCGCGACATCAAGCTGCACAACGATATCAACAATACCGTCGTCATCTCGCCCGACGTGGGCGGCGTGGTGCGCGCCAGGGCACTCGCCAAGCGCCTCGACACTCCACTCGCCATCGTCGACAAGCGCCGCGAGCGGGCTGGCGACTCCGAGGTGATGAACATCATCGGCGACGTCGTCGGCAAGTCGTGCATCCTGATCGACGACATCGTCGATTCAGGTGGAACGCTGGTCAACGCCGCCGAGGCGCTGCTGACCAAGGGCGCCAGGGAAGTGAACGCCTATATCACCCACGGCGTGTTGTCGGGCGGGGCGGTGGCGCGCATCACCTCGTCCAAGCTCAAGCAACTGGTGATCACCGATTCGATCCAGCCGACGGAGGCGGTGCGCATCGCCCGCAACATCCGCGTCATCCCCATCGCCTCGCTATTGGGCGAAGCCATCGGCCGTACAAGCCGCGAGGAAAGTGTGTCGAGCCTGTTCGAGTAGCGGGTAGTGTCTCAGTTTGAATTTGTATCTCTTGACAGCCTATTAAATTATATACTTGTTTTCCAACTCCCTAGCGGAATCTTGGCCATGGTAGATGCTGAAACCATCCGGCGACTATATCGCCCCAAAACAATCACCACGCTCTTCATCGGTGAATCCGTTCCTTACGGTGGGACGTTCTTCTATTGTGGCGAGAACTCAATGCTTCGCCAAATGCGCATTGCCATGGAGGCGTGGAAGAAAGTGCCTCTGGGCAACAGTTGGGAGTTTCTCGAAACATTCAAATCGTACGGTTGGTATCTGGACGATCTCGTACCAGAACCCGTAAACCAACTGCCGCCGACGGAAAAAAAAGCAAAACGCTGCAAGGCCGAAGAAGGTCTCACAAGCAGAATCAAGGACTACAATCCAAGGGCCATAGTCATTCTTCTACTCAGTATTAAGCCGTATGTAAATCGGGCGGCGGATGCGGC
>JANNSP010000079.1:0-7034 GCA_031402975.1 Hyphomicrobiales bacterium
GGAGAGGCCAGCGGCACGCTGGCCGCCGTGCTCGAACGCATCTCGATCAGCCGTGACCGCGAGCAGAAACTGCGCGGCAAGCTGGGCTCGGCGCTGGCCTATCCCTCGCTCCTGGTGGTGCTGGCGCTGGGCGCCATCACCTTCATCATGGTTTCGGTCGTGCCCAGCATCAAGGACATGATCACCGGCGCCGGCGTTCCCATTCCCGACACCGCGCAATTCGTCATCGGCATGTCCGACTGGCTGATCGAAAACGGCATGACGATGCTGATGGCGCTGCCGATCGCGGCGCTGGCGGTCGTGTTGCTGTTTGGCGCGGGCGGGCTGCAGCGCGGGTTGAAGCGGCTTTCGCACTATCTGCCGTTCATCGGTGGACTGATGAAAAAGGGCGCCGTGGTGCAGTTCTGCCGGGTGTTCGGAACCCTCCTTGCCGCCGGCGTCAGCCTTCCCGACAGCCTGAAACTGATGCGGCCCTCGCTCGACAACCGCGAGATGGAAGAGGTTGTATCGCGCATGGAGCAGGCGCTCCGCCAGGGCGAGGATTTCCTGGCGCCCTTGGCCGCCTCGCGGTTTTTCCCCAAGCTCCTGGCGCGCATGCTGCATGTCGGCAACGAAACCGGCAACCTGACGCCGAGCGTCCTTCAAGTGACCACAATTCTGGAAGAAGAACTGGATCGGTCGGTGGACCGAACCTTGACACTGCTGGAGCCCGCAATTATCCTGGCGCTCAGTGCTGTCGTGGCTTTTATCATCGTGTCACTGATGAGCGCTATCATCAGCATCAACGATTTGGCTCTATGAAACTCAACCGTTCATTTCTGTTGTCGCGGCTGCCCCGGAAACCCCAAGGCGAAGCCGGATTCACGCTCGTCGAACTGCTCGTCGTGCTGGTCATCCTGGTGCTGCTGGCCTCGATCATCGGGCCTCGCGTCATCGGCTATCTGGGATCGTCGCGCACCAAGACGGCGCAGATCCAGATCGAGAGCCTGGTCACTTCGCTCGAACTCTACCACATCGACGTGGGCCGCTATCCGACGACGTCGGAAGGCCTCGACTCGCTGATCAAGGCGCCGTCCAAGGCTCCGGGCTGGAACGGTCCCTATGTGACCAAGGGCACCATCCCGCGCGATCCCTGGGGCCAGGCCTACAAATACCAGGCGCCGGGCAAGAAGGGTCCCTTCGAGATTTCATCACACGGCCGCGACGGCAAGGAAGGCGGGACCGATGAGGATGCGGACGTCTCGAGCTGAGGCGGGCAGCGAGGCCGGGTTCACGCTGGTCGAACTCCTGGCGGTGATGACCCTGCTGTCGATCGCCGTCGCCGCCTTCGCCTTCCGGACGGGCACGTCCTTCGACACCGCCGATTTCCGCGCCTTGATGGTCAACGCCGCATCGGGATTGAGGGCGGCGCGCTCGGATGCGATCCTCAATCACCGCGAACAGGTTTTCGTGGTCAATACCCAGCGCCGCCGCATGTCGAGCCCGGCGACCAATGCCGTGCTAGCGATCCCGCCCGATGTCGATGTCACCGTCACCGCCGCCAAATCGCAGACCCTGGCCGACGGCACCGCCGGCATCAAATTCTATCCGGACGGCTCGTCGAGCGGCGGCACAATCGATTTTGCCTGGAACGGCCGCAGCTACGCGATCGACGTGAACTGGCTCACCGGGAACGTGGCGCTCAATGGCCTCTGAGAGCGGACAACGCGGCTTCACTCTGGTCGAGGTGATGTGCGCCATCGCCATCGCCGCCATGGCCATGGTGTTCCTCCTGCGCGGCGTCACCTCAAGCGGCACGGCGGCCGGCACGATGGAGGATCATCTGGGCGCCCGCATCCTGGCGCGCTCGCTCATCGATATCGAGCGCGGCGGCGCCAAGCCGGAGCCGGGCTCGCGCGACGGCGAGAGCGGCAAGTATCGCTGGCGGCTCGACGTCACCACCGACGGATTATCGGCGCCGCGTGGCTACCGGTTCTACCGGATCACCGCCCAGGTCGGCTGGGGCGAACGCGGCCACCTCAAACTCGACACGGTGAGGCTGGAAAAATGAAAGCGCCGGCCGCAAACGATTTCTCGCTTCTACCCTTCCCCCCTCGCGGGGGAAGGTGGCGCGAAGCGCCGGATGAGGGGGTGGTGCCACGAATCCGGCTGCACTCGGACTCGCTGAACCGCCCCCTCATCCGTCTCGCGCCTTTGGCGCGATCCACCTTCCCCCGCGAGGGGGGAAGGGGAAATGATGTGCGAGCCGAGCAGGGCTTCACGCTCCTCGAAATCCTGGTGGGCCTCGTCATTTCGTCGCTCATCATGGTGGGGCTGACATCGGTCATGCAGGTCGTGAACACCGGCTGGGGCAGGGCCACGGTGTCGATCGAGAAGCAGAGTTCGATGACCGCCGGGCTCGACATTCTCTCAGCCGACATCGCGAGGATCGAGCGCATCGTCGCGAAGGACCGCAAAAGCTTTCTGTTCGGAGGCAGCCCGGCCGAAGCGGTGTACATTCTGGCCGAGCGCGATTCCCATAACGAGGCGGGACTGTACTGGGTGCGCCTGCTGGTGCGGAGCGAAGACGGCTTGACCGAACTGGTGCGCATGCGTGCGCCCCGCATCTTCGGCGAGAACGACATCAGCCGCATTTCGTGGCGCGACGAAGTGGTGCTGCTGCGCGGCCGTTACGGCATTGAATTGTCGTATCGCGCACCTCCCGCCGAAGCCGAATGGAGCCGCTACTGGGAAGGCCAGGCCCGGCTGCCGCGGCAGATCAGGTTCGTCATCACCGGGGCCGACGGAAAACCGGCGGTGCCGGAAATGGTGCTGGCCCTCAAGATCGGCGCCGAAAGCGCCTGTTTCGAAGACACCGCCGCCGGCTGCACGCTCTCGACCGGCGGCGAACTGGTGAACCAGGAGGAACCGGCGCAATGACGGGGCGCCCCGCCAGCGAACGCGGCATGATCCTGGTCATCGTGCTGTGGAGCGTCTCGATGATGGCGGTGATCGTCGTGGCGCTCAGTGCCTATGCGCAGCGCAACCTCGTCGCCGCCTCAATCGAGATGGACCGGCTGCGCAGCGAAATGGTCCTGCGCTCAGGCGTCGAGGTAGGAGGCGGCCTCGTTCTCGGCACGCAGGCGCGTGACCGCGGTTTTCTTGATGGCGCGACAACCACAGCCGGTCTGGGCGACGGCCTGTCGGTCGAGATCGGCTTGCGCGATGCGACCGGCCTGATCGACATCAACCGCATGGACGGGGTGTTTCTCGAAGCCGCCCTCGAACGCGTGTCGGATTCGCCCCAGGCGGCGGAGGAGATGGCGGCCGCCATCCTGGAGCGGCGGAAACTTCTGGAAGAGGACGACAAACCATCGACCGAGCAGCCGGCCCAGGACGAGCCGGAAAAGCCCGTCCCCGCCGTCTTCACCTCGGTATCGGAACTCTACGGATTGCAATTGCCGGAGCGTGGCGTGATGCCGCTCATCATCGCCGAGGTGGGTCTCTACAGCAAGGGTGGCCGCATCAATCCGATGAGCGCCGCCGATGCGGTTCTGGCGGCCATTCCGGATATCACTCCCGCCGACCTGTCTGAATTGCAGGCGGCCAAGCGCCGCAAGGATACGTCGAGCCCGCGGGTGCAGGCGGTGTTCGCGCGATACGAAAAATTCATCACATCGGCGGAAAGTCGGGTGTTTCAGGTCGATGTCCGGATCCTGTCCGGACCGGGCGTGATCGCCGGCAGCCGTGTCAAGGCCACAATCATCCTCGATAGCAGCGGCAGCGCCCCGTTCCAGGTGCTGGCCTGGTCGTGGTAGGTTGCGGGTGTTGGGAGGAATTGGTTCGAGATGGAGCAGTACAGCAATTCGGCGACGCGCCAGATCCTGAACCAAGGATCGCGGTTTGCCGGATGGATGGGCGAAAGCGTCGGCGCTTTCATCACCGACCTGGCGGAATCGCGCGCCGATGCGGCACGCTGGCGTAGCCTGCTGGCCGTAGATACCGATAGGGCCGACCTGTTCGCCAGGCGGCGGGGCAAGCTCGTCCATCTCGCCACGTTTCCCAACGATGCCGCGAAGACCGCCGCCGCCGCCCGCAAGAAGCTGAACAAGGCGGAGCGCCAGGGCCTGGTGGTAAGGCTGTGCGGCCGCCGCGCCATCGTCAAGCCGGTGACCCTGCCGGCGGGAGCGCTCAATGTCGCCGCGGCCATCGTCCGCAACAAGATCGAAAGCCTGGCGCCATGGCCCGTCGAGGACGCGGTCTGGGGCTACCGGATCGCCGGCGAGCCGGAAGGCGGGCAATTCACCCTTGATGTCGGGATCACCGGGAGGAAGGGCCTGGACGCGCTGCTGGCGGCGCTGGCGGGCGCAGGGTTTCGCGTCGCCCGCCTCGAAATCGGCGTCTCGGCCGAGGATGAAAACCCGATCGCCGTCGATTTCCAGAGCGATGTGCGGCAAAGGAAGGCGCGGGGGGCCGTCCGCGCGGTCATGGGCGGGGTTGGTTTCTTTGCCCTGATGATCGCCGCCTACGGCACCTGGCAGGCCATCGCGTCGCAGTCGAAACTGAGCGCCATCGAAAGCCGGACCGCTACTCTCACGGTGTCTCTCCGGGCCCAGCCCACCGCGGTCGAAAGCGGCAAGGCGCTCGAAGCGGCGAAGGCGGTCGAGCGCAAGAGGAACGAACCGCCGGTCCTGGTGGTGCTGAACGGGGTGACGGCGGGAGTGCCCGACGACGCCTGGTTGAACACCCTCGACTATGCCGACGGCAAGCTCACCATGGCGGGGCGCGGCCTCTCCATTCCCGGCATCATCCAGAGTCTGGAAGATTCGGAGATGTTCAGCGATGTCAATTTCGCAGCACCCACCCAGCGCGATCCCGACTCCGAAGCCGACATGTTTTCGATCTCGGCGTCGATCGAGAAAAAAGACGAGGCCGCGCAGTGACCCGCAAAGGCTTGGGCGGACTGGTGATCCTGCTGGCTTCCATCGCCGGCATGGCGGTGGCCGCGGCGGCGCCCTTCTACTGGACGGCGTCGCTCGAACCCCAAATCGCCGAGAAGGCCGAGATGCTGGCTCTGCTCGAGCGCAAGATGGGCGCTGCGGGCAAAAGTGTGACGCCGGTCAGGATCGACACCGACGCGGTCTATGTGAAGGGAACGACGCCGGGCCTGGCCGGGGCCGAGTTGCAGCGTCTCGTCGCCGAACTGGCGCTGGCGAGCGGCATGAAGATCGAGAAGCTGGAAGTCCTCCCTGCCGAGGAGCGCGACGGCGCCACCGTTCTCCGCCTCGATGTCGATACGGTCGGCACGATCGAGGCGCTCCGCTCCTATCTGCACGCGATCGAGACGGGAGCGCCGCTCATCTTCGTGCGCGAAGCCCATATCGGCGTCGACAAGCTGGAGAATGAAGAGGTGGCCGTATTGCCTTCGGAGCGCTTGACCGTGGGCCTCCAGCTTGAAGCCGTGGCGTGGTGGACCAAATGAACCGCGCTCTCCTCATGGCGGCACTGGGCGCCGCTGCGGTGGCCTCCTCGGTGTGGATTGCACCGCCCGAATTTCTCGCCGGTTATTTTACCGAAGCCGATGCGACGCCCCGTCCGCCCGCGGCGAAAACGCCCGAGACGGTGACCGAGGCGGTGGCCGGCGAAGAGTTCGCTCCGGTCAATCCGCTCCATGCCATCACGGTTGAGCAGATGAACGCTATGGTCGAGCGGCCGCTGTTCAATCAGACCCGCGCCCCGCCGCCGCCGGTCGAGGAAACTCCGCCCGAGCCCGTGGCGGAAGTCGAACCGCCGGTGGTCGAGGACACCACGGGGCCGCAGGATTTCACCTTGCTCGGCGTCTCGATCAACGGCGGCGAGCGCTTCGCCCTGGTCCGCTACAACAAGACCAACGAGGTCTTCCGGCTGAAATCGGGACAATATCTGTCGGACTGGGAACTCCGCTCGGTCGAATCGAAGGAGATCGTCATCGCGCGCGCCGATTCTGAATTGACGATCAGATTGTTCGACGCCTCGCGAGCGGCGCCCCCTCCCGTCGACATTCCGCCGGAAGTGGCGCCCGAAGAAGGTGCCCCGGAAGAGCCGCAGCCTCCGGCGCAGTAAAGCCGGAGGGCTTCATGCCAAGGATCCAGTCGCCGCTGGACGTCATGAAGTCCGTGGTGCAGGGCCTGGGCGGGCGGCGCATTCTCGATATCGGCTGCGGAGCGGGCGGACTGGTTGGTGAACTTCTGGCCGAAGGCGCGGATGCGAGCGGCGTCGACCCGGGCGCGGAAGCAATCGGCGAGGCGCGGCGGCGGGTGCCGGGTGCCGAGTTCCAGGTGGCCGGGGCCGAGGCCTTGCCGTTCGCCGATGGTGCGTTCGATCTCACCGTGATGGTCAACGCGCTGCATCACGTTCCCAAGCCGTCGATGCGGCAGGCCTTGCGCGAAGGACTGCGGGTGCTCAAGCGGGATGGATTTTTCATCGTCGTCGAACCCCTGGCGAGCGGCAGTTTCTTCGAAGTACTGCGGCTGGTCGAGGACGAGACGGAGGCGCGCCACGCGGCCCAGGCGGCGATCCGCGATGCGGTGGCGGATGGAGACATGAAACTGCTTCGGACGCTGGATATTTCGCGGCAGGAAAGCTTCTGCGATGTGGATGCGTTTTTGGACCGGATCGTGGCCATCGATCCATCGCGCCGGGAGGCAGCCCTGCGCAACAGGGCCTTGCTGAGCGAAAGGCTGAGGGAGGTCGCGTTGAGGCGTGATGGCGGCTGGGTTCTGGATCAGCCGCATAAGGCAGTCGTTCTGGCGAAACAGACGTCCGGTTAATGCTGCTGGCGGTAGGTCTGGATGCGGGTGGTGCGGAGGCCGGCCAGGCCGTGGCGGTCGATCGAGCGTTGCCAGCTCAGATATTCCTCGACGGTCAGCACATAGCGTTCGCAGGCGTCTTCGAGGCTGAGCAACCCGCCGCGCACCGCCGCCACCACTTCCGCCTTGCGGCGGATCACCCAGCGATGGTTGCCGGGGGGCGGCAGGTCGGCGATCGTAAGCGGACTGCCATCGGGCCCGATGACG
>JANNSP010000080.1:0-7896 GCA_031402975.1 Hyphomicrobiales bacterium
TTGCCGACCGCTCCCTGATGACGCGGGAAATCGGCGAGGCGGATTTTGACACAGCGGCGAAACCGCTGTGGGCATATCTCGATACACTGCATCCGCTGTTGTGGCGGAAGGGCGAGCAATTTCCCCAGACCCAGGCGGCACTGAAGCAGATGTATGCCGATGGCGAACTGATGATGGCGCTCACCTTCAATCCGAGCGAACCCGCCAACCTCGTCGCCGAAGGCCAGATCGCGGCGTCGACCATTGCCTGGCAGCATGCGGGCGGCACCATCGGCAACACGCATTTCGTCGCCATTCCGGTCAACGCCCGGTCGAAGGCCGGGGCGCAGGTGGTGGCGAATTTCCTGCTGTCGCCGGAAGCCCAGGCGCGCAAGGCCGATCCAGCAATGTGGGGCGATCCGACGGTGCTCAGGCTTGAAAGTCTTCCGGCGGCGGAAAGAACAACGGGCGGGATAGAATTTCCAGCCCCGGCGCTGCCCGAACCCCATGCGAGCTGGGTTCCCCTGATCGAGGCCCAATGGCTCCGGCGCTACGGGCTCTGACGCCCCTCGCCGGCGCAGCGCCGGTTACAGTCCTGTGGGCGCTGCCACTCGTGACGGGGCTTGTTGCCGCGCTGGCGGTGGTGGCCGATGGCCCGGCGTGGACGGCGCTCCTGGCGCATCCGCAGGTCTGGCCGGCGCTCGCGCTGTCGCTGTGGACCGGGACAATCGCGATGCTGGTGTCGCTGGTTTCAGCACTTCTCGTGCTGATGGCGCTGCATGGCCGGGGCCGAGTGACGGGATATGCCGGATGGGCCATGGCGATCCCGCATCTGGCTTTCGCCATCGGCTTCGGGTTTCTGATCATGCCGAGCGGGCTCATCGCGCGGCTGTTCTACAACACACCACCAGACTGGGTGACGGTGTCCGATCCTTGCGGTCTCGCCCTGATCGCCTGTCTGGTTCTCAAGGAGACGCCATTTCTCATCTGGATCGGCTCGGCGCTGTTGATGCGCGGCGACACCGCCGACGTTTTCGCGGGACAGTGGCGGAGCGCCCTGAGCCTCGGCCATGGCAGCGGCTCGATCTGGCTTCGCGTGCTGCTGCCGCAGCTTCTGCCGCGGCTTGCATGGCCCATCATCGCCGTGTGGGTTTACGGCGCCACCGTCGTCGATATGGCTTTGGTGCTGGGACCGACCGAACCGCCGACGCTCGCCGTCCTCGTGTGGTCCGATCTCAACGACGCCCAACTCCTCGCCAACAGCCGGGGCGCGGCGGGCGCGCTGTTCCTGACCCTGGCGCTTTCGATTGTCGGCACGGCGGCGTATCTCCTGCTGCGCTTCGGCAGGCGGATGATCCGCCGCATTCTCACGCGCGGGCCCTCTGATCGGAACGCACCGCGACTGCCCGGCTTGGTGCTGCTGGTTCTGTTTGCCGCGATCTATGCGGTAGTCATTCTGCTCTTGGGACTTCTGTCGGTTGCGGGCCACTGGCCGTTCCCGCGCATTATCCCGGAAGTTTTCTCGGTCAAGGCGATGGCGCGGGCCGTAGAGGACTTTCGTCCCTTCGCCACGAGCCTCGGGCTTGGCGCGTCGACCGCGATCACGGCGCTGGCGCTGGCGGTGCTGTGGCTCGAAGGCGTGGCGGCGCGATTTGACCGGATGGTGATCGGGGCCTGCGTCGCGGCACTGGGCCTTCCCGCTATCCTCATCGCTGCCGGACAATACCGGATTTTCCTGGAGGCTGGATTGTCGGGTACGCTCGTTGGCCTGTTCCTGGTGCATCTGACGGCGTGTTTCGCCTATGTGTTCATCGTGCTCCAGGCTCCCTATCGCGCCTTTGATCCCCGGCTCCGCTCGGCGGCACTCGGGCTCAACAGCAATCCATGGCGCTTCTGGCTCAAGGTGAAGGCGTCGCTGCTCCGCGCTCCACTCGCCCAGGCCGGAGCGATCGGCTTCGCCGTCAGCATGGCGCAGTTCGTGGCGGCGCAGCTCATTGCCGCCGGACGCCATTCGACGCTGCCGATCGAGGCAGTGACGTTGTCTTCCGGTGGCAACCGGAGCCTCACGGCTGCCTATGCGCTCGCATTGGCCCTGCCGCCCGCGCTGGTGTTCGCGGCCGCGTCGCTGGCCGGGAGGCCGCGATGGCGCTGAGCCTCGAAGGCGTTGAAGTTCTGCTCCATGGCAAAGCGCTGCTGCGGACTTTCTCGCTCACCGTGGAGGCGGGTGACATCGTAACCCTCATGGGTCCGAGCGGATCGGGCAAGTCGTCGCTGCTGGCCTATGTGGCGGGCGACCTCGAACCGCCCTTGTTAGGCCACGGCATCATCCGCCTTGGCGGTTCCATCCTGAACGAAGTCGCGGCGGGCCGCCGGAGAATCGGCCGGCTGTTCCAGGACGACCTGCTGTTTCCGCATCTGACGGCCGGGGAAAACCTGCTGTTCGGAATTCCTCGCGGTCCCCGCCAGGAGCGCCTTGCGAAGATGCGGGATGGATTGGCCCAGGCGGGTCTTGCCGGTTTCGAGGATCGAGCACCTCACACGCTGTCGGGCGGCGAGCGGGCGCGGATTTCGCTGTTCCGGTCCCTCCTCGCCCACCCCAACGCCATGCTCCTCGACGAACCTTTCTCCAAGCTCGACAGCGAACTCCGCCAGACCATGCGCGAGTATGTTTTCGCCCATCTGCGCCAGCGCCTGATCCCGAGCCTCCTGGTGACCCACGATGTTGCCGACGCGCCTCCGGGCGGGCAAATTCTTGCCATCACCCGCGACGGAGAGGTGCGCCATGCTTGACCGGCAACTCCTGGGGCTGTTCAAGCAGCCCACCGATGCGCTGGCGGGGCGCTTGCTGAAACGCGGGGTGAGCGCCGACCAGGTGACGTTCGCGGGGTTTGCCATCGGCCTCGGCGCCGCGGGGCTGATCGCCTTCGGCTTCACGCTGGCGGCGATCGCGCCGCTGCTCCTTTCGCGTCTGTTCGACGGCCTCGACGGGGCCATGGCAAGGCTGTCGCAAACCACCGACCGCGGCGCCTTTCTCGACATCAGCCTTGACTTCATTTTCTACGCGATGATTCCGGTTGGCTTCGTGCTTCTCACACCGGACGAGAACGCGGTGGCCGGAGTCCTTCTGCTGGCGGCGTTCGTCGGCACCGGCACGACCTTCCTCGCCTATGCCGCCATCGCCGAAAAGCGTGGCCTCAAAAGCACCGCGTACCCAATGAAGTCGTTCTACTATATCGGCGGGCTGACCGAGGGCGCCGAGACCATCGCCTGCTTCGTCCTCATGTGCCTGTGGCCGTCGCACTTCGCCACGATCGCCACTATCTACGCAGCACTCTGTCTCGTCACCACCCTCACCCGCATCGTCTCCGGCTATCAGTTGTTCGGCACAACGAAATCTTAACGGCGTGCGGTGAAAATAATTTTGCGCCGGGCCATATTTATTCTTGATTGCGACACACGAATCCATCATATCGGTCGCGCCCAAAGTCGCACGTGCCCCAAGGACTTCCCCAAAGCAACGACGGTGCGGGCTTTTTGGTCTCTACCGGCTCCTCCACAGGCCGGGGTTACTAAGAGGCACCACTCTCATTGCCGGCAGTGCGATCGGGTTTCCCGGTCAAGCCAAGGCGAAACGTCAGTCTGAATAGCGTTTCCACGTCTCCATCGCGTGGGGACCGCTACGCAGCACTGGCCATGGCAACTGACTTTGACCCGGGAGTATCCCAGATGGCCGCTACCCAACGCATCCTCGACTTCCTCCGCGACCGGCACCCCGAAGGCCCCTGCCTCGTTGTCGACCTCGAAGTGGTCGCCAAGAACTTCCGCGCCTTCAGCCGCGCCATGCCCGACACCCGCATCTTCTATGCGGTGAAGGCCAATCCGGCGCCGGAAGTGCTCAAGCTGCTGGCCGCGATGGGCTCGTGCTTCGACACGGCTTCCGTCGCCGAGATCGACATGGCGCTGGCCGCCGGTGCCACGCCCGAGCGCATCTCCTTCGGCAACACCATCAAGAAGGAGCGCGACATCGCCGCCGCGCACCAGCGGGGCATTGCGCTCTACGCCGTCGATTGCGTCGAGGAAGTGGAAAAGGTCGCCCGCGCCGCGCCGGGAGCGAAAGTGTTCTGCCGCATCCTGACCGATGGCGCGGGGGCTGAGTGGCCGCTGTCGCGCAAGTTCGGCTGTGATCCTGAAATGGCGGTCGATGTGCTGCTGCGCGCCAATGCGCTCGGCCTCAAGCCTTACGGCATTTCGTTCCATGTCGGCTCGCAGCAGACGCGGCTCGAAGCCTGGGACGCGGCGCTGGCCCAGTCGAAGGCGATCTTCGATGCGCTGGTGCCGCACGGCATCCAGCTGTCGATGGTCAATCTCGGCGGCGGCTTCCCCACCCGGTACCTCAAGCAGGTGCCGGCGACGGGCGCCTATGCCAATTCGATCCACGAGGCGCTGACCAGGCATTTCGGCAATGCCATCCCCGAGACCATCATCGAGCCCGGCCGCGGCATGGTGGGCAATGCCGGGGTGATCAAGGCGGAGGTCGTGCTGGTGTCGAAGAAGCACGCCAACGACAACCAGCGTTGGGTCTATCTCGACATCGGCAAGTTCGGCGGGCTGGCGGAGACCATGGACGAGGCGATCCGCTATCCGATCGTGACGGCGAAGGATGGCGACGCCAAGGGTCCTTGCGTCGTGGCGGGACCGACCTGCGATTCGGCCGACGTGCTGTACGAGAAGGTTCCTTATGACCTGCCGCTCTCGCTGACGGTTGGCGACGAGGTGCTGATCGAGGCGACCGGCGCCTATACCACGACCTATGCGTCGGTGGCCTTCAACGGCTTCGAGCCGTTGCGTTCCTACGTCATCTGACGCTCAACCAGTAACCTGTGGAGGCCACGATGGTCACCATTCGTGAAGAGACGCCGCGTGATATCGCGCAACGCGAAACCTTGCTCGATAGCGCCTTCGGCCGCGACCGCCGGCGCAAGACCTCGGAGCGGCTGCGCCGGGGCCGGCTGCCGTCGATTGGTCTGGCGTTCACCGCGAGCGATGCGAACGGCCGGCTTGTCGGCACCGTGCGGCTGTGGGATGTGATCGCCGGATCGGCGGGACCGGCCTTGCTGCTGGGGCCGCTGGCCGTCGATTGCAGCGCGCAGAAGAACGGGATCGGCAAAGCGCTCATGGAACATGCCATCGGCGAAGCGCGCGTGCGTGGCCATGGCGCCGTAATTCTGGTGGGCGACGACCCTTATTACGGGCGCTTCGGGTTTACCCGCGCGAGCGTTGCCGATCTGCACCTGCCCGGTCCGGTCGAGCGTGAGCGGTTTCTAGGCCTGGAACTTCGGCCCGGTGCCCTCGATGGCGCGGAGGGCATGGTCGCCGCCAACGGCCGCATGGCGGAGCGGGTCGCAAAGGCCGCATAGAAAAGAGGCGGCCCGAAGACCGCCCCACTCGCGTGATCCTGCTTTAGTTACGCTTCGCCGAACGCCGCTTCCTTCCTGGCGATTTCGGCCTGGCGGCGCTTGATTTCCTCGCCAATTGGCGGTCCCTTGAAGCGCTTGTTCTCGACCGCGAACCACAGCACGGCGGTGAGCACGAGGAAGCCGATGACGATCCACAGAACCTTGTCGTTGGGCGGCTGGATGGCGATGAAGAAGATCACCGCCATGCCGATGATCGACAGAAGGCAGACCAGCTTGAACAGTCCCGCGCCCAGATCCCAGGGACCGGGTTTGGGCCATTTGGCCGTGCCGAACGCCACCATGCCGAGGGCGATTGGTATGACGAAGGACAGGAACAGGAACACCAGGGTGGAATTCACCACGATGGTGTAGATGTTGGTGCCACCGACCGAGAGGAACTGCGCCAGGAAGACGTAGACGATGCACAGCGCGGTCGCCGTCCAGATGGCGTTGACCGGCGTGCGATAGGTCTTCGACACCGTCGATAGTGCCACCGAGCCCATTGGCATGCCACCATCACGCGAGAAGGCGAAAAGCATGCGCGAGGCGGAGGTCACGGTGGCCAGACCGCAGAGGAACTGGGTGATCAGGATGCCGAGATAGATCAGCGTCTTGAGCCAGCCGGGCAGGATGGCGTTCATGGTTTCGAAGAACACCGCCCAGCCCTGCTTGGCGCCTGCGGCCAGGTCGGGAATGGCCAGCGTGATGGCGCTCAGCATGACCCAGCCGGCCAGCGACGACCAGATCACCGAGGACACCATGCCTTTCGGTACCGACATGGCGGCATCGACGGTTTCTTCCGAGGTATGGGCCGACGCATCGTAACCGGTGATGGTGTAAACCGGCAGCAGCAGGCTCAGCAGGAATAGGTAGAACATCGAGTCCGACTGGGGGAAGACGTTGCCGCCCGCTTCGCCCGAATAGTTGGTGAAGGTCCACAGGCGCGAAAAATCCAGCGCCGGGGCGAGGAACAGGCAGGCCAGGATCAAGACGGCCGTGGTGGCCAGGATGATATAGCCCGATATGTCCGTCAGCATGGTGGTGAGCTTGATGCCGAAGTGATTGAGCAGCGCCTGCGCGATGGTGATCACCGCCACGAAGCCGACGATCTGGCCGGGCGTGCCGCCATCAAAGCCGATGGAGGGGCCGAAGGTGCCCGCGAAGAAGAAGGCCGTGCCGATGTTGATGGCGCCCAGCACGGTGATCAACCCCAGCAGATTGAGCCACGCCGTCAGCCAGCCCCAGAAGCGGTTGCCGAGGATCGACGCCCAATGATAAAGGCCGCCGGCCGTCGGATAGGCCGACGCAATCTGCGCCATGGCCAGGGCGAACATGCCGGACACGAGGCAGCCGACGATCCAGCCGATGCCCGCCCCGGCGCCGCCGATCGAGGAGGTGGCCTGGGCGAATGAGTTGATGCCGCCCGACAGGATGCAGATGATCGAGAACGAAATGGCGAAGTTGGAAAACCGGCTCATGCTGCGCTGCAGTTCCTGCGCGTAGCCCATGCCGTGGAGGACTTTCTTGTCCTCGGTCAGTTTATGATGTTCAGCCATGATAGCTCCCCCTTCGGCGCCGAGGGGATCCGGACGGCCCTGCAATGTTGGTGATCTATTGCCCCGCTCCGGTGCCCCGCCGCCCCGAAAGTCAAGAACTCCCCTGTCCGGCAGTCTGGGCCTGTTGGGGGAGATTCGTCAACTCACGCCGCCCCGAAGGCTTTGCGTGAGCTTTCCTCAACCGAGGCCGCCATCCCGCGCGACTGTTTGTTGACGCAAACCGCTTGAGTTTGGCTCAAGGGCAACCACGCAAACTGTTCAGTTGAACAAAACCGTGGCAGGGGTTGTATCGTTCTTCCGATTGGAGTGCCTAAGCCATGACCATCGAGCCCGTGAAATATGCTCCCGCCACCGGCCGCCGCGCCGGGGGCCGCGAGGGACGCCGCATCCTCCGCGCGGCACCCGTCACCTCGTTTCCAACGCTGGTGCGCAACATTCCGGTCTATCAGATGGTGCCGGACGAGGCGGTGGAACTGATCCACGAGGAGTCGCTCAAGATCCTCGAAGAGGTGGGCTGTGAATTCCGCGACGCCGAAGCGATTTCCATGTGGCGAGCGGCGGGCGCCCAGGTCGAGGGAACGCGCGTCCATATCGACCGGGGGCTGCTTCTCGGCCTCGTCGCGAAAGTTCCGTCCGAATTCACGCTGAACGCGCGCAACCCCGAGCGCACGGTGCGGATCGGCGGCCGCAATACCGTGTTCGTGCCGATGTATGGGGCTCCTTTCGTGCGCGATCTCGACAACAAGCGGCGCTATGGCTCCCTCGCCGATCTCAATAATTTCCACAAACTCAGCTACATGTCGCCAGCACTCCATTCGTCGAGCTCGATCATCTGCGAGCCGATGGAAGTTCCGGTGCCCAAGCGGCATCTGCACATCATCCATTCGGCGCTGCAATATTCCGAC
>JANNSP010000081.1:0-14210 GCA_031402975.1 Hyphomicrobiales bacterium
CAGGGACTGCAGTTCGGCGCGGTTCGCGGGCAATTGTTCTGACAGCCAGCGCCTCTGGCTTGCCGAGGCGTAGCCCGAAGGGCAAAGGCTGGTGGGCGATGAGAGACTCGAACTCCCGGCATCTTCGGTGTAAACGAAGCGCTCTACCAACTGAGCTAATCGCCCGCGAGGCACTTGCTTAACGGTCCGGGGCGCTCAAGGCAACAGGGCTCCGTGATGCGGTAACCTTAACAATTCACTAACTTGTTGTCTCAATATCGCGTTCATCCGTGTACTGTGTAATAAATCCACTCCAAGGCACTCAAAGCTGGGACGGATTTAATAGGAGTATCGTGAATGCGCGAGATCATCAGGATGGGTGAACAGCTGCAGAGCCGCATGCTTGAAGAAGTCGAGACCATGCTGGCCGAGAGGACGATGCTGCGCGATGTCGTCATCGCCAGGGGCCGCGAGCTTCAGTCCAAGCGCGACGAGGAAATCCGCCGTATCGACCGGTGGGCACAATCGCAGAAGGAAGTCGTCAAGGAAGTCTTTTCCGCGCTGCTGGCGGAAAATGACCTTGACATCGAAAAGCACGAAATCGCGATACAGCATCTCGACGGCGATGCGCCGACCGCCAAGCTGCAGGTTCCGCCCAAGATGCAGCCGATGCTGCGCGCCGCGGAATAGCGGCCCGCGCCCGCATAAAAAAACCCCCGCGGGTTCTGAGGGCCGCGCGGGGGACTTTTTGGCTGATCGTGCTGTCAGGTTTTATCCGTTCACAGCCTCCTTCAACAGTTTCCCCGCTTTGAACCTGGCGCGCTTCGAGGCCGGCAACTTGATGGTTTTGCCGGTCTGCGGATTGCGCGCCTCCCCCGCCTTGCGGCGGGTGACGGTGAAGGTGCCGAAGCCCACGAGGCGCACGTCGTCGCCCTGGCGCAGCGCCTTCATGATGTTCTCGATCGTGGCCTCGATCGCCTCGCCCGCTTCGCCGCGCGTCAACTTCGCGTCCTTGGCGACCTTGGCGATCAGTTCGTTCTTGTTCATGGGCCAACCCCCGGCACGCGCTTTGTTGATTGGCGAAAAGCGGGCGATTCGGCAGGCTTGGCAAGGTGCCTTGGCTCCGAAATTTTTCCGCGAGTCAGTTCAAGGCGTTACCGCTTGGAACAAAACTGAAACGGGCGGAAGATTGCCCTTCCGCCCGCCCAATTCTGTCAGATAGAGGTTGGGGCGATCAGTGCGCCCGCGCCCCTTCTCCGGCCCGTTCCGCCGCAGCCCTTGCGGCCGCAGCCGCCTCTTCGGCCGCCTCGTCCCAGGTGATGGGCTCGGGCAGGCGGACCAGCGCGTGGACCAGCACCTCGTCCATGCGGGCCACGGGAATGATTTCCATGCCCGACTTCACGTTCTCCGGGATTTCCGCCAGGTCCTTCACGTTCTCCTCGGGGATCAGCACCTTCTTGATGCCGCCGCGCAGCGCCGCCAGGAGTTTTTCCTTCAAGCCCCCGATGGGCAATATGCGGCCCCGGAGCGTGATCTCGCCGGTCATGGCGACATCCTTCTTGACCGCGATCCCGGTCATCACCGAGACGATGGCGGTGACCATGGCGATGCCGGCGGAGGGTCCATCCTTGGGCGTCGCCCCTTCCGGCACATGGACGTGAATGTCCTTCTTGTCGAACACCGGAGGCTTGACGCCGATCGAGGTTGCCCTCGAACGCACATACGAATTCGCCGCCGAGATCGATTCCTTCATCACGTCGCGCAAGTTTCCGGTCACCGTCATCTTGCCCTTGCCGGGCATCATGAGCGCCTCGATGGTCAGCAATTCACCGCCCACCTCGGTCCAGGCGAGGCCTGTCACCAGACCCACCTGGTCCTCGCGCTCGACTTCGCCGTAGCGGAATTTCTGCACGCCCAGATACTGGTTGACGACGTCCGGCGTCACCTTCACCTTCTTCTTCTTCGACATCATGAGATCCTTGATGGCCTTGCGGGCCAGCGTGTTGATCTCGCGTTCGAGGTTGCGCACCCCGGCTTCGCGCGTATAGCGCCTGAGGATTTCGTAGATCGCTTCGTCGGTGATCTCGAATTCCTTCTTGTCGAGGCCGTGATGCTCCATCGATTTCGGCACCAGATGGCGCTTGGCGATTTCGAGCTTCTCCTCCTCGGTGTAGCCGGCGATGCGGATGATCTCCATCCGGTCCATGAGGGCGGGGGGAATGTTGAGCGTGTTCGACGTGGTCACGAACATCACATTCGAGAGATCGTATTCGACCTCCAGATAGTGATCCATGAAGGTCGCGTTCTGCTCGGGGTCGAGAACCTCGAGCAGCGCCGCCGACGGATCGCCCCTGAAATCCATGCCCATCTTGTCGATTTCGTCGAGCAGGAACAGCGGGTTCGACTTCTTCGCCTTCTTCATCGACTGGATGACCTTGCCGGGCATCGATCCGATAT
Source organism: Hyphomicrobiales bacterium (assembly GCA_031402975.1). Lineage (GTDB taxonomy): Bacteria > Pseudomonadota > Alphaproteobacteria > Rhizobiales > Aestuariivirgaceae > Aestuariivirga. Next base: position 2,437 of record JANNSP010000081.1, read on the forward strand.
AGGTCCGCCTATGGCCGCGGATTTCCGCTTCATCGCGGACACCACCCAGCGACATGCGGATGAATTCGCGGCCCGTCGCCTTGGCGATCGATTTGCCGAGCGAGGTCTTGCCGACGCCCGGAGGCCCGACGAGGCACAGGATCGGGCCCCGCAATTTGTTGGTGCGGCTCTGGACGGCCAGATATTCGACGATCCGCTCCTTCACCTTGTCGAGGCCGAAGTGATCGCTATCGAGCACGCCCTCGGCGAATCTCAGATCTTTCTTGACTTTCGACTTCTGGTTCCACGGAATGGACAGCAGCCAGTCGAGATAGTTGCGGATGACGGTGGCTTCCGCCGACATCGGGCTCATCTGGCGGAGCTTCTTCAGTTCGGCGTCAGCGCGTTCACGCGCTTCCTTGGAGAATTTGGTGTTCTTGATCTTGTTTTCGAGCTCGCCCATCTCGTCGCGCTCTTCGCCGTCGCCCAATTCCTTCTGGATCGCCTTCATCTGCTCGTTCAGATAATATTCGCGCTGGGTCTTCTCCATCTGGCGCTTGACCCTGGAGCGGATGCGCTTCTCGACCTGCAAGACCGAGATCTCGCCTTCCATCAGCGCGAACACCTTTTCCAGGCGCTGCTGCACCGAGGTCATTTCGAGCAGTTCCTGCTTCTCCGGAATCTTGATCGCGAGATGCGCCGCGATGGTGTCGGCGAGCTTGGCGTAATCGGTGATCGACGTGATCGTCGCCAGGATTTCCTGCGGCACCTTCTTGTTGAGCTTCACATAGCTCTCGAACTGGGCGACCGAGGTGCGGGCCAGCGCCTCGACCTCGTTGTCGGCGCCGGTGACGCTCGGCATCACCTGGACGTCGGCCTCGAAGAAATCGGCGCGCGCCGTGAAGCCCATGACCTTGGCGCGCTCGACGCCCTCGACCAGCACCTTCACCGTGCCATCGGGCAGCTTCAGGAGCTGCAGCACCTGCGCCATGGTGCCGACCTGGAAGATCGCCTCGCTCGACGGATCGTCATCGGCCGGGTTCTTCTGGGCGACGAGCAGGATGCGCTTGTCCTCGCGCATCACCTCTTCCAGCGCCTTGATGGATTTCTCGCGGCCCACGAACAGCGGCACGATCATGTGGGGGAATACCACGATATCGCGCAACGGCAGGACGGGGATCGTCTCGATCGCGCCCTCGGGGATCGGAGTTCTGGAGGATTTGGTCATTTCGTTCCTTTCAGGGTGGGCCGGCCACCAGCCTGTATCGAGAAGATCCCAGGCCAGACGCGCCCTTTCAAGGCCGCAGCCGTACCCGATGATTCACTTGCAGCATACGCGCAAATCACAACGGAAACACCAGCAGCCTGCGGCTCGAAAGGTGGAGGCGGAGTTAACGTTTTTCAATGGGTTGTGAGTTCATCCTTCTCCCGGGCGAAGCCCGCGGGGAAGGTGGCACCCCGGACCTTGTCCGGGGTGACGGATGGGGGTCTTGCTTTGGCGGCGTAGAAAGGCCCCATCCGTCACGCGCGGAAGACCGCGCGCGACACCTTCCCCGCCCCTTCGGGGGGAGAAGGATGAAGGCCTCAAGCCGAGGCCGGGGCTACTTTCAGCGTGGTCTGCTTGTCGCGGTCGGCGTAGATGAGGAGCGGCTTGGCGTCGCCCTCGACCACCTCGCGCGAGATGACCACTTCCTCGACGCCGTTCATCGCCGGGAGATCGAACATGGTTTCGAGCAGGATCGCCTCCATGATGGAGCGCAGTCCGCGAGCACCCGTCTTGCGATCGATGGCGCGCCTCGATATCGAGCGCATCGCCTCGTCGGGGAACGTCAGCTTGACGCCTTCCATTTCGAACAGGCGCTGATACTGCTTGACCAGCGCGTTCTTGGGCTCGGTCAGGATCTGCATGAGGGCGATCTCGTCCAGATCCTCGAGCGTCGCCACGACGGGGAGACGGCCGACGAATTCGGGGATCAGGCCGAAGCGCAGCAGGTCCTCGGGTTCGAGTTCGCGCAGGACCGCACCGGTGCGGCGGTCGTCCAAGGATTTCACCTCGGCGCCGAAGCCGATGCCGGAGCCCCGGCCCCGCTGGCTGATGATGCGTTCGAGCCCGGAAAAGGCACCGCCGCAGATGAACAGGATGTTGGTGGTGTCGACCTGCAGGAATTCCTGCTGCGGATGCTTGCGCCCGCCCTGCGGCGGAACGGATGCGACCGTGCCCTCCATGATCTTGAGCAGGGCCTGCTGCACGCCCTCGCCCGAGACATCGCGGGTGATCGAGGGATTGTCCGACTTCCGGCTGATCTTGTCGACCTCGTCGATATAGACGATGCCGCGCTGGGCGCGCTCGACATTGTAGTCGGCCGCCTGCAGCAGTTTCAGGATGATGTTCTCGACATCCTCGCCGACATAGCCGGCTTCGGTCAAGGTCGTCGCGTCCGCCATGGTGAAGGGCACATCGAGGATGCGGGCCAACGTCTGGGCCAGCAGCGTCTTGCCCGAACCGGTGGGGCCGACAAGCAGGATGTTCGACTTCGCCAGTTCGACATCGGCATTCTTGGCGGCGTGGTTGAGCCGCTTGTAATGATTGTGGACAGCGACCGCGAGCACCTTCTTGGCGTATTCCTGGCCGATGACGTAATCGTCGAGAACCTTGCGGATCTCGTGCGGGGTCGGCACGCCGTCCTTGGATTTGACCAGCGAGGATTTGTTCTCCTCGCGGATGATGTCCATGCACAGTTCGACGCATTCATCGCAGATGAAAACGGTGGGGCCCGCAATCAGCTTGCGGACCTCGTGCTGGCTTTTTCCGCAGAAGGAGCAATACAAGGTGTTCTTGTTGTCGCTTCCGCTTGCCTTACTCATGATCGCTCCTTGGCCGTATCAGGCGAGATGATAGTCTCACACTGTTTAACGGGACCTGTAATGCCTCAAGCAAATCGCCGGACCGGCCCGACTCAGTTCAGCATGCGGGGGCATGGTTAATCAAGAATTATTGGCCGGATGGCGTTCGGCCGGGGTTCCGCCCATTCCGGCATATTACAGCTAACTATTTGGAATCACTGGGGGCCGGACGTTTCTCGAGGATTTTATCGATGATTCCGAATTGCATGGCGGTTTCCGCCGTCATAAAGTTGTCGCGCTCCAGGGCGTCCTCGATCTCCTTCATCGACCGCCCGGTGTGCTTCATGTAGATTTCGTTGAGGCGTTTTCTCAGGCCCTCGACCTCGCGGGCATGGATCAGGATGTCGGTCACCTGGCCCTGGAAGCCGCCCGAGGGCTGATGCACCATGATGCGCGCATTGGGGAGAGCAAAGCGCATGTTCTTGTCGCCCGCCGCCAAGAGCATCGAGCCCATCGAGGCCGCCTGGCCCATCACCGTCGTCGAGATCGCCGGGCGGATGAACTGCATGGTATCGTAGATCGACAGGCCCGATGTCACCACGCCGCCGGGCGAGTTGATATACATCGAGATTTCTTTTTTGGGATTGTCGGCTTCGAGGAACAGAAGCTGCATGCAGATCGAGGCCGCGACATTGTCGTCGATGGCCCCGGTGATGAAGATGATGCGCTCGCGCAGCAGCCTGGACGGCAGGTCATAAACGCGCTCGCCGCGCGATTCCTGCTGGATGACGGACGGCCAGAAAGAGCTTGTAGTCAAGAATTCGACGGGATCGCGCATGAACTGCCCTGTGGTGATTTGCAGTATAGATAGGAGATCGAAGCGGCGGAGGGAAGTCCCCTCTGCCCCTCACTCTCCATCACCCCCCGCTGGACGGCGCGGTCTTGCGGGGCTTGGGGCTTGAGCCGTGGCTCTGGCCGCCATGGGCGTGCGCGTGGTCGTGGTTGTGATGATCGTGGCTGTGATGATCGTGGCCGTGGTGGTCGTGGTCGTGCTGGGCATGATCGTGATCGTGATCATGCTCGTGGCCCTGTTCGTCGACCGCCGTCGAGGCCAGGTGCTCGGACATGTCGTCGTCCTGCACCATCGACTGGAGCTCTTCGCGGCTGACCGACTTGTCCTCGACCTTGGCCCTCGACACGATCAGGTCAACCACCTTCTGCTCGAAGATGGGGCCGCGCAATTCGATGATCGAAGCGGGGTTCTTGCGGTAATGCTCGAACACCTGCTTTTCCTGACCCGGAAACTGCCGGGCCCTGGCCAGCAGCGCCTGCTGCAATTCCTGCTCGTTGACCTTGACGCCTTCCTTGTCGCCCATGGTGCCGAGAACGAGACCCAGGCGCACGCGCCTGGCCGCGATGGCGTGGTATTCTTCCTTGGCCTTGTCCTCGGTCGTGCCTTCCTGTTCGAAATTCTTGGCCGCCTTGGTCATCTCGCGGCTCAAGGCCGACCAGATGCCGTTGAACTCCTGCTCGACCAGCCGCTCGGGCAGTTCGAAATCGTAGAGCTTGTCGAGGGCGTCGAGTACGTCGCGCTTCAGCTTCATCGCGGTCATCTGGCCAAATTCCTGGCCGATCCGCGTCTTCACCATCTCACGCAGCTTGGCCAGGTCCTCAAAGCCCATCTTCTTGGCGAACTCATCGTCGATCGTCTGTTCCTTGGGCGCCTCGACCTTCGACACCTTGACATCGAATTCGGCCGGCTTGCCCGCCAGTTCCTTGACGTTATAGGCGTCCGGGAAAGTGACCTTCACCAGCCTGTCGTCGCCTGCCTTGGCGCCCACCAACTGATCCTCGAAGCCCGGAATGAACTGGCCCGAACCGATCTCCAGCTCGATGCCTTGCGCCGTGCCGCCGTCGAACGCCGTGCCGTCGATCTTGCCCACGAAATCGACGGTGAGCTTGTCGCCGGCCGCGGCTTCACCGTGCTTTTCCTCGAAACTCTTGGACTGGCTCGACAGCCTGGCGATGGTTTCGTCGATATGGGCGTCGGCCACCTCGACCGCGTGGCGGGTCAGCGAAAGATCGGATGTATCCTTGATCTCGAAGGAGGGGATCACTTCGAAGGCGAGCGAGAACGACAGGTCGCCCGTGCCGTCCATCACCGCCTTCACCTCGTCCTCGTTCTCCGGCAGCTTCACTTCCGGCTGATAGGCGGGCTTCAAGTTGCGCTCGCTCACCACCTGCTTCGACTGGTCGTCGATCGCTGTCTGCACCACCTCCGCCATCGCCGACTTGCCATAGATGCGTTTCAGATGCGGCAGCGGCACCTTGCCCGGCCGGAAGCCCTTGATGTTGGCCTTGGCCGACAGCTCCTTGAGCTTGGCGTTGAGCTGATTGTCGAGTTCAGCCGCGTTGACGACGACCTGGAATTCGCGCTTGAGGCCTGAGCTCAGTGTTTCGGTAACCTGCATGGTGTGCTGCTCTTCACTTCAGATTGAAGCCGTCAGCCTGGAAGCGCGCTTGGTGCGGGCGGAGGGACTTGAACCCCCACGGGTTTCCCCACAGGAACCTAAATCCTGCGTGTCTGCCAATTTCACCACGCCCGCGCGCCCGCAGACCTCAAGGCCGTTGCAATGGGCGCGGTCTATAGCAGAGGGGTTTCGGCGATGCCAGCGGAGAAAGCGGCGGGCCGCTCTATCTTCCTAAATCCGTATCGAACGGCGAATACCCCCGCACGTTTTCGTTGATGTCCAGTGGCCTGAGCAACGGCGGGGCCGCCCTCTGGGCGCAGTTCGCTCGTTCGCACAGGCGGCAGTTGATGCCGATGGGCGTTGGCACATGGGATTTGAGGTCGAGGCCTTTGCTGTAGACCAGGCGGTGGGCGTGCTTCATGTCGCAGCCGAGCCCCACGACGAACTGCGCGCCGGGTTCGCCCCACAATGTCGCCACGCGTCTCACGGTGCGGGCGAGCGAAAACCAGCGGCTGCCGTCGGGCATCTCGATCACTTGCGTTTCGACCCTTCCCGGATGGCCGAAGGCCCCGTGGATGTTCCACAAGGGACAGGTGCCGCCGAAGCGCGCAAAGGGAAAGGAGCCCGACGAAAAGCGCTTCGACACATTGCCGGCATTGTCGACCCTGACCATGAAAAACGGCACGCCCCGCGCCGAGGCCCGCGACAGAGTGGTCAGCCGGTGCGCCACCTGCTCGAAGCTCGCCTGGAACCTGGCGCTCAAGACTTCGACGTCGTAGGACAACGCCTCCGCCGCCTCGATGAAACGCTGATAGGGCATCATCAGTGCCGCGGCGAAATAATTGGCGAGCGAAATCCGCGCCAGGCGGCGCACCTGCTCGCTGCCGCTGTCGATCTTTCCGGCCATCGCCGTGAACAGAGCATCGGCCTCCAGCAGGCCCAGGTGATAGGCGGTCTGGAACACCCGGCCCGACGGCTCCATCAGTTCCGAGATCATGATCTTGCGGCGATGCAGATCGAAGCGCCGCAGCGTCTTGCCCATGACGCCCACCGGCATGATCTGGACCCGGATCTTGTGACGGTCGAGGAGGCGCGCGCAGGTCGCCGAAAACAGATCGGCCCCACCAAGCTCCTCGGCCAGGCGGTCGGCTTCCGTCTCGATCTCGGGAAAATGGTTGTTGGCCTGTTGCAGGAACTGGCGGACCTTCTCGATCGGATCGTCGATGGCCGGCGGAGAGGCATCGCCGCGCTCGGTCTCGGACTGGCGCGTGGCGCTGCCCGACTGGAATTCGAGGACCTCGGTATAGGCCCGGTGCAGCCGCTTGATTGCATCGACCAGTCCCGGCGCGTTCTCCGACAGAGCCCGGATGTCGCTCCGAGCCACCGGGGCCGCCTGGAACAGGGGGTCGGAGAAGATTTCGTCCAGTTCCACCGCCGAGCGCAGTTCCTCTTCTTGCGCGAAAGAGCGGGGATCGATCGAATAGGTCTCCGCCAGGCGGATCAGAAGCTGCGCCGTCACCGGCCTCTGGTTCCGCTCGAGCAGATTGAGGTAACTCACGGAAATCCCAAGCTCATTGGCCATCGCACTCTGCGACAGACCGAGCTCGCTCCGAAGTTTTCGCAAGCGGCCGCCGGCGAGAATCTTGCGTCTGGCGTCCTGGTCCAAGTCAATCCTGTATGAGTTTTACAATCTGTGACTGATTGACAGTGACACAACAGTGCGAATTTTGCAACTCGACCTTTGTTGGCCTTGCCCAAGCTCCCCGCAAAGCCAATTCTGCCAGCAACGACGCAGACTTGAGGACACATCATGAGCAGACCGGCATTCGAGCGACTTGTTCCCTCCGCCCCCAAGGGCCGGTTCGACGGCATCCGGCGTCCTTACAGCGCCGACGATGTGGTCAGGCTCCGGGGTTCGGTGCAGGTGTCGCATACGCTGGCCGAGCGCGGCGCCAACCGGCTGTGGAAACTCCTGCGCGATGAGCCCTATGTCGCGGCGCTGGGGGCTGTCACCGGCAACCAGGCGATGCAGATGGTCCGGGCCGGATTGCAGGCGATCTATCTGTCGGGCTGGCAGGTGGCGGCGGATGCCAATACGGCGGGCGCCATGTATCCCGACCAGTCGCTCTATCCCGCCAATGCCGCGCCCGAACTGTGCCGGCGGATCAACCGCACGCTGCGGCGCGCCGACGAGATCGAGGTGGCCGAGGGCAAGGTCACGCGCGACTGGTATGCGCCGATCGTCGCCGATGCCGAGGCGGGGTTCGGCGGACCCCTCAACAGCTACGAAATCATGAAGGCCTTCATCGAGGCGGGAGCGGCGGGGGTGCATTTCGAGGACCAGCTCGCCTCGGAGAAGAAATGCGGCCATCTGGGCGGCAAGGTCTTGATCCCGACAGCGGCGCATGAGCGGAACCTCGTCTCGGCCCGGCTGGCCGCTGATGTCATGGGGGTGCCGACCCTCACCGTCGCCCGCACCGATGCCGAATCGGCCCAGCTTCTCACCTCCGACATCGACGAGCGCGACCGGCCTTTCATTCTTCCCGGCGAGCGCACGCCCGAGGGCTTCTTCCGGCTGAAGCCCGGCTCCGGCCTCGACCACTGCATCGCGCGGGGCCTCGCATATGCCGAACTCGCCGATCTGATCTGGTGGGAAACTTCCCATCCCGATCTGGGCGATGCGCGCAAATTCGCCGAAGCCGTGCATCGCAAGCATCCGGGCAAGCTGCTGGCCTATAACTGTTCGCCCTCGTTCAACTGGAAAAAGAAGCTCGACGAGGCGACCATCGCCAAGTTCCAGCGCGAGCTCGGCGCCATGGGCTACAAGTTCCAGTTCGTGACGCTGGCCGGCTTCCACGCCCTCAACCATTCGATGTTCGATCTGGCACTCGCCTACAAATCGCGCGGCATGGCGGCCTATTCCGAACTGCAGGAGGCGGAATTCGCTTCCGAGGCTCGGGGCTATACCGCGACGCGCCATCAGCGCGAAGTCGGCACCGGCTATTTCGACAAGGTCGCGATGACCATCAGCGGCGGCAATTCCTCGACCACGGCGATGACTCAATCAACCGAATCCGCCCAGTTCCACCCCGTCCCCCAACTCGAAGCCGCCGAATAGGAGATACCCACATGCTCGACAATCCAACCCTCTCCGAGGACCAGCGCTCGACGCTCATGACGCTCGCCCAGGACATCGAGAAGCTCAACTCGTCGATGCGCGAGGCGGTCGATGCAGGCCTCTCGATCGAACTCGAACGCGCCTCGCGCCATCACCACAGCGCCGGCTACTGGGGCGACATCCTGGCGCCGAGGGTGGTGAAGAAAGCGTAGCAAACGTTCTTATCCTTCTCCCCCCGAAGGGGCGGGGAAGGATGAGGTGCTAGGCTGGTCTCATCTGCGCCGTGGCGATCAGCAGCAGCGGGCGGTTCATCGGCTCAGTGCATCGAGCAAATTCTCGGCGGTGAAACCGGCAGGCCCCGCCTTTCGGGCCGTCTCGCCATGCAGCCAGACTGCGGCGCAGGCCGCCTCGTACCCCGCCAATCCTTGCGCCAATAATCCGGTGATCAGCCCCGCCAGCACATCGCCCGACCCGGCCGTCGCAAGCCAGGGCGGCGCGTTGGTGTTGATCGCCGCGCGACCATCGAGGTGGGCAATTGCGGTGTCAGGACCTTTGAGAACAACGACCGCGCCGGAGCGCCGCGCGGCTTTCCTTGCGCGTTCATGTTTTGATTCCGATCCCTCTCCCAAATCGCTGAAAAGGCGCGAGAATTCCCCTTCATGCGGGGTGAGGACGACGGTTCGTCCGGCGATGGTGGCGAAAAGCTCATTGGGGTCGCCCGCGAAAGACGTCAGCGCGTCGGCGTCGAGCACGCTGGCGGCGCCACTGGCCAGCACGGCCAGTACGCGCGCCCGCGTCGCCTCTCCCACCCCCGCTCCCGGCCCGATGCACACGGCGTTCTTGCGCCGGTCCGCCAGCAGCGCGTCGAGGCTCTCGGCCGACAGCATGATGGCGCTCACCTGGGCGGCGTGAACCGCCAGCGCTTCTGCCGCGCCCCAAATCGTCACCAGTCCCGCGCCCACGCCCAGGGCCGCCCGCGCCGCCAGCCGCGAGGCCCCGGTGGCCAGCGGCCCGCCGGAAACGACGACCGCGTGCCCCCGCCGGTATTTATGGCCATCCATAGACGCCTCTGGCAGCAAGGGAGCCGCGTTCTCGTGAAGCCGGGGATCGATCTCGCCCAGAACACTTTCGGGAATGCCGATATCGGCCACCACCGTCTCGCCGCACAGCATCCGCCCCGGCAGCAGCACATGGCCGGGCTTCTTGCGGAAGAACGTCACCGTTACATCGGCCCGGACGGAGTAGCCTCGCATCTGCCCGGTTCCGCCATCGAGGCCGGAGGGAACATCGATAGCGACGACCGGAACGCCGGCCCCGTTGATCGCTTCCGCCAGTTCCGCCGGAAAGTCACGCGCCAGCCCGGCGCCGAACAGCGCATCGACGATCAGCAGGGCACCACCAGGCGCCACAGAAGGCTCAACCGGTCCGTCCCACCTGCCCGCCATCGCGGCCGCATCGCCCTTGAGCGCGGCTCGTTCGCCGAGCAGCGCCACCCGCACCGGCCAGCCCCAGCGCTTTAGATAGCGCGCCACCACGAAGCCATCGCCGCCATTGTTACCGGGGCCACAGGCGACCAGAACGGCGCGCGCGCCATACCGCCTTACGATTTCCTCAGCCACGGCGCGGCCGGCATTTTCCATGAGTTGCAGCGAGGGAACACCGGCCGCCATCGCCAACGCATCGGCGCGGTACATTTCGGCGGGGCTGAGAATCGAATGCGGCAATTGCACGCTCAAATCGCGTTGACGCGTCCTCTGACCACGTCGCTGGGTGTTCCCGCAGTCGACTTCGCCGTGACCAGGAACGAGCCCGTGTTGGCGGCGGTGGCGGACAATTTCACGATCATCTTCATGGCGAAACTCTGGCCCCGGGCGAGTGTTCCGGTCGAGAAGGTGCCGTTCCGCACCGCCGCCGTGATGTCCGCGTTGTTGGCGTAGTTGATGTAGGTGACGGTGTAGCCGGTGGCGGCGCCTGTGCCCCTAAGCGTGAAGGCCGCCGGCAGCAGCCCGTCGTTCTGGACCAGGACCGGGAAAAACTGGCTCGTGCCGCGGGTGATCGATATGGTCTTGGTCTGGCCAATTGCATTCGTGTTGTAGATGTTGCTGCCCACATAGTTGCCGGAGAAGTTGCCGATCTCGGCATCCGGCAGCCGGAGCGACCTCGACGCCGCGAATTTGGCATTGATGTCGCCGCCGGCGCTGGTGAAGCTGCCGCCCGCGTAAAGCTGGCCGTTGACCACCGCGAGGGCATTGCCCTGCCCCGACCACGGCCCGTCGCCCGCACCGTTGGAGCCAAGCGCGCGCCACGTCGTACCGTCGAACCAGGCGACGTTGTCGGCCGCCGGCTGGCCGTTGGCGTTCTGGAACGACCCGGTGGCAAACAGCAATGAGCCGTTCACCGCCAGGGAATAGATATAGGCCGTCGAGGTGAACCAGCCATTGTTGCCGGCGGTGTTGGCGCCCAACGCCTTCCACTCGGTTCCGTTCCACTTGACCACGTAGTCGGCGTGGGCGATGCCGCCGACATTCACCTTGTCGGTGCCGGCATATACAGTCGTGCCCGAGGCGGTCAGTGACCGGACGAAGGTGCCGATGCCGCCGCCGACGGCGTGCCAGGCGCCGTCATAGGCGGCGATGTTGTCGGCCGCGAGATCGCCGTCGAGATTGGTGAAGGTGCCGCCCGCATAGAGCACGCCGTTGCTGTCGGCCGTCAGCGCGTAAACGCCGCCAGTGAAATCGCCGTCGTTATCGACTGTCTCGCTTGGGGCGCCGGTCAAGAGGTCGCAGACCAGCAGGTAATCGGCCTTGGGGCGTCCGGCACCGTTCTGGAAGCCGCCGCCGACATAGAGGGTCGTCCCGATCACCTGCAGCGCATTCACCTGCAGGCTGACGGTCGGGCCAGTGCGGCCGGGCGTATCGCAGAACGGCGCCCAATTCGTGCCATCGAACACCGCGAGATTGTCGGCGTCAGGGTTGCCGCCGGCGTCCTGGAAATTGCCGCCGGCATAGATTTTGCCGCCGTAATTGGCAATCGCCAGCACCGCCCCGCTGCCGAGTGGCGCGGTGCCAAGTGCTTTCCAGGCGCTGCCGTCCCACTTGGCGATGCGATCGGCGTTCGGGTCACCGCCGGCGTTGGTGAAGCCGCCACCGGCGTAAAGCACCGTGCCGAATCTGTGCAGTGCTGAGACTTTGCCATTGAGCGATGCGGTCCCGGCGGTGCCGCCATCCCCGACGTGGTTCCAGCTGCCCCGTCCTGTCGCCGCGGCGGGAGTGCCGGCGGCGAGACTTACGGCGAGACCTAACAACAAGGCGAACCGGTCACGGCGCATGTGCGGACTCTATCTCTAGGAGGAGCCACATTAG
>JANNSP010000082.1:0-6569 GCA_031402975.1 Hyphomicrobiales bacterium
ATCGAGATCGAGATGGCGCTGATCGGATATGAGCCGTATTTGAGGATCAGCGGTTTTGCCAGCACCACATAGAGCGCCCAGGCCGAGCCGCCGGCAAAGATCATGGCGGCGCCGGTGAGCAAGGATGTATTGGCCCCCGCCCTCGAAACATCGGGCCAGAACAACACGCCGGTGCCGATGAACGCCAAAGCCAGCCCGGTGATCCCAGCACCACTCAGGCGTTCGCGCGCGACCGCCGCAGCGAACAGCGCGATGAGCAAAGGCTGCGTGCCGATGATCAATCCGCCAACGCCCGCACTCACCCGCTCGAAACCGAACGCCGCTCCGAAATTGTAGCCCATCATGCCGATGAGCGAGATGAACAGCAGACGTGGCCAATCCTCTTTCGCGATGCGCCAACCGCCGATGACCGCCAACCCGGCGAGATAGAGGATGGCGACCAGACCATAGCGGATGACGAGGTGGTCGGCGGGACCGAGATCGAGCGACAGGGAGCGGGTGAAAGCCGGCGCCAGACCCCAGATCGCGACGGTGAAGAGTAGCGCGAGGAGGGGCTTCATGGGTGAATCGGTTTATCCTTCTCCGCGGCAAAGCAGCGGGGAAGGTGGCGCCCCGGACCTTTCCGGGGTGACGGATGGGATCTTGCTTCGCTGACTGAGAAGGTCCCCATCCGTCACGCGCGGAAACCCGCGCGCGCCACCTTCCCCACCCTTCGGGCGGAGAAGGAGAGGAAGAGAGGGCGTCAGGCGACGCCTTTTTCGTCCAGCATCTGCTTCAGTTCGCCCGACTGGAACATTTCCATGACGATATCGCTGCCGCCGACGAATTCGCCCTTGACGTAGAGCTGCGGGATGGTCGGCCAGTTGGTGTAGTCCTTGATGCCCTGGCGGAGATCGTTCGAATCGAGCACGTTGATGCCCTTGAACGGCACGGCGAGGTGATTGAGGATCTGGGTCGCCTTGCCGGAAAATCCGCACATCGGCATTTCCGGCGTGCCCTTCATGAACAGCACCACGTCGTTGGTCTTCACTTCGTTGTCGATCCACTTCGATATGTCGGTCATTTCAGTTCCTCTGGAATGCTGGTTTGAAGCGCGAGTGCGTGGAGTTCGCCGCCCATGCGGCCATTGAGCGCCGCATAGACCATCTGGTGCTGCTGGATGCGCGACCTGCCCTTGAAGGCGGCGGCAATGACATGGGCCGCATAGTGGTCGCCGTCGCCGGCCAGGTCGCGAATCTCGACCACGGCACCGGGGATGGCTTCCTTGATGAAGCGTTCGATGTCGGCGGCAGTCATGGCCATTGGCCGGTCCTCAGATTTCGCCCGCCATATAGGCTGGAAACCAGCCTTCATGGGCGGAACGGAGTTCGGCCATGGATATAGCGGCAGCCTCGCCCACAATCAACGCCGGAGCCTCGGTGACGCTGCCGACGCGGATCACATCCACGGTTTTCACATGGGCCTGGGTGATGATCTTCGCCGCCTCGGAGGCAGCGCAGGTGACAATGTAGCGGGCCTGGTCCTCGCCGAAGAGACGGGCATGGTCCATCGGCACAAGAGTGGCGCCGAAGCGGGACGCCAGCGCCATTTCGATCACCGCCGTGATCAGCCCGCCATCGGAAATGTCATGTACGGCAGTGACTTGACCGTGTTTGATGAGGTTCAGAATGAGCTCGCCCTGGCGCCTTTCGCAGACCAGATCGACCGGCGGAGGCGCTCCTTCCTCGCGGCCCAGGATTTCCCGGAGATAGATCGACTGGCCGAGATGGGAGCCATGGCCGCCCACCAGCAGGATGGCGTCGCCCGCCTGCTTGAATGCCAGGGTCGACATTTTAGTGAGATCGCTGAGAAGGCCGATACCGCCGATCGCCGGTGTTGGCAGGATCGACTTGCCGTTGGTCTCGTTGTAGAGCGACACATTGCCGGAGACGACGGGGAAATCGAGCGCGCGGCAGGCCTCGCCGATGCCTTTGATCGCGCCCACCAGTTGCCCCATGATCTCGGGCCGCTCGGGATTGCCGAAATTCAGATTGTCGGTGACGGCGAGTGGCTCGGCCCCGACGCTCACCAGGTTGCGCCAGCATTCGGCCACCGCCTGCTTGCCGCCTTCGTAAGGATCGGCCTCGACATAGCGGGGCGTCACATCGACCGAGACGGCAATCGCTTTGTTGGGTCCGATCCGCACCACGCCCGCGTCGCCGCCTGGAATCTGCGCCGTGTTGGACTGGATCAGGTGATCGTACTGCTCCCACACCCAGCGCCTTGAGCACATGTCAGGCGAGCCGGTGATTTTGAGGATCGTGGCTTTGAGGTCAGGCGGAGGAGGGACATCGGCGAGAGGTGCGCGCTTCGGTGTTGTAACCCAAGGCCGGTCATATTCCGGCGCCTCGTCGCCCATCTGGCGGATCGGCAGGTCGGCCTTCACCTCGCTTTGGTGTTTGACCACGAAACGCAGCGTGTCGGTTGTGTGTCCGACGATGGCGAAATCGAGGCCCCATTTGCGAAAGATGGCGGCGGCCTCTTTCTCCTGCTCGGGGCGGAGCACCATGAGCATCCGCTCCTGGCTTTCCGACAGCATCATTTCATAGGCCGTCATATGGGTTTCGCGGCACGGCACGCGGTCGAGATCGAGTTCGATGCCAAGCCCGCCCTTGGCGCCCATCTCGACAGCCGACGAGGTGAGGCCCGCCGCCCCCATGTCCTGGATGGCGATGACCGCTCCCGACGCCATCAGTTCGAGGCAGGCTTCGAGCAGGCATTTCTCGGTGAAGGGATCGCCCACCTGCACGGTCGGGCGCTTCGCGTCGGCGTCGCCGGCGAATTCGGCCGACGCCATGGTGGCGCCGTGAATCCCATCGCGCCCCGTCTTGGCGCCGAGATAGACCACCGGCAGCCCCACGCCTTTCGCCTTGGAATAGAATATCTTGTCCGCATCGGCCAATCCGACGGCCATGGCGTTGACCAGAATGTTGCCATTGTAGCGGGGGTGGAAATTGACCTCGCCACCCACTGTCGGCACGCCGAAGCTGTTGCCATAGCCGCCGATCCCCGCCACCACGCCCGACACGAGATGCCGCGTTTTCGGATGATCGGGAGCGCCGAAGCGCAGCGCGTTGAGGCAGGCGATGGGCCTCGCCCCCATCGTAAACACATCGCGGAGGATGCCGCCGACGCCGGTGGCCGAGCCCTGATAGGGTTCGATGAAGGAGGGGTGATTGTGGCTTTCCATCTTGAACACGATGGCCTGACCGTCGCCCACATCGACGACGCCGGCATTCTCGCCCGGACCCTGGATGACACGCGGACCGGACGTTGGCAGCGTCTTCAGCCACTTTTTCGAGGACTTGTAGGAACAGTGCTCATTCCACATGGCCGAGCAGATGCCGAGCTCGGTCAAGGTTGGTTCACGGCCCAGGAGCCCGACGAAGCGCTGGTATTCCTCGGGCTTGAGGCCGTGACTGGCGACAAGTTCGGGGGTGATGGCGATGTCCGGAGAACTCATTCTGCGGTGCCGTTTAGCGGCGCTCTCCGGAAATCACAACGGGTGCAGCCAGGTTATGCCGCTGCTTTGGTCAGACCTTCGCTGGCGGCGCTGTTGGCTTCGATCCACAGCTCGAACTTCTTGAGGAATGTCTCGAAAAACTTCACGGTGTCCGGATTAACCAGCTTGCCCTCGGCATCGAGGAGCTGCGAGACATTGCCGATATAGGCTTCGGGCTGCGCCATGGTCGGCATGTCGATTGCCACCAGCGACTGGCGGAGATGATGGTTGGCGCCGAAACCCGCAATCGCTCCCGGAGACACGCTGATGACCGCGGCGGGCTTGCCGCCCCACACGCTCTTGCCCCAGGGCCGGGAGGCGATTTCCAGCGCGTTCTTCAACACCCCGGGTTCGGAGCGGTGATATTCGGGCGTGGCGAACAGCACGGCATCGGCCTTCTTGATGTCGGCCTTGAACCGCGCCACCACCTCGGTGTCGTTGTTCTCGTTGTCCTGGTTGAAGAACGGCAGGTTGCCGATCTCGACAAAGCGGAATTTGAGCGAGGCCGGAGCCATCGCCACCACCGCCTTCGCCAGTTTCCGCGTGAACGACTCCTTGCGCAGACTGCCCACGATCACAACCACATCCCGAACCATTTATGCCTCCTGAAGGAAAATTTGTAACTGTCCCGGTTTCAAATATGGGTCAGCGGGAGTGATTTTGCACCGTGCCGGCGATCACAGCTCCGTGATAGGAAACTACGCGGTCTTGGGCGAGAGCCGCTTGACGTCCAGCTTGTCGTTGCGCAATCGCGCTTGGGCGAGGTCGTAGGCTAGTTGCATTCGCAACCAGTGATCGGCCTCACCGCCGATTCCGCGTTCCAGGCGCAGCGCCATCTCGGGGGAGATGCTGCTCCGTCCGGTCATGACATTGTGTAGTTGCTGCCTGGTGACGCCGAGACCCGCAGCGGCTTCGGCGGTGGAAAGGCCCAAAACTTCCAGATCGTCTTTGAGCAGCAGCCCCGGATGGGCGGGATTTTTCATCGGCATGTAAATTATCCTTCAATGATAGTCGATGAAGTCGACGTCCACAAACGTCTCGTCCTGAACTCGAAAAACGATCCGCCAATTTGCACGAACCGTGACGGCGTAGCAGCCCTTCAGCGCCCCCTTCAGAGAATGCAACCTCAATGTCGGACGGTCCACCGCTTTCAAGGTCGTCGCATGATCGAGAATGGTCAGGATACCGCGAATGCGCTCGATCAACTCGGACGGCAGCTTGCTCCGGTCATCGTCCTCATAAAAGCGTTTCAGTCCCTTGTGGCGGAAACTGCCGATCATGCAAGATTGTAAAGTGTAAATTTACACTTGTCAATCAGGCCGCGAGCAGGCTTTCGAAGAGCGGGCGGCAGTCGGTGCGGCCGTGCAGGGGTTCGATCATGTTTTCGGGATGCGGCATCATGCCGATGACGTTGCCTGCTTCGTTGACGATGCCGGCGATGTTGTTGCTCGCGCCGTTGGGATTGCTGCCCTCGGCATAGCGGAACACGACACGGCCTTCGCTTTCCAAGCGGTTCAGCGTGTCCGTATCGCACACGTAATTGCCTTCGCCATGGGCGACCGGGCAGGAGACGACTGCGTTGCGCTCCATTCGGCTAGTGAAAAACGTGCGGTTGTTTTCAACCTTGAGTTTCACCTCGCGGCAGACGAAACGCAGGCCTGCATTCCGCATCAACATACCGGGCAGAAGGCCGCTTTCGGTCAGTATCTGGAAGCCATTACACACTCCCAGAACCTTCAAACCTTTGAGACACTTGGCGTGGAGATCGGACATGATGGGTGAACGCGCAGCGATGGCTCCGCAGCGCAGATAGTCGCCATAGGAAAAGCCGCCGGGGATGACTACGAGATCGGCATCGGGAAGCTCGCTATCCGTATGCCAGACCAGGACCGGTTTGGAACCCGTGACGCTCTCCAGCGCCCGCATCATGTCGGTCTCGCGATTGAGGCCGGGAAACAGGATGACGGCGGACTTCATCACTTCCCCCTCACCCTGAGGTGCCCGCGCCCAGCGCGGGCCTCGAAGGGTCTGCAACCGCCCATCTCGCTGCCAATGCTTCGAGGCTCGCCTTTGGCGAGCACCTCAGCATGAGGGTGCTAAACGAGCTCGATGTCATAGTTCTCGATCACCGTATTGGCGATCAGACTCTCGCACATGGCCTGAACCTGTACGCGGGCCCTGGCTTTGTCGCTTTCAGTGAAGTCGATCTCAAAATACTTGCCCTGGCGGACCTGTTCGACGCCCGCGAAGCCGAGCGATCCCAAAGCCCCTTCGATGGCTTTCCCCTGGGGATCGAGAATGCCGGGCTTGAGCGTCACCCTGATCCTCGCCCGCATCAGGTGTCGCTTTTCACCAGTTTGGGCTTGGCGCGCTCAGGCTGCTCGTTGGCGCCGATGATGCCGAGCCTCCGCGCCACTTCCTGATAGGCCTCGACCAGGCCCCCCAGATCGCGGCGGAAGCGGTCCTTGTCCAGCTTGTCGCTGGTCTTGATGTCCCACAGCCGGCACGAATCGGGGCTGATCTCGTCGGCCAGCACGATCCGCATCATGTCGTTCTCGTACAGCCGGCCGAACTCGATCTTGAAATCGACCAGCTTGATGCCGATCCCCAGAAACAGCCCGGTGAGGAAATCGTTGATGCGGATCGCCATGTGCATCATGTCGTCGATCTCCTGGGGATTGGCCCAGTTGAACGCGGTGATGTGCTCCTCCGACACCATGGGATCGCCCAGCTTGTCGTTTTTGTAGTAGAATTCGATGATCGAGCGGGGCAGCGCGGTGCCCTCATCGATGCCGAGCCGGGTCGAAAGCGAGCCCGCCGCGACGTTGCGCACCACGACTTCGAGCGGAATGATCTGGGGTTGCCCACCCATTTCCTGCGCACCGTCAACATGCGCGAACAATTGGTGCGCGAGGTCGAAATCATTCCGCTGGAAGTCGTGGTGCGCAACGTGGCGGCGGGATCGCTCGCCACCCGTCTCGGCATCGACGAGGGCACGCCGCTTCCCCGCTCGATCATCGAATTCTAC
>JANNSP010000083.1:0-1991 GCA_031402975.1 Hyphomicrobiales bacterium
GGCCCGTCTTGTAAGACTTAGGCGCCAAAGCTGGGATCTCGCCGGAGTCGAAGCCTGGATCGACCAGCGTCGCAAAGATTCTGACGCAAGGCTTGCCAGAGGTACGTCTGAGACGGACATGTCCGGTCAAATTACCTCCGCAAATCGGGCGGCCGGAAAGATAGCTGGAACGGTTCAGACCGATGTGACAATTCCTCTGCTGTCTGTCGCGCGGTCAGAGGTTTCATCACCGGCCTGGCAGCTGAAGCGATCATTCGTTTAGCCGCCGTCCATCACCCACCCCTGCTCCGCAAGCTGTCGGCGAGGGCCGAAAGCGCGTTGGCAAGCTGCCTGGCGGTTTCCGGCGGTGGCAGCGGCACTTTGAGGTTTTGCGCTCCGGTGGCCGGATCGCGCTCGATCCATGGATGCGCCGGAGCGTTGGGATCGTTGGCGGCCACGAGAGCGGCAATAAACTGCGCGCTGACTTGCACCAAGGCTTGCCACGGATCGGGACCTGTATCGCGCGGTCGTGCTCCGGCCCCATCAATTTGCGCGATCGCCATCTCGCCAGCGCCAATGTTTACAACCACATTTACATCATCCACGGATCCGGCGTCATCAGCAGTGACGATATTCCTCACTTCCTCAGCCGGTGTCATAGCCTCGCCCTCCCCCATACTCCCAGTGACGTTTTCCACGTCCTTCATGAAGCGGTTGAGGCGCGACCCGCCGAACGATATCTCGCCTGTACCGCCGTCAAGAATTCCTGCCGACAAGGAGCGCTTAAACGCCAGCACCGAAAGCATGCCCTCTTCGATGGTGCCTTTTGACACGAAATTTATGATCTGAACCGGCCGCTTCTGACCCAAACGATGGATGCGCGCGATGCGTTGCTCGAGAATTGCCGGGTTCCAGGGCAAGTCCATGTTCACAAGCGTCGAAGCATGTTGCAGATTGAGGCCCGTACTACCGGCATCGGTGGACAGGAACACGCGGCAGGCCGGGTCGTCACGAAACCGCTCAACCAGTGCCAGCCGTTTTTCCGACGGCACGCCGCCATGGAAGCTGACGTAACCGACGTCGCGCGCATCCAGACGACGGATGACAATGTCCTGAGTCCGCGTCCATTGCGAAAACACTACCGCTTTGGCGTCAGGCAGCACGAACAGGTCATCCAGCAACGCCGCCAATTCGTCGGCCTTGACGCCGTGATCGGTTTCTCGGTCCAGCAGATAGGTGCTGTTGCACGACATACGCATGTTTTGAAGCGCACATGTAAGCCGCCGCTGATCTTTGTCCGACAGGAACCTCGTCTTGCGCCAGCGCTGGACAATTCTCGCCACCACGTCGGCGTTTTCCTGGTGATACAGCATCTGCATCTCCGTCATCGGCACCAGCAGGTTCTGGTCAGTCCGGCTAGGCAATTGCCGCAGCACCTCGGACTTGCGCCGCCGGATCATAATCGGCGCCAGCGTTTGGCCAATCTTTTCCAACCCGGTATAGCCGGTGACGCGCCCCGCTTCGTCTTTGACCTGATGCTCGTGCAAGAGCTTCCAGGTTGGCCCTAGGCGGTGCTGATCGACAAACTGGACAATAGAAATCAATTCCTCCAGCTTGTTTTCCAATGGCGTCCCGGTGAGCACAATCGCGTAAGGGCAATCGATGCGCTTCAAGGCGCGCGCGGCAATTGTGTTCCAGTTTTTCACCCGTTGCGCTTCATCGACGATCACCAGATCGGGCGCCCAGGCGGTGATCAAGTCCAGATCGGGCCTCAGTTTCTCGTAGTTGGTGATCTTGCAGAAGTCGTCCAGGGCATAGTCCTTCTGCCTTTGCGCCCGGCCGCCGGCAAGAACGCGGGCCGCGTTTTCACCCTGTCGCCCGGAGTAACGCAAGATCTCGCTCTGCCACTGGTACTTGAGCGAAGTTGGGCAGTTAACCAGCACTTTCGAGGTGCCAAAATGCCGTGCGAGTATTTCCGCCGCGGCAACCGCCTGAATGGTCTTGCCCAAACC
>JANNSP010000084.1:0-11301 GCA_031402975.1 Hyphomicrobiales bacterium
CAGCAGGAAAAATACCGCGACGCTTTGGAGATACTCGCGGTGGCGGCCAGGCTGCAGCCGAAATCGGCCGTCATCCATTTTCATGCCGGCCGATGTTTTCGTGGATTGCATGAACCGGACAAGGCTTTAGGCCCGCTCGAAACCGCCATGGCGCTCGACCCGCGCGACATCGCCATCCGGCTGGCGCTGGCGGAAGTCCGCCGCGACCTGAACCAGTCGGCGGCGGCCCTCGACATCGTCGATGCGGGTCTCGCGATCGCGCCCGGCAACACCGTCTGCCAGGCGCTCAAGGCCTCTCTCCTCCTCGATCTCGGGCGCCGCGACGAGGCCCTCGGCCTCTACCGCGATTTGGCCCTCATCCCCCGGCACCGGGCCAGCGCGCTGCTCGAACTGGCGCAGAGCAAGACGCTGGGCGAGACCGATCCCGATGCGACGTTGATCCTCGACGCCCCAAGCGAGGGGATGACCCAAGTCGACCAGGCGATTCTCGCCTTCGCGCGCGGCAAATGCTTGGAAGACCTGTCGCGTCACGGCGAGGCCTTCGAGAACTACGCAAAAGCCCGCAAGTTGCGAGGGGCGACCATTTCGGGGCGCGCCCCCACCGGTCCCGAGATCATCTTCCGCGCTTTCGAGACATCGCAGTTCGAGGTTTCCCACGGCAGCGACAGCGAAGTGCCGGTGTTCATCGTCGGCATGCCGCGCTCGGGCACCAGCCTTGTCGAACAGATCATCGGCAGCCACGCCCATGCGGCCGGAGCCGGAGAAATGTACGACCTCCTGCATCTGGGCCAGGAACTGGGTCTGCTGCAGGGTGATCCCGCAGCGCTGCGCGACGCATTCCGGAAAATCGACGGCAACACGGCGGAAAAGCTTGCCGCCCGCTATCTGCACGCCCTCCGCCGCGGCCGTCCGGACGCCCTCCGCATCGCCGACAAGATGCCGCATAATTTCATGATGCTCGGCTTGATCGCGAAGCTTTTTCCCAAGGCCCGCATCATCCATGTGACGCGCGAACCCGCCGACACCTGCATCTCGTGCTTTGCCAACAATCTCTCGGACTATCACCGCTACGCCAACGACCTCGGTTCCCTCGGGCGCTATTATGCCAGCTACGACAAGCTGATGCGGCACTGGCGGGACATTCTGCCGCTCGCCATCCACGACATCGGATACGAGACGCTGGTGGCCGAGCCCGAACGCCAATCGCGGAAGCTCATCGACGTCCTCGGGCTCGACTGGGACGCTGCGTGCCTGCGCTTCTTCGAGCAGGGCCGGACCGTCACCACCTTCAGCCGGGGTCAGGTGCGCCAGCCCATCTACAATCGCTCGATCGGACGCTGGCGGAAATTCGAGCCTTACCTCGGCCCGCTGTTCGAAGGCCTGGGCGATCTGGCGCCCGAAGAAAAGAAATCCAGGAGCGGCTGAAGCTCGCGCGCATAATTTTTCCAGCGCCCGACCGAGGATGCGTTGATCGGTTTGCGCACCTGCATGCGGCTCATGGTCCGCACCGTCGATTGGGTTTCGTGCGGCGAAAGGCAGCGCTCGTCCCAATCCAGTCCGAGGAACGCCAGGAGAGACCGCACCACCGGTTCCGGATCGGTTGCGAGCTCCTCATAGCGGAGATCGAAGATCGCCTCGGGCATCAGCGTTTTCCAGTGCCGCATGAGGCTCTGATAATCGGCGTAGTTCTCGGCATAGGACAATTGGTCATAGGCATAGCCGTGCCTGGCATTCATCCGGTTCTGGAAGGCCGAGATGAAACAGTCGGCGGGATGGCGGATGCAGTTGACGATCCGGGCTTTGGGAAAGCACAGGTGGATGAAACCGAGCCGCATGAAGTTGTGCGGCATCTTGTCGACGGCCCGTTTCGCACCCGGCGCCAGAAACGTCAGCAGCCGCAGATAATCCTCCGGCACCTGCTGCCAGCGCTCAGGCCCCGCGGCTGTCATTTTCTCGAACAGCCCAAGTGACCCCTTCGGACCCGACAGGTTGCGGTTCATGCGGCCGATCCGGAACAGTTCGCCCACTCCGGCGGCGTCGGGATGCGCCGCTATGATCTGTTCGGCGAGTGTCGTCCCCGAGCGCGGCATGCCGACCACGAAGACCGGCACATCGGATGGATGGCCATAGCCCCGGAAGCGCTCGAACACCTCGGGCGTGTAATGGGCAAGCAAATCGCTCACCTCTTTCGCAATGGCGGCTTTGTCGGTTGCCGGAGTGAGAAGCTGCCGCGACATCGAGAAATGCCGGAAGGCCTCGGCATAGTCGCCAGAATTCTCATGAATCCGGCCGAGCGCCAGCAGCAGGTTGCTGCGCTGTTTGGGCGGAATCTCCGGCCGGTCCAGTTCGGCACGCAATTGCTCCGCCATCGGCGAAGAGAGATCGTGCTTGCGCAAATCCGCCAGCGCGCACAGTGCTTCCACCCGGAACCGCTCATGCGGCAGCAGTTCGCCGGCGATCTTTTCGGCCGCCTCGGCATCGCCAATCGCCGCGAGGCACCGGCCATAGTCCTCAAGGATCAGCGGGCGGTCCTCGGGCGAGGCGCGGAGCAGCGCCTGGTCGAAATAGGGAACGGCGCGGCCGCCCTGGCCGATCCGGTAATAGAACGCCGCCAGCGCCCACGGCGCCTGATAGACCCCGGCATCAAATCGGTAGGCTTTTTCCAGGATCGGAGCCGCGAATTCGATCTGTTCAAGATCGATATGAAGGCGGCCGAGATTGACCAGGAAGGCGGCATTGCGGGGCTCGGCCGCGACGGCGGCTTTGGCGAAGGGCAGCGCGTCGTGAAGTTTCCGCTGGTCGGAAAGGGTCAGCGCCAGGGCGTCGTTCACGTCGCCCCGCTGCGGAGCCGCCGACTGCAACGCCCTTGCTTTTGTCTCCGCCTCCGCAAATTTCCCAGCCGCCGACAGCGCCGCGATGCGCGCCAATTCCGCCTTGATCGCCGGCGGATCGAGGCGTCTCGGCTTCGGCTGGGCCTGGTTCACGGAATGATGACCGTCGTCCCGGTGGTCCTGCGCGCTTCGAGATCGCGGTGGGCTTCGACCACGTCGGCCAGTCTGTAACGCTGGTTGACCGGTATCTTGACCTTCCCCGATTTCACGATGTCGACGAGATCGCCCACCGTCTCGCGGAAATCGTCATCGGTCGCCGTATAAGTCATCAGCGTCGGCCGCGTGACATAGAGCGACCCTCTCGCCGCCAGCATGCCGAGGTCGAAGGATTTCACCGGCCCCGAGGCATTGCCGAAGCTCACCAGCATGCCGCGCGGCTTAAGGCAGTCGAGCGAAGTCATGAGCGTTGCCTGCCCCACCCCGTCATAGACCACCGGCACGCCCTTGCCGCCGGTTATTTCCCGCACCCGCTCGACCACGTTTTCCTTGGACGAATTGATGACATGGGCGCAGCCGTGCTCCCTGGCCGCCGCCATCTTCTCCGCCGACCCGACCGTGCCGATCACCTTGGCGCCGAGCGCCTTGGCCCACTGGCTGAGAATCTGGCCGACGCCGCCCGCCGCCGCATGCAGCAGGATGGTCTCGCCGCGCTTCACTTTGTAGGTGGCGCGCAGCAGGTAGCGGACCGTCATGCCCTTGAGCATCATGCCCGCCGCCGTTTCGTCGGAAATCGCCTTGGGGAGCTTGACCAGCCGGTTGACCGGATAGTTCCGCTGCTCGGCGTAAGCGCCGGGCGTGCCCGTCCCATAGGCCACGCGGTCACCCAGCTTGAAGCCCTTGACGCCATCTCCCAGCGCCTCGATCACGCCCGCCGCCTCAAGCCCGATGCCGCTCGGCAATGCAATCGGGTAAAGACCCGACCGATGATAGGTATCGATATAATTGAGGCCGATCGCGGTATGGCGGATGCGGACCTCGCCCGCTTTGGGCTTGCCCAGTTCCACATCGGCCAATTGCATCACGTCCGGCCCGCCGGTCGTTTCGATCCTGATTGCTTTCATGCTTGCACCCGTCCCGTCACATCGGCATGTAGGTGACCGATATGTCCTTAACCGTCAATCCCCTGATCGCGCGGGTCGAATCGCCGCCCATTGCCGAGGCCATGGGCTGGGTTCGGCCCGACCCTCGCGGACGCCCCCTCATCAACCTGGCGCAGGCGGTGCCGAGCTATCCGCCGGCCGAGGACATGCGGAGCGAGATCGGCCGCCTCGCGGCCCTTGCCGAAACAAGTCTGTACACGGACATTCTGGGACTGCCCGCGCTTCGTGATGCGCTGGCGCGTCACATGGGCCACGACTATCGCGGCGAGGTTTCGGCGGAGAACGTCGCGCTGACGCCGGGCTGCAACCAGGCCTTCTGCGCTGCGGTGATGGCGCTGGCCGGGCACGGCGACAACGTGATCCTGCCGGTTCCCTATTATTTCAATCACCACATGTGGCTGACCATGCTGGGCATTGAGGCGCGGTTCATTCCAGCCCTCGGGCGTAACACCGCCCATCCCCTGCCCCGCGACGCGGCGGCCGCGATCGACGGCAGGACTCGCGCCATCGTGCTGTGCTCGCCCAACAATCCGGTGGGCTCGATCTATCCGCCCGCGGTGATCGGCTCCTTCTACGATCTCGCCAAGGAGCGTGGGATCGCGCTCATCATCGACGAGACCTACAAGGATTTCCGCCCCGATCCCGCGCCCCCGCATGATCTCTTCACGCGCAGCGGCTGGCAGGACACCTTCGTCCAGCTCTTCAGCTTCTCCAAGATTTTCGCCATGACCGGCTACCGGGTGGGCAGCATCATCGCCGGAGCACCGCTCATCGCGGAGATCGAAAAAATCCTGGATTGCACGGCGATCTGCGCGCCGCATCTGTCACAGGCCGCCGCACTTTTCGGATTGCGCCATCTCGACGAATGGAAGGCCACCAAGAAAACCATGATGCTGGAGCGCGTCGCCGCTTTGCGCAAAGCCTTTGCCACGAATGGCCTGCGCTACCGGCTGGCAGGCGCCGGCGCGTTCTTCGCCTATGTCGAGCATCCCTTCGAGCGGCAGATGGCGAAAGAGGTGGCCATGCGGCTCGCCTCCCGCCACGGGCTGCTCTGCCTTCCAGGTTCCATGTTCGGCCCCGGCCAGGACAACTATCTCCGCCTCGCCTTCGCCAATGTCGAAGCGGACCTCATGCCTGAAGTCGCCGAACGCCTGATCGAAAGCCAACGGGAGTGATACCAACGGTCCATAGTTTGACGTTTGGACCTTCATTACCCCACTTTGTCATCCCCGGGCTTGTCCCGGGGACCCATGGTGCGATCCCACCGGCGCTGGACCTTGTTGCACCATGGGTCGCCGGAATAAATCCGGCGATGACAGTTTGTGGGGATGATGGGAACTCTCCATGGCCATGCCGCGGAGAAGGATGAAGGGCTAAATCTCAGCCATGCTGCGCAAGGTCTCGGCATTCTCGATCGCGTAGAAACCCTGCACCCGGCCGAGCACGCCGGCGCGCAGCAGGTCGTTGATGGCACGGCTGGCATTTTCGCGGGCCACTCCGGCCATGCCGGCGATGTCGTTCTGGGTGATGCGCTGCGACAGGATGATGCGGCCGTTGGCTTGATGGTCGCCCAGGCCCTCGGCCAGGGAATTGAAGGCCCGCGCCACCCGCCCCGCCACGGTCACCGTGCCTTGCGCCACGACCGAATCATTGGTGCCGCGCAGGCGCTTCGCCATCAGCCGCAACGCCTGGCGGTAGATCGCCGGGTTGCGGTCGGCGAGGTGGAAGAAGGCCGCCTTGGTCATATGCATCAGCTTGCAATGGCGCAGCGCCGTCACCGTGGCCGAGCGCGGCAGTTCATCGACCAAAGCCAGTTCGCCGATCATGGCGCCCGACCCCAGAATCGCCAGCAGCCGCTCCTGGCCGTCGCGGGCAATCACCGACGCCTTCACCGCGCCACTGCGGAGCAGATAGCAGCTATCGCCCTTGTCGCCCGCGTGAAACAGCACTTCCTTCGGCCGCAGCTGGATCGGCACCGCCGCCTTGGCGAAATCCCGCCAGATGTGAAGCGGCATGGCGCGCAGCAGACCGTCGGAGCGGCCCTTGGCATTGCTGGCTTTTTTCAGCATGCTGTGATCTATATCACATATACGCGCGCAAACAATTGAGAATTTGTGGAGTCACCGTTTTTTGATGCTGGCCCGTTTCGAAGTTGCCCCATGGGAAATTGCCGCCAGCGCTGTGGCAGGCGTGGCAGCGGCGGTGGCCGGGCTGTGGGTCCTGCCGCCCGCCGCCGCAGTGATCGGCGGCTATATGCTGTTTTCGGTGCTGCTGATCGTCGTGGTCGACAGTCGCCAGTTCCTCATTCCCGATGTCCTGTCGCTGCCGGCCATACCGCTCGGCCTGGCACTGGCGGCGCTCGACCATGATGCGCTTTCGTCGCTTGCCGATCGCGCCGGGGCGGCGGCGGCTGCGGCGCTGGCCCTTTACGCACTGGCGCGGTTGTACCGGAAGGCGCGGGGCTTCGACGGGTTGGGGCTGGGCGATGTCAAGCTGGCGGCGGCGGCGGGCGCCTGGACCGGTTTCGCAGGGCTTCCCCTCGTCCTCCTGGCAGCGTCGGTCGCGGCGTTGAGTGCCGTTCTGCTGCGCAGCCTGCTGACCCGCTCCGATCGCGCCACGCTTGTGACGGCGGTGCCGTTCGGCAGCTTCCTCGCTCCCGTTATCCTGGTTGTCTGGGTGTTTCAGCGGGCCGGAGTTTACTGAGACAGAAGGTTGCGCAGGCGCTCCTGCAGGGCCTCGTCGCGTTCCGCCGCCAGCGCCTGTTCGATCATCGGCCTCGCCGCGTCGTAATCGGCGATCTGCAGGCCTTCGGCGGCGGCGATCCGGATGTCGGGATTGGGATCGGTCAGCATACGCGAGCGCAGGAACGCCACTGCGCCCTGGTCCTTGAAATTACCGAGTGCGTGCAGGGCGGCGATCCGGGCTTCGATCTGGGGCGCCCGCATCGCCAGTTCCTCGAGTTTGCGCGCGGCGCCGGGATCGGTCTTGTTGGTGAGTTCGGCGATGTCGCGCAGGCGTTGCTCCATGCCAACACCCCGGTTGCGGCCGCCGCCGTCGATCGCGCCTTCGGGCGGAACCGCGGGCGGACCCGCCACACCCGATTCGCCGCCCGCCATGATGACGATCCGGATGGGGGTGCCGGCCGAATTGGAAACCAGCGCGAACGAACGG
Organism: Hyphomicrobiales bacterium; assembly: GCA_031402975.1. Classification (GTDB taxonomy): domain Bacteria; phylum Pseudomonadota; class Alphaproteobacteria; order Rhizobiales; family Aestuariivirgaceae; genus Aestuariivirga. The sequence goes on from JANNSP010000084.1 coordinate 7,163, forward strand.
CCGGGAACGATCCGGTCGAGCACCTGCGGCAGGGTCATCTGCACCAGCCGCACCGGCTCGATCACGGCGTCGGGTCTGACGCCCTTGATCTCGACGGAGAATTCGGCCGCCAGCGCTTTCAGCACCTCATCGAGGGGGGTTGGTTCGGAAATCAGCAAAGTCAGATTGCCCGCGTCGCGGCTGAGTTCGATCGCCGCGGCGGGAACAGACGAAATCGCGGCGGCCAAAACCATGGCCGCCGCGAGTCTATGCCGTTTGTGGACGGCCACGCTTATTTCCGCAGGTGGCTGCCCTTGAAGAGCAGGCTGTCGGCGAGAGTGCCTCTGTTGCCGCCCTGGGCTGTTCCGTTGACCGCCGAGGTCGTCATGGCGAACTGCAGGACGGCGTCGGCCGCCGCATCGCCCATGACCTCGAAGATATCGTCATTGGTGTTACCGATGTCGTCGCAAGCCTGATGATAGCAGGGATCATAGGCGGCGCCCGTAGTGCCGCCGTATTGCGCCGCCTCGCCCGCCGTTTTCAAACCCTCGGCGCCGGTGAACAACCCGCCCGCCGGAATTCCGACCGCGATGAACGGACCATAATCGGAGCGCCCGTCAAAGGCCGTCGGCTGCGGCGGCAGGTAGAACCGCGTCAGAAACCTGACGAACACATCCTCCACCACCTTCGACCCGTTGGGGCCGGCGGGAGCGGAGGCCGAACCGTCTCCGTCATAGACGAAGGGAACGAAATTGGGTGACGCGATCATGTCGAAGTTGAGGTTGACGGCGATGTTCTTGATCTGGCGGGCGTTGAGGCCGGCCACGTAGAATTCGGAACCGAGTAGTCCCGCCTCTTCCGCCCCGAACCAGATGAAACGCACCTTGTTGCGCGGCCTCACTCCCAGGATCTTCATCTGCCGGGCGATTTCGAGAATGGCGGCGCTGCCGCTGCCATTGTCCTGGATGCCGGGGCCCTCGGCGACAGAGTCAAGATGGGCTCCGGCCACCACCACGCGGTCGGCGCGGCCTATCTTGGTTTCGGCGATGACGTTCACAGTGCTTCTGGTTTGGGAAATCGTATTGGTCGTCACCTCGACTGTCACCGGATCGGCCAGATCGTCGAGCGCCAATCCAATTGCCGATGACGTGCCGATGACCGGGATGGCGATCGGACCACCCAGGGTGCCGTTCAGAGCTTCGGTGCGGCCCGGCTGCCCTTCATTGAAGATGATGACCGCCAACGCACCCGCGGCCATTGCATTCTGCGCCTTGAGAGCGAAGGTGCAGGTGCCGCGCTGAATGAGGGCGATGCGGCCCGCCACGAAGCCAGCGAAATCGGCCGCTTCGCAACCGCTGGTGCTGCTCGGCGTGGGACTTGGCGGATTGACGATGTCGACGGCCTGCATCAAAGCCACGCCACCGCCCGTGCCCGAATACTGCATGGTGCTGAAGTCGTCATCAACAACATAGGAAATTACTGGAAGCGGGAGTATCCGCTTGAAAACCGGATCCGACAATTCCTGGAAATAGGGAAAGTCGAAGCGCTGCTCGGTCACGTTGAAGTAGCCGGTGTCAAGCTGGCCCACCACATAAGCGGCCGACAGCTCGTGGCCCGCTGTGCCCGATGCCCGCGTATTGCCGTTGGCGGTGGCATAGCCCTGCCACGCCGTCTGGTGGACCCGCATGCCCGCTACGTTGACGGCGCCGCGCAACGCCTCGCTGCTGACACCGACCGCCGACCAGGCGGCGGTGACGCCCGCCGCCGCCGCAATGGCGACACCAACTCCGATACACAACCTGTTCCACTGCATGATACTCACAATCCCATTTGCGCCATTCGACGGGTCACACTGCGATCCCCGGCGGCGTCCTGTCAATCCACCGGCGATTTTTTTCGTAAAACTTGATTTGCCCGGTCATTCCAGTGTTTATCCAGACGGCGGGAGGATTCGAGGCTGCGGCCCACGGCCTCGGTAAAGCCGTTTTCGACACCCAAAAAGGGGCCACGACAAGTACGGGGGAATATGTAATTGATGCTGCCGATGCGGGTCGATGCGGCGCGGACAGGGGCTGGGGCGAGGTCGGGTGGTGAGTAGCGCGCTGCCTGTCCGGCGCGTGTGGCTGCGTGCCGTCGCGTTGAGCCTCGTCACGCTGATCGCCGCCTCGTGCGGAGCCAATCTCGGAACCCAGCTTCCCGATCCCAATGCCGTCGATCTCCGGGCCAAGAATCCGGGTTCCGTCCGGCGCCCGCAAACCTCGGACCCCTCGACCACGCGCGGCACCTATGAGGTCTTTCCGGGCCAGCCGCAGCAGCCCCGCGGTCTCGGCGGGGGACCGGGTGTGGAGAAGACCGGCGACAAATACACCATCAATGTCGATGCCGCCGAAGTGGGCCAGGTGGCCAAGCTCATCCTCGGCGATACGCTGGGTTACAGCTATGTGGTCGACCCCCGCGTCCAGGGAACGATCACTTTATCGACCGGCCGGCCGCTGGCCGAGGACGAAGTGCTGAGCGCCCTTGAAGCAGCACTCCGCATGAACGGCGCCGTCCTCATCAAGAGCGAAGGCTATTACAAGGTGGTGCCGCTGCAGGAGGTGCTGGAAGGCGAAATGGGATCGGCCGATCTCGGCTCCCCCGGCTCCACCACGCCGGGTTACGGCGTCAGCGTCGTGCCGCTGCGCTTTATCAGTGCGTCGAGCATGCTGGAACTGCTCGACAGCTTCATCGCCAGAAGTGGCTCGGTCCGCGCGTCGAATTCCGGCAATCTCATTCTCATGCGGGGCGCCGCCGAGGAACGCCAGTCGCTGGTCGATGTGGTGTTGTCCTTCGATGTCGACTGGATGCGGAGCCAGAGCGCCTCGATCGCCATCCTGGCCAATGGAACGCCCGGCGAAATGGTGGCCAAACTGGAAGCGATCTTCGCCCAGGATTCGGTGCTGTCGGGCAGCAACGCCATGCGCGTCATCCCGCTCGAACGCCTGAACGGCGTGCTGCTCATCGCCAACAGCCAGGAGAAAGTCAGGCGCGCGCTGGGCTGGGTCGGCCGCCTCGACCGCGCCTCGACCACCGACACCAATTACTATGTCTACGCGGTGCAGAACGGCAACGCCGTCGATCTGGCGCGCATCCTCAACGCCACCTTTCTCGAGAAAAGCGGCGAGGAGACGCTGACGGGTCAGGTCGATCCGGGCGAGGAGGCGACGCAGGTCTCGACGCCCGATCAGCCGCCGCCGGACAGCACGCAAGATCAGGGCAACCAGACCACGCAGGGCAAGGAAGACCGGCAGGACGGTTCGGGCACGGCCCAGACGCCCACCGACACCAGCGTCGCGAAGACGGTCAAGTCCGATCTGTCGTCGGGCATCCGCATCACGCCCAATCCAGCCAACAACACCATCGTCATTCGCGCCACGCCCACCGTCTATCGGAAGATTCTGGCGACGCTCAGGCAGATCGACAGCCAGGCGGTGCAAGTGTTGATCAACACCACCATCGCGGAGGTGTCGCTCAACGACAATCTGCGCTACGGCGTGCAGGCGTATTTCAAGAGCGACGACGCCCGCGGTGGCGTGTTCAACGGCAACAAGTTGCTATTGCGTCCCAATTTTCCGGGATTGAATTTTCTTCTCGGCAGCGCGGGCGATCCGCGGCTGGTGATCGATGCTTTGGCCAAGATGACCAAGGTCAAGGTCATCTCCTCGCCCTCGATCGTGGTGCTGGAAAACGAGACGGCGACCATCAAGGTCGGCGACCAGGTGCCGATCCGCACCGGGACGACGCAAGGCCAGATCGCCACCGAGTCGTTTGAGTACCGCGACACCGGCGTCATCCTCAAGGTCAAGCCCAGGGTCAATGCGGATGGCCTGGTGACCATGGTCATCGGCCAGGAATTGTCGTCGGTGGCGGGCGGGTCGGCTGGCAGCAATATCGACAATCCGACCTTCTCGCAGCGCACCGTCAACAGCACCGTCTCGGTTTACAGCACGCAGACCGTGGTGCTCGGCGGTCTCATCAGCGGGCAGGAAACCAAGGACAAGGACAGTGTGCCGATCGTCAACCGGATCCCGGTGATCGGTGATCTCCTGGGCAGCACCAACAACGTGGCGCGGCGCACCGAGCTCATCGTGTTCATCACGCCGCAGATCATCCAGAGCGGC
>JANNSP010000085.1:0-11541 GCA_031402975.1 Hyphomicrobiales bacterium
GCTCGTAACCCAGCGCCTCGAACAGCACCTGGGCGACGCCGGTGGTCACCTGGATGTCGGTCCAGCCGACATCGGCAAAGCGCACCGCCTTGCATGTTTCGGCGTCACCGGCCGTCGCCGGCATCGCCATCGTCGCAAATGCTGCACCGAGCGCCAGGGCACTTAAAAGCTGCTTCGATATCAGTTTCATGGTTGACCTCCGTGGTAGACCAACGCAACTTTAGACCGCAAACGGAAATGCCGCAATCGGCGCGCGGAAAACGGCAAAACGACATTCTCTTGACGCCAGGGCCGCGCACTCGCCATGTTGCGCGATACAACCGAGGGGGCAAGTCATGGCGAAGGTAAAGTGGGGTATCATTTCGACGGCGGATATCGGGGTGATCAAGGTCATTCCCGGCATGCTGAAAAGCGATGAACTCGAGGTCGTCGCGATTTCGTCACGTAGCCTGAAGCGCGCCAAGTCCTGGGCGGAAAAGCTCGGCATCCCGAAAGCCTACGGCTCCTACGAGGACATGCTGGCCGACCCCGAGATCGAGGCGGTGTACAATCCCTTGCCCAACCACCTGCATGTGCCGCTCACCTTGGCGGCGGCGAAGGCCGGCAAGCATGTGCTGTGCGAAAAGCCGATCGCCATCACCGCGGCTGAAGCCAAGCTGCTCAAGAAGGCGCCCAAGGGCATCCATATCGCCGAAGCCTTCATGGTGCGCCACGCCACGCAGTGGATCGCAGCGCGCAATCTGGTGAAGAAGGGCAAGATCGGCGAGGTCCGCGCCATCCAGGTTTTCTTCTCCTATTTCAACCGGGACCCCAAGAACGTGCGCAACATGGCCGATATCGGCGGCGGCGGGCTGCTCGACATCGGCTGCTATCCGATCACCGTGTCGCGCTTCATATTCGGCGCGGAGCCCAAACGCGTCGTCGCCACGCTTGAGCGCGATCCCAAATTCAAGACCGACCGCACCGGCGGCGGCCTGGCCGATTTCGGCGAGGGGCGGCATCTGTCCTTCACCATCTCGACCCAGCTCGCGCCCTATCAGCGCGTCCATATCGGCGGCACCAAGGGGCGGATCGAGATCGAGATTCCGTTCAACGCCCCGCCCGACCGGCCCAACCGCTACTTCGTGCAGGGCATGGAGATGAATGAGGGCGTCTGGACCGATCTGCCGGTGAGCGACCAGTACCAGTTGCAGGCGGAAGCCTTCGGGCGGGTGATCCGCGGCAAGGAGAAACTGGTCTGGGGCGTCGACGATGCCATCCAGAACATGCGGATCATCGACGCTTTCTTTCGCTCCGAGAAAAGCGGCAAATGGGAAAAGCCCTGATCAGATGCGGTTGTAGGCGTCTTCGTAGCGGATGATGTCGTCCTCGCCGAGATAGTCGCCAAACTGCACCTCGATGAGTTCGAGCGGCTCGGCGTGAAAATTCTCGAGACGATGAACCGCGCCCTTGGGAACTTCCGTCGACTGAGCAACGGCAAGCGTCGTGACCGTTTCGCCGACCGTCACGGTGGCGATCCCCGCCGTCACGGTCCAGTGTTCGCCGCGATGGCGGTGGCTCTGCAACGACAGGCGTCCACCCGGATCGACGGTGATGCGTTTGACCTTGAAGCCCGGTCTTTCGTCCAGCACATGGAATTCGCCCCAGGGCCGCTTTTCACTATAGAGATACATGTGCGTCGTCCTGGCTGTCCCACCGCCCGGCCATCGAGGCCGGCGAAACGAGACGGAGATGGCGGCAGCGAAGCGTCGATACGGCGGCCATGTCGTCGTCCTCCAGGGTGAAACCCAGCGCCCGGAAATTGCTTTCGGCATTGGCGCGTTTCGTGGTCATGGGCAGCGCCGCCACCCCCTGCTGGATGATCCAGCGGAGCGCGATCTCGGAGGGCGGCCGGCCGTGCCGCCGCGCGATCTCGATGATGGCCGGTTCCTGCAAAACCCGCCCGCGCGCCAGCGGGCAATAGGCCGACAGCGTCATTCCCAGCTTGCGGGCTTCCGCCAGCACCGTCCCTTGGTCGATCAGCGGATGGAATTCGACCTGGTTGTTGACCAGTTTGACCGGACTCCGGGCCGTGGCTCGGCGCAGCAACGCGGCGGGAAAATTGCTGACCCCGATGTGACGCGCAAGGCCCGCCTCAGCCGCCGCCGCGAGGCGCTCGACGGCGCCATCAATCTGCCCATCGGGCGGGGGCCAGTGGATCAGCAGCAGATCGACCGGCCCTCCGAGATCCGCAATCGATTGTTCGACCGCCGGCCGGAACGATGATGCCCCCGTCCTGTCGGGGCCGATCTTGGTGGTGATGAACAGGTCGCTCCGCGGCAGTCCCGAGCGGCGAAGCGCTGCCCCCACGGATTTCTCGTTGCCATAGGCCTGGGCGGTATCCAAATGGCGGTAGCCCACGTCAAGAGCCATCAGGACGCCGCGCTCGGCCGCCTCGCCCACCAGTGGATAGGTGCCAAAGCCCAAGAGTGGAATTGCCGGTGTCAAAGTCTTGATCCCTGCTTCGTGTCGCCTTTATATCCTTGAAAGCACAAGGCGGGGGCAAGCCGAAATATCCCCGATCATAGCAATGTCGATCATGGCAATTGACGCCGCTAGCCACCCCGCCTATAAGCCCGCCAACCCGACGGACGGGTGACGCTGCCGTTGCCGTGAGGTGACCTGCCATATCGAAGTCCGTCGATCAAGTTCACCAGACAGGAACGACATTAGCATGGCCAATACCAAATCGGCGAAGAAGGCCACACGCGTCGCGGCCCGCCGCAACGTCATCAACACCAATCGCGTCAGCCGGATCAGAACGTCGGTGCGCAATGTCGAGGAAGCTTTGGCGGCCGGAGATGCCGTTGCGGCAGAAACGGCCCTTGCCTCGGCCCAGCCGGAGCTGATGCGCGGGGCCCAGAAGGGCTTGATGCACAAGAATACCGCATCCCGGAAAGTTTCGCGCCTGGCGCGCCGGGTAAAGAGCCTGAAAGGCTGACGACTTTCCATTGTTGACGTAACGGTACGCGCCGCGCTCCAGCGCCGGCGCGTTTTTTGTTTGTCCGGGGACGGACAGTCTTATCAGAATTTGGCGTTAAAATTCCGTTACTTGTGGGCGGTGCCCGGCGCCGGACGGTGAAACCGCCGGCGGCGCCCCCGCAGGGCGAAAAAAACTCCACCGGCCGGCGGCAGCGAGCAATGAGTTGTGGTCTTTTTGCCGGGTTCAGAATCCGGCGCGAGTCCATAGGCTTAGCAAAATCCGGATAAATCGCCGGAATAGCCGCCGCGGGATCCCATTCGCTCCGTGTACGGAAGGTCGCTGAATCAATTTGCAGTGTGCGCGTTCCCTTGAGTAGGTTCTGGCCACTCCGGCGCCGAGGCGCCTGAGTGGCAGGAACGGAGACGGCACAGGCATCGCTGGGGGCGGCGGGCCGGTTCACAAAATACAGGAAGAACGAGCGGGCAGGCATCTGTCCGGGCGAAGAACCGTGCGCGAAGACGGAGGAAATCGGAGGCAAGGTTGCACCCGATGGCAGGGCTGGTTCGCGAATAAAAATTGAAGGATGTGGCAGAACAGATGACCGACACACAGGTTGAACTTAAGCAGAAATGGGATCGCGTTTCGCAGCGCCTTCGCGCCGAGCTCGGTGAAGATCTCTTCTCCAGCTGGTTTGCCCGCATGGAACCCGAGGACCTGGCCGAGGGAAGGCTTGCGGTTTCGGTTCCGACCCGCTTCCTCAAATCGTGGATCGAGGCGCATTATCTTCCCCGGCTGCACAAGACGAGCGAAATCGAATTGGGCCATCTCGATGCGGTGCAGGTCCGGGTCAGGACGCGCGGCGTGCCGGTGCGCAACCCCGAGGCAGCCGAGCGCCGGACCGAGAACGGCCATCAGCCGACCGCCGCGCCGGCGCAGGCAAGTCCCGCCAACGGCTTCGACCGCGCCGCCCCCGCCGATCCCTCGCAGACCTTCGAGAAATTCGTCGTCGGCGCCTCGAACCAACTGGCCCACGCGGCAGCGATCCGAGTGGCCGACGCTGTGGCCGGGGCCGCCGTCAGTTTCAATCCGCTCTTCATCCATGCCGCCGCCGGCCTGGGCAAGACGCATCTGCTCAATGCCGTCTCGCAGCGCATTCGCGAAAAGCGGCCCGACCGCCGCGTCATGTTCCTCACCGCCGAGCGCTTCATGTACAGCTTCGTGGTAGCCTTGAAACAGAACGCCACGATCATGTTCAAGGATCAGTTCCAGGCGGTCGATGTGTTGCTGATCGACGATTTCCAGTTTCTGCAGGGCAAGGTGATGCAGCAGGAATTCAGCCAGGCCTTCAATTCGCTGGTCGATACCAAGCGCCAGGTGATTGTCGCCGCCGACGTTCCCCCGGTGCAGCTCGACACCGTCGACCAGCGCATGCGCTCGCGGCTGATGGGAGGCCTCGTCATCGACATCGAACTTCCCGACCTCGATTTGCGCCAGCGCATTCTCGCCAGCCGCTACGAAGCGCTGCAGCGGCGCGATCCGGCCCTGTTCATTCCGGGCGACGTGCACGAATTCATCGCCAACAAGATTTCAGGCGGCGGCCGCGAACTGGAGGGAGCCCTCAACCGGCTCATCGCCTATCAACAGTTCAACCAGTTGCCGATCACGCTCGATGTGGCCTCGATTGTGCTGCGCGACATGTCGGCCAATCCCGACCAGTGCCGCGTCAAGATCGACGATATCCTGAAAGTCGTGGGCCGCCACTTCAACGTGGGGCGCACCGATCTTCTGTCGGCGAGACGCGCCCGCGCCGTGGTCGTGCCGCGCCAGATCGGCATGTATCTGGCCAAGAAGATGACGTCGCGCTCGCTGCCCGAGATCGGCCGGCGCTTTGGCGGGCGCGATCACTCGACGGTGCTGCACGCGGTGCGCAAGATCGAAGGCCTGATCAAGACCGACGAGTCGACCGCCCGCGAGGTGGCCCTCCTCACAAGGCTGGTGGAGCAGGGTTGAGCCAATTCAGAACGGCATCAGCGACGTGCCGAGCGCGCGGTCGCTGACCCACATGAGGGCCACCGCGGCGATCGCCAGATTGGCCGCGGGGCCGGCGTAACGCCAGGCGCTTTGCCGGCCGATGAGGACGATGACCGGCAGGGCCGCGGCCACGATGACGAGTTGCCCGATCTCGACGCCCACATTGAAGGCGAGCAGCGAGGCGAGCAGATTGCCGCGCGGCAGGCCGAGACCGGTCAGCACATTGGCGAAGCCTACGCCGTGGATCAGGCCGAACACCAGCGCCACCAGCCACACGCGTTTCGTCAGGATGGGCCAGAGATTGTTGACCGCCGCGAGCGCGATGGTGGCCGCGATGAGGCTTTCGGCGAGGACGGCCGGCACCTGCAATATGCCGAGCGCGGCCAGGCCAAGCGTTATCGAATGCGACAGGGTAAAGGCGGTGATGACCTTGGCGGTCTCGGTCAGCATTTGCCAGGCCGATCCGCTCCTCCGTTGCATGACGGTGCCGAGAAGCAGCGTGATGACGAACAGGATGTGATCGTAGCCGATCAGGATGTGATGGACGCCATGCGCGGTCCAGGTGAGGATCAGGCCGGTCCTGCTTTCGCCACCCGGTGTCAACGCAACGGACTGCGCCACGGGAGTCATGACAAAGTTCTGAGAGCCTTGCGACGACGTGACGTTGACCAATCCCCGGTGCTGCGCGTCGAGGTCGAACAGCAGGCGGTAACCGATGTCGAGCGGACCAGCGAGCCCTTCGCAGTCGCCGTCGAAGGGAAACACCAGAAATGTTTCGCCGCCGCGCGTCCGGGTCAGGGCCGGACGTCCCTTCAGGGCGCACGCGCCATTCTCCGTGCCGATTGAAACTCGCTCCAGCACCGAAGCGATCGCGGCCGGTTCGCGCGACCGGAATTCGCCCCAAGTGATACTGCCGTCGCCATTGCCGTCGAGACTTAACAAGGTGTCGAGATCGCGCACCGCGATGTCGAGCGTTCCAGTGAGCGACTCGCTGTTGAGCGCGATGTTGAGATAGCCATAGCTTTGCGAATGGGCAGACGCCGCCGGCGCCAGGGTGATCCATGCAAGCAGGGCGGCGGCGATGGCGATCAGGCGCGCGCGGGGGGTCATGGGGAAGACCCCAGCTTGGCGAAGAGGGGGGCAAGCCGCGCATCGCTGAGTCCCGTTCGCCTGACGAAATCGATGACCGGCTGCGCGGCGGCGGGTTGGTTGGCGGCCAAGGCGCTTTCGAGCAGCAGCCGCGCATCGGGCGGTTCCTTCTGTACCGACCAGTTGTCGATGGCCAGCGCCAGCGCGTTCACCGTATCGCCCTCGACCTCAAGCCGGAAGCGGGCCTCCTCGCGCAGGTGGACCCGCACTCCGCCGGCGGCCGCCGCGGCGAAGCGCTCGTTCATGATGGAAGCCCAGCCGGCCAGCCGGGGATCGTTCAGCTTTTTGGCGGCGATGGCGCGGCGCAGGATGAGGATGTCGGCGTTGCCCTTCCCGTCAAGCAGCGACAAGGCTTCGGCCGGCCGTCCGCCGTCGAGCAGCAGGTCGGCATAGGCCGCTAGGATCGACACATCCGGATTGCCGCCGGCGGTGGCCGCGGCGAAAATCCGGCTGGCTTCATCGGCGCGCCCGAGTGCCAGACCTGTGTCGGCGAGAACCGCGAGGCCGAAACCGCGCATGGCCGTGCCCGCCGTTCCAGGCGTCAGGGCGCCAAGCAGGGAGTCGCGCGCTTCGCTGGCCTTGCCCGACAGCGCATCGGCGCGGGCTTTGCAAACAATGGCGATCACCGGATCGAGCCCGGCCGGGAGCGCACGGCAATCGGCGCCACCTGCTTCCACATCGCCCGTCACCATGCGGACGAAAGCCCGCGACAGGCGCGCCTGGGCGTTGTCCGGCGACCGCGCCAGGATCGCGTCGAGGTCGGCGAGAGCGCCGTCAAAATCATGATAGGCCTGGGCGACGACGGCGCGCAGAACCCGCACCTCTTCCGGCGGCTCGGGCGCGCTCCACCAGGGTGCCAGTGCGGCCTGTGCCTGGCCGTAGCGGCGGGGATCGGCAGCGCTCCGGCCGGCCTCGATCGCCATGCGCGCGGTTCGGAGCGCCAGCGCCAGATTGTCGCGATCGCTGGCGAGAGCGATCTGATCGGAGCGCAAGCTCGCCGCCGCCTGGTCCTGGCTCGCGGGCACAATTGCAAGAATGGTTGCGTCGCTCGTTGGCCGCGTTGGTTCAGCGGCGCTGACGGGAGTGACGACGGCGCACGCCATGCCTGCCGCTGCGAACATCATCAGCCGCGCGAAACTCATCTGTTTGCCTCCCGATGATTTCTGTCCGGACATCGAGGAGATGACCGCCATTCGCGGCGATCATCTCCAAGGTTTGCTGGTGGCGGTCAGTCGCCGTGATGCCCGTGCACTCGCCCGTTGAGGGGCGTCGCGGCATAGGGGAACACACGATTGTAGGTGATGTCGTTCGAAGTCACCTTGTCGGCGTTCACGTTCGAAAAGTCGGGTCCCGGCCCCGCCGCGCCGAGGGCTATGATGGCGATATCGATCACGTCGTCACCGAACCTCCGGCCATTGGGCCAGCCGCCCGCCACATTTCCGCCGGTCAAGGTGCTGGGCAGCACGTCGCCGCCGAACACGCTGAGGCGATGAAAGCCGGCTTGCCCCGCAAGCCTGGCCGGTGGTGTCGTCAGATCGACCTTGATCAGATCGGGGATGAAGATCGTCTCGAGCAATCCCGGAGCGATCGGCGTCACTCCCAGAAGGGTCGACAATTCCGGGTTGGCCGCATAGGTTCTGAAATTGGCCGAGTCGCCCAGGGGCCTGCTGCTGTTGTAGCGGTTCTTGTCCTTGATCGCGACCAGGGCTTCGACAAACAGCGGATTGCCCTGACGGCCAACCTGGACCCTGTTGCCGTTGCCCGCGGTCCGCGCCGTGGTGGCATACACTCCGGCGATCTTGGACGTGCCGAACTGGCTCAGCGGAATGTTAAGCGCGATCATGTGCACGTTGAAACCGCCCTGACTGTCGAACGGCGCCGGTTTGTCGAACGACAGGTCGAGGTCGAAGATCGACTGGATGTCGGCATAGAACCCGTCGTCGCGCTGGCCCGCGAAGACCAGGTGATTTCCGGCGATGGACTTGATGGCATTCGAGGTATAGCCGTCGAGCTGCGAGGCGAGCGCCACGCCGCCGCGGGCCCGCCGGTCGCCGTCATTGCCGTTGTTGTAGTTGGGGGTCAGGCGGCCCTGATTGTTGGGTGGCACCTTGATGTTGATGCCGAGGACGGTTTCGGCATTGCCGGCGCGGTGGTCGATCCTGGTGACTTTATAGGTCTGCCGGAGATTCTGGTTGGGCGAGAACTGCGGCCCGGGCAGCACGACGCCGAGATAGCTTTGCAGGATTGTATCGGGATTCGCATACTGGTTGGAGAACTCGAACCGGTAGGTCAGGTCGGCCCGGCCGGTATTCACCTTGTTGCCGAGAGCCACGTGAATCTCGTAGTCGACGGCTGGATCGAAGCCATATGAGTTGGGGCCGATGCCGGGCTCCTCGAACGGATAGACGGCGAGTGCCGTGGTGAGATAATCCACGCCGCCGGTCTTGCTCTTGAAGGCATAGACGTCGGTGGTATTGGCGGGATCGTCGCGGGTGATCAGCGGCGCGTCCATGTGACTGGACGCTAGCGATGGCGCGGCAACGGCAAGTTGCCAGGCCAGCATGGCTCCGAGAGCCACACGGGTATTGGTCGCTGAGAACATGATTTTACCTCTTGGGTTGGATGTGAAAGCGGCGGTGCGTCTCTCCGGTACGATCGTCGAGACACCGGCAGTACGGGCGGGGCGGAAGGAGAGTTTCATTGGACACGGTTTTGTGACAGACGTGTGAACGCCATCAACCCCGGGGCTTGAAAGATCGCGTCACAACCGCCAATGTCTTCGGCCCGGCGCCAGGCTGGGCAACACTGTTGGGATTTTTCCGGTCATGCGCGTGACGATCGAAAGAGCGGCTTTCCTCAAGGCACTCAACCATGTGCAAAGCGTCGTCGAGCGCCGCAACACCATCCCCATATTGTCGAATGTCCTGGTCCACGCGGCCTCGGGCCAGCTCCGCCTGACGGCTACCGATCTCGATATCGAAATCGTCGAAAGCGTTGTGGCCGAAGTCAGCCAGGACGGGGCCTGCACGGTGCCCGCCCACATGCTCTACGACATCGTGCGAAAGCTTCCCGACGGCGCCCAGCTTGAATTGAACCAGGCCCCCGATGCCGGCCGGGTGGCGATCCTCGCCGGGCGCTCGCGTTTCGCGCTGCAGGCACTGCCGCCCGAGGATTTCCCCGATCTGGCGGCGGGCGACCTCCCCCATACCTTCCGCATCTCGACCGGTGACCTGACGGGATTGGTCGAGCGCACCCGCTTTGCCATCTCGACCGAGGAGACCCGCTACTACCTCAACGGCATCTATCTGCATGACGTAGCAAACGGCGGAGCCCTGCGCGCCGTTGCCACCGACGGACATCGCCTCGCCCAGGCGGAAATCGCCAGACCCGAAGGGGCCGAGGGCATGCCCGGTGTCATCGTGCCGCGCAAGACCGTGCTCGAACTGGTGAAACTGATCGACGGTCAGGAGGGCGACGTCGAAGTGTCGCTCTCGGCCTCGAAAATCCGCTTCACCGCCGGCCACCTGGTGCTGACCTCGAAGCTGATCGATGGCACCTTCCCGGATTACGAGCGGGTGATCCCGCGCCACAACGACAAGGTGCTCGAAGTCGAGACCCGGATTTTCGCCGAGGCCGTGGATCGCGTTTCTACCATTTCCATGGAGAAAGGCCGCGCCGTCAAGCTCAACATCACCAAGGACCGGCTGGTGCTCACCGTCAACAATCCCGACTCGGGCTCGGCCGAGGAGGAGATCGCGGCGAACTATGACGGCGATCCCATCGATATCGGCTTCAATGCGCGCTACCTGCTCGACGTGGCGGGGCAGATGAAATCGGCGCAGATGAAATTCTCGCTCGCCGACGCGGGCTCGCCCACCATCATCCGCGATCCCGCCGACGAGCAGGCCCTCTATGTGCTGATGCCGATGCGGGTGTAAGCGCTGCTTGTGACCGAAACGCCCACGCTGGCGATCAGCCGCCTCACCCTCACGCAATTCCGCAACTATGCCGAACTCCGCCTCGACATGAGCTCGAAGCTCATTGCCTTGTGGGGTCCCAATGGCGCCGGCAAGACCAATCTCCTGGAAGCGATTTCGCTGCTGGCTCCGGGCCGGGGACTGCGCGGCAATTCGTTCGACACTCTGGCGCGTCATGGTGGGAACGGTACCTGGGCCATTGCCGGTGAGCTTGAAACGCCAGGCGGCAAAGTCAATCTTGGAACCGGCTGGGACAGCCAGTCGGGCGAAGGCCGGAGTGTCATGATCGACGGCCGGGTGCAAAAAAGCTCAGGCATCCTCGGCCAGCATCTGCGGGTGCTGTGGCTGACACCCGCCATGGACCGATTGTTCGGCGGACCCGCCAGTGACCGGCGGCGTTTTCTCGATCGTCTGGTTCAGGCCTTCGACCCCGAGCACGGCGCGCGCCTCACCGTGTTCGAGAAACTGATGCGCGAACGCAACCTGCTGCTCGGCGAACCACGCTCCGACAGCGCCTGGATTTCAAGCCTCGAGGCCCATATGGCGGAAGCGGCGATCGCCGTCGCCGCGGCGCGGTTGACGGCCGTCGAGTCGCTGCAGCGGCACATCGGCCAATCGCGCGGGTTGAGTGATTTTCCCTGGGCGCGGATTGCGGTCGAAGGCGGTACGGAGTTGCTGGTTTCATCCATGCCGGCGGTGCGCGCCGAGGACGAATACCGGAAACTGCTGGCTGATTCGCGGCGCGCCGACCAGGCGGCGGGGCGCACCCTCCACGGACCTCACCGGAGCGACTTCGCGGTGTGGCACGGCCCCAAGGACGCGGCCGCCACCCAATGTTCGACGGGCGAGCAGAAAGCCCTGCTGATTGGCCTCATTCTGGCCCAGGCGCGGGCGGTCAAGGGCGACAGCGGAGTGGCTCCCGTCCTGCTGCTGGACGAGGTCGCGGCGCATCTGGATCGCGTGCGCCGCGCGAGCCTTTATGCTACACTTGAGCGTCTGGGCTGCCAGGCCTGGATGAGCGGCACCGAAGCCGGACTTTTCCAAGGCCTCGGACCGGACGCGGCGGTCTTCCATGTGGAAGATGCAAGTATTTCGGAAGTGACGGGAATCCCATGAACGACGACGACAAGAACAGCGGCGCCGAAGCCTATGGCGCCGATTCGATCAAGGTGCTGAAGGGCCTCGACGCGGTCCGGAAGCGCCCCGGAATGTATATCGGCGACACCGATGACGGCTCTGGGCTGCATCACATGGTCTATGAGGTGGTCGACAACGCCATCGACGAAACGCTGGCGGGCTATGCCGACCGCGTCTTTGTCGTGCTGAACGCCGACGGCTCCGTCACCGTGCGCGACAACGGCCGCGGCATTCCGGTCGACATCCACAAGGAAGAAGGCGTTTCGGCGGCCGAGGTCATCATGA
>JANNSP010000086.1:0-6601 GCA_031402975.1 Hyphomicrobiales bacterium
GACGACGAGGCGACCGCCGGCTCGACATTGCCCGCCACCTACATCGGTGGCGTCGCCGAAGCCAAACGCGGGGCATGGCCCCTAAATCTATGGGACATTTATGGCGTCGATGAAGCTCATGTGAAGAGCTACTGCGACATGGCCCGCAGCGCCGATGGCTTCCAGGCCTATCTCGCGGCCCATGTCGATCTTCGCCGGGCGGCGGAGTAACAGCGCTGTGGCCGCGGTGGACTTCAGCCGCCAGGAATTGCTGATTGCCACGATAGCTCGCCTGCTGGACGGATGCCGGCTGGTGGCGGTGGGCGCCTCTTCGCCGATCCCCGGTGCCGGTGCCTTGCTGGCGCGGGCGCCGAAACCTGGGTGATGGTCTTGGCGGCATCCGGCGCCCAGTCAAGCTTGCCCGGATTGAAGCGGGCCAGCGTCTGGCACACCGCGAGGATGATGTTATCCTCGACCGAGCCGGTGCGGTTGGCCGGATCCATGTTGGAAATATCGTATTCAAAGCGGACCACGAGTTCCTCGCGCGCGGCGTATGCCGGGAGCGATCCAAAGCCGGTGATCGGCACGGCGATCACGCCCGAGGCGGTCTGCAGGAAGAAGCGGCGATTCATCATGACGGTCATCGGACCCATCCTCTCGATTGCGGTTAAGGCCAAGTCTTCCATGGTATCGGGTTCTCGCAAAGTGAATTTTTCTTGGGAGTGATGCCCTTCCCCCGCGAGGGGGGAAGGGAAAGGAAGGCGGCTACTTCTCATCGTTGGGTTCAAACATGATCGCGGGGAATTCTCTCCTCGAAATCGCGGCTGGCGAATGGCTCTTCGTGGTCGAAGGTCCGGACCGTTCCGGTAATATGGAAATGCGTGGCGTCGCTGGTCACCGCCACTTCGGTTTCGACGCGCGCCTGCCAGTCGCCTCGCTTGTATTCGTGATGGCAGATGACCCGGGTCCGGGCCGAGGTCGGATCGAGGCGGGAGATTTCGTAGATCTTGGTGCGCCGCGCCGCGATTTCGGTGCCCGTGTCGCCCAACACATAGCGCCCGTCATTGCCGTTGATATGGAACGCCGTCGACTGGTCCTCGACAGTGTACAACACCTCGCGCGTATGCATGGGCGGAGTAATGACCGTGACCGGTCCCGGGGCCGCATATTCGGGTTCTTCAAAATGCACTTTCCTCGATCCCGTGGTTTTGCCGATGACGGGCAGATCGAGTTTCGAGCCTGCGGCATCGATGCGCAGCGTCACCGGCTCGGGCGAGGGCCAGGCCATCGGCCAGTAGGACGACGAAATCGCCAGACGCAGCGCGTGCCCCTTGGGGATGGTCTGGGCGATCGGCTTCAGATCGAAGGCGACGTCGTAAAACCTTCCTGGCTTCAGCGCGGAAGGATTTTCGTGACTGTCGCGATGCGACAGATTGAGAATGCCGAAACTAATGAGCGCCGAGGTGCCGTCGGGCGCCACGTCGCAGAGCCGCGCCGCGACCATCGCCTGCGGCCGGTCGGCTGAAATCCGCAGATGCACATGGGCCTCGCCCATGATGGTCAGGTCCTTGTCCAAGGGAGTCCCGGTGAAACACAGGGAACCGCCGTCATCCTCGCGCTGGTCCGTCGCACTTTCCGCCGCCAGCCGCCCCTGGCCATAGGGGCACCATTCCTGACTTTTCAACCCGACCGTCAAGGGCGAGGAAATCGCCAGCGGGGGACGTTTCCGCCTTGATCGCCGCGGCAGCAACTCGCTCCCGGCGGGAAAGAGCGATAGCCTCTCCACCTTCGCCTCGGGCCAGGTCCGGAAGGCGCGCCAGTGTCCGGGCCGCTCGTCGAAATGGGGTTGCGGGCTGGCATAGTCCTGAACCCACAGCCGCATCGCCGGGTCGCGGTCAACGCCGCGGTCCTCGCCTTTCAAATAATGCTCCCACCAGCGCAGGCATTCCTGCAGAAATCCGATCGCGGGGCCGGGGACGCCGCGCTGCGGTTCCTTGTGGCCCCACGGCCCGATCAGACCCTTGCACGGGGCTTTGAGGTTTTCGACCAGCCGGAACACCGCCGGCGTATAGCCGTCGAGCCAGCCGCCGACGGAGAAGACCGGGCACTCGATCGCCCCCCAATCCTCGCACACCGAGCCGTGCTTCCAGAAGTCGTCGCGGCGCTGGTGATTGAGCCACAAGGCCGGGAAATTCACATGGGCCTCAATGCGCTGACGCCACAACTCGCGCCAGCGCTCCTCGCCCACCATGGCGGGATCGGGCGGCAGCACGGCGTAGTTGAAGAAGGCACCCCCCCAGGAGAAATTGTCGTTGAGCAGGCAGCCGCCGAGATAATGCGCGTCGCACCCATAGCGGTCGTCGGTCGAGCACAGGGTGACGATGGCCTTGAGACGGGGAGGGCGCCTTGCCGCCACCTGCAATCCGCTGAAGCCGCCCCAGGAAATCCCGATCATGCCCACATTGCCGGAACACCAGTCTTGCGTCCCCAGCCAGTCGATGATGACCAGCGCGTCGTCCTGTTCTCGCCTGACATACTCGTCGCCGACGATGCCGTCGCTGTCGCCCATGCCCGAGATATCGACCCGTGCCGACGCGATCCCATGGGCCGCGAACCAGATATGCATCTCGTCGTCGCCGATGCGGGTGCCGTCGCGCCGCCGGTAGGGGATGTATTCGAGAACAACGGGTACCGGTTGCGGCCGGTGCCGGGGCAGGAACAGCCGAGCCGCGAGCTGTCGCCCGTCGGGCATGGGGATCCATGCCAGTTCGACAAATTCCACCGTTGCGTGAAGGTCCCTCTCCGTCATGGATGCCCGCTCCTCCCGGCATCCATCCGATGTCCGGCTAAGTCCAAATGTGCCGAAGCCCCTGACATTTGGCAAGCACCGCCAAGGCGCTTGTCATTGCGGAACCCGAGAAACTGTTGCAAACCGGGCCCGCAGCAATCGCAGTCATTTGCCTCCAGCACAATTTTACTAGCTTCAAAAGGATGCACAGCTTTGAAAAGACGACCCAATTCGCAGGCGCAACGGCTGAAAACCATCGCTCGATGACTGCCACCGTAGCGATCCTCGGACGCCCCAATGTCGGCAAGTCGACTTTGTTTAACCGCCTCGTCGGGCGGAAGGTCGCCCTTGTCGACAACCAGCCGGGTGTGACGCGCGACCGGCGGGAGGGCGAGGGCCGCATCGGCGATCTGAAATTCCGCGTGTTCGACACGGCGGGCTTGGACGATTCGAAGAAGGATTCGCTCGAAGCCCGGATGAGCGCCCAGGCCGAACTGGCGATCGACGATGCCGACCTCATCTTCTTCGTGATCGATGCAAGAGCCGGCGTCACCCCCATCGACCGCCAGTTCGCCGAGCGCATCCGGAAGCATGGCAAGCCCGTGGTGCTGGTCGCCAACAAGGCCGAGGCGCGCGCTCATGCGCCGGGCCTCGTCGAAGGCTATGAACTGGGCTTCGGTGAACCGCTCGGCATTTCCGCCGAACACGGCGAGGGCCTCGACCTCCTGCATGACGCGATCGAACCCTTTGCCTTGGCGTCTGCTGCAATTGAAAGCGAGGAACGCGCCACCGGCCCCTTGCGCCTCGCCATCATCGGCCAGCCCAATGCCGGGAAATCGACGCTGGTCAATGTGCTGCTCGGCGAGGAACGGATGTTGACCGGGCCCGAGGCCGGCATCACGCGGGACGCGATCTCGACCGACTTCGACTGGCGCGGCCAGCCCATCCGCCTGTGGGACACGGCCGGCATCCGCCGCAAGGCCAAGGTCACCGGCAAGATCGAGAAGCTCGCGGTCTCGGACGCGCTCCGCGCCATCCGCTTCGCCGACTGCATCATCGTCCTGATCGACGCCTCGCTCCCCATCGAAAGCCAGGACCTGACGCTGTCCAATCTCGTCGCCCAGGAAGGCAAGGCGGTCGTCCTGGCCTTGAGCAAATGGGATCTGGTCGAGGACAAGCAGAAGACGCTCAAGCAGGTGCACAGCGAACTGGAAGACGTGCTGCCGGAAATCCGCGGCGTTCCGGTAGTGACGCTGTCGGCCAAGCAGGAGCGCGGCATCGACAAACTGATGGCGGCGGTTCTCAAATCGGTCGAGAAATGGGGCAAGCGCGTCCCCACCTCGCAGATCAACCGCTGGCTTGAGCAGGCGATCGAGCGCAACCCACCGCCCGCACCCGGCGGCCGACCGATCAAGATACGCTACGCCACCCAGGCCGATTCACGCCCGCCGACTTTCGCCATCTTCGGCAACCAGCTCTCGAAACTGCCCACCAGCTATGTGCGCTATCTGATGAATGGGTTGCGCAAGGATTTCGAACTCGAAGGCGTGCCGATCAGGTTCAGCCTGCGTGGGGGCAAGAACCCCTACGACAAGTGATCCGCCTCCCCGATCTCGAACCACAGCGCCACGCTCCAACACAGGACCGCCCAGGCAGCGCCTATGCACCACCCGGCCAAAACGTCGGTCGGCCAATGGACGCCGAGATAGACCCGGCTCACTCCGACCAGCACGGTCAGCACCATGGCGACCGTCAGCAGATAGGCCCTGAGCGTGGTGCGATGGACGATCCGGGTGAGCAGCGCGCCCAAAGTCAGATAGGTGATGGCCGACAGCATGGCGTGCCCGCTGGGGAAGCTGGCGCTGTAGATATAGGGTGAGCCGTCTAACAATTCCGGCCGCGTCCGCCCGATCAGGTATTTGAGGACGCTGCTGACAATCTGTCCGCTGCCCACCGCCGCGAACAGGAAAGCGGCCATTGAGTAACGCCGCGCGCTCACCAGATAGCCGATGACCACCAGCAGGATGAGAACCAGCACCACCGTGCTGCCCAGGCCGGTCAAGTCGCGCATCGCCTCCTGCAGCCAGGGCGGCCCGGCGATCTGGCCGGGTTTCGCTGGATCGCGAAACAAGAGGCTGATCCTGCGGTCGAACGCGTCGGCGTCGCCCTCGATCACTTCTTCCGCGATTCGTCCGAACACCAGGAACAGCGCCGTCGCCAGGAAAAACAATCCCAGCGGCCACGGCGCCTGCCGCCACAGATCGCGCAGGAATGTCCAGATATGCCGGACCTGATGCAAACGCCCCTCCGAAATCCTTGAAGCTTTCTGGCAGCGGGGCGGGGCGCTGTCAAAGACGGTCCTTGCGTTCTCTAAATGTTCCTGTCACACTGAAGCATGGCCAGAACTTCGCAATTCGTTTGCCAGTCCTGTGGAAGCGCCGGTTCCAAATGGGCCGGGCGCTGCGATGCCTGCGGCGGCTGGAACACCGTGATCGAGGAATTGACGGCGCCGCCGATGGCCGGGGCGAAAGGTGCCTCGATGCCCAAGGGACGCCCGTCGCGCCTCGTCGGCCTCAAGGGGGAATCACCCGCGCCACCCCGCATCGTCACCGGCATCGCCGAACTTGACCGGGTGTCGGGCGGCGGTTTCGTGCCGGGCTCGGGCGTGTTGATCGGCGGCGATCCCGGCATCGGCAAGTCCACGTTGTTGCTCCAGGCGCTGGCGGCGCTGGCAAGGAAAGGCGAGCGCGTCATCTATGTCTCGGGCGAGGAGGCGATCGCCCAGGTCCGTCTGCGGGCCGAGCGCTTGGGCCTCGACGACGCCGCCGTGCTGCTCGCCACCGAAACCAATGTCTCCGACATTCTGGCCACCCTCAACGAGGCGGCCCCACCCACAGCCGTCGTCATCGATTCGATCCAGACGCTCTGGTCGCCGGTCATCGAGGCGGCCCCCGGCACGGTGACGCAGTTGAAGGCGGGTGCCGAGGCGCTGATCCGCTATGCCAAGCAGAAGGGCACCGCCATGCTGCTGGTCGGTCACGTCACCAAGGATGGCCAGATCGCCGGCCCCAAGGTGATCGAGCACATGGTAGATACGGTGCTGTATTTCGAAGGCGACCGCGGCCACCAGTTCCGCATCCTCCGCGCCGTCAAGAACCGCTTCGGTCCGACCGACGAGATCGGCGTCTTTGAAATGTCGGACCGGGGGCTGACCGAAGTCAGCAACCCGTCGCGCCTGTTCATGGGATCGAACGAACGGCCAGCACCGGGCACCGTGGTCTTCGCCGGGATGGAGGGAACGCGGCCGTTGCTGATCGAGGTGCAGGCTTTGGTGGCGCCGTCGCCTCTGGGCACTCCGCGCCGCACCACGGTGGGCTGGGACAGCAACCGGCTCGCCATGATCCTCGCCGTCCTCGAAGCCCGCGCTGGGGTGTCGATCGGCGCCAACGATGTTTACCTGAATGTGGCGGGCGGCCTCCGCGTGCGCGAACCAGCAGCCGACCTCGCGGTGGCGGCGGCACTCCTCTCCTCCCTCACCGGCTCCGTCATCCCCCATGGCACGGCGGTGTTCGGCGAGATAGCACTCTCCGGCGCCATCCGCCCGGTGAGCCAGACCGAAGCCCGCCTCAAGGAAGCCCACAAGCTCGGCCTGAAGGAAGCCGTCATCGCGTCGGGCACCGAACCGGCCATCGCCAAAGGACTCCGCCTCAAACCCCTCGAAACCATCATGGACCTCGTCGCCTGGAGTGCCGCGCAAGACCGGGGATTAAGACGAATCGCGTAAGTATCCTTCTCCGCCCGAAGGGCGGGGAAGGTGGCGCGCGCGGACTTCCG
>JANNSP010000087.1:0-1536 GCA_031402975.1 Hyphomicrobiales bacterium
CTGCATGGGCTCAAGGACGCCGCCGATGCCGACGCCGCCCGACAGATGAACATTTTTGCCGATCTGGGCGCAGGAGCCGACCGTCACCCAGGTATCGACCATGGTGCCCTTGTCGACATAGGCGCCGAGATTGACGAAGGACGGCATCAGCACGACATTGGGCGCGATATAGGCGGAGTGGCGCACGATGCAGTTGGGCACCGCGCGGAAACCGGCCTTGCGGAAGTCCTTCGCCGTCCAGCCCTCCATCTTGGAGGGTACCTTGTCCCACCATTTCGACTTGCCGGAGCCGCCGCCGATCAGCGTCATATCGTTAAGGCGGAACGAAAGCAGCACGGCTTTCTTCAGCCACTGGTTGGTGATCCAAAGGCCATCGCGCTTTTCGGCGACGCGCGCTTCACCGCTGTCGAGGAGTGCGAGGCTTTTCTCCACAGCCTTGCGGACCGCGCCCCTGGTTTTCACCGAAAGCTTGTCGCGCTCCTCCCAGGCCTGTTCGATGGTGGATTGAAGATCGGTCATGATGCCCTCTTTGCGATTGCAAGTGTTGTGGTAATGCCCGCCAGAAACCCGGCTAGATCACCGGTTACATGATGCACATGCGGCAGTTCCGCGCCGCCGTTCAGATAGGCCGCGTCGCGATTGTCGGGCGAGGTCACCAGGACGGTCGTCATGCCGAGCGCGTGCGGGACTTCGAGATTGCGCGCGATGTCCTCGAACATGGTGGAGGACTTCGGTGTGATACCGGTCTTCTCGACGAAGCGGCGGTAGGGACCGATATCCGGCTTCGGAATGAAATCGGCGTGCACGATATCGAAAATGTCGCCGAAATGATGGGTGACGCCGATGCGGGCCAGCACCTTCTCGGCGTGGGCCACGGTGCCGTTGGTGAAGACCAGCTTGCGGCCGGGGAGTGCGTGCAAGGCTTCGTCGAGCGCCGGGTTGGGCTTGACCGGGGCGTGGTCGATGTCATGCACATAGTCGAGAAAGCCGTCGGGATTGACGCCGTGCTCGACCATCAGCCCACGGAGCGTCGTGCCGTGCCTGTAGAAAAGCTGCTTCTGCAGGAGTTTGGCTTCGGCGTAGCCGACATCGAGCAGGCGCGAGACGAACTCTCCCATCCTGACGTCGATCTGGTCGAACAGCCGGCAGGACGCCGGATAGAGCGTGTTGTCGAGATCGAAGATCCAGCTATCGACATGGGCGAAACCGCTCATACGCCGGTCCGTGACAGGCGGGTGCCGACGCCATGCGGCGTGAGCAGTTCGAGCAACACCGAATGCGGCACGCGGCCATCGAGAATGATGACGCCCTCGACGCCCGATTCGACCACGGCCACCGCACTTTCGACCTTGGGAATCATGCCCGCCGTGATGGTGCCGTCGGCGATCAGCCCGGCCACGTCGCCGATCTTCAGTTCGCTGATCAATTGCTTGTTGCCATCAAGAACCCCTGCCACGTCGGTCAACAGCAACAGGCGTTTTGCACCCGTGGCCGATGCAATGGCACCCGCCGCCGTGTCGGCGTTGACATTATAGG
>JANNSP010000088.1:0-5550 GCA_031402975.1 Hyphomicrobiales bacterium
GCTTCCGCCAGAACCTGCTCGGCAAGCGCGTCGACTATTCCGGCCGCTCGGTCATCGTGGTCGGGCCGGAGCTCAAGCTGCACCAGTGCGGCCTGCCGAAGAAGATGGCGCTCGAACTGTTCAAGCCGTTCATCTATTCCAGGCTTGAGGCGAAGGGCCTGTCGTCGACCGTCAAGCAGGCCAAGAAGCTGGTCGAGAAGGAGAAGCCGGAGGTCTGGGATATCCTCGACGAGGTGATCCGCGAACATCCGGTGCTGCTCAACCGCGCGCCAACCCTGCATCGCCTCGGCATCCAGGCCTTCGAGCCGGTGCTGATCGAGGGCAAGGCGATCCAGCTTCATCCGCTGGTCTGCACCGCCTTCAACGCCGATTTCGACGGCGACCAGATGGCCGTCCATGTGCCGCTGTCCTTGGAAGCGCAACTTGAAGCCCGCGTCCTGATGATGTCCACCAACAACGTGCTGCACCCGGCCAACGGACAGCCGATCATCGTGCCGTCGCAGGATATCGTCCTCGGATTGTATTACCTCTCGATCACCCGGACCGGGGAACCTGGCGAAGGCAAGGCGTTCGGCAACATGGCGGAGCTCGACCATGCGCTGGCGGCCGGCGTCATCACGCTGCACTCCAAGATCAAGGGCCGCATCAAGGAAGTGGGCCCCGAAGGCAAGATGATCAACCGGACGGTCGAGACGACGCCGGGCCGCATGAAGATCGGCGAGCTCCTGCCCAAGGCGCCGAACATCAGCTACGACCTGTGCAACAAGCTGATGACCAAGCGCGACATCTCCAAGATGATCGACGCCGTCTACCGCCATTGCGGCCAGAAGGAATCGGTCATCTTCTGCGACCGGATCATGGGGCTCGGCTTCTACAACGCCTACAAGGCCGGCATTTCCTTCGGCAAGGATGACATGGTCATCCCCGCCGCCAAGGAAAAGGAGGTCAACGACACGCGAAAGCTCGCCAAGGAATATGAGCAGCAGTATATCGACGGGCTCATCACCCAGGGCGAGAAGTACAACAAGGTCGTCGACGCCTGGGCCAAGTGCACCGACCGCGTCGCCGAGGAGATGATGAAGAAGATCTCGACCCCGGCGGAAGACCCCAAGACCGGCCGCCAGGAGCAGATCAACTCGATCTACATGATGAGCCATTCGGGTGCTCGCGGTTCGCCGGCCCAGATGAAGCAGCTCGCCGGCATGCGCGGACTGATGGCGAAGCCGTCGGGAGAGATCATCGAGACGCCGATCATCTCGAACTTCAAGGAAGGCCTGTCCGTCCTTGAATATTTCAACTCGACGCACGGCGCCCGCAAGGGTCTGGCCGATACGGCACTCAAGACGGCGAATTCGGGTTACCTGACGCGCCGCCTCGTCGATGTCGCCCAGGACGCCATCATCTCGGAAGTGGATTGCGGCACCAAGGCTTCGATCACGGCGCGCCCGATCATCGATGCGGGCGAGGTTATCGCCTCGCTGGGCATCCGAGTTCTCGGCCGCACCGCCGCCGTCGATGTGACCGATCCGGCGACCGGGGAACTCATCGTTCCGGCCGGGGACGAGATTCTCGAAATCCATGTCGAGGCGCTCGAAAAGGCCGGCGTCACCGAAATCCGCATCCGCTCGGTCCTGACCTGCGAAACCAAGTTCGGCGTGTGCGGCAAATGCTACGGCCGCGACCTGGCGCGGGGCACCCCGGTCAACATGGGAGAAGCGGTGGGCGTCATCGCCGCCCAGTCGATCGGCGAACCTGGCACCCAGCTCACCATGCGCACCTTCCATATCGGCGGCACGGCGCAGGTGCTCGACCAGTCCTTCGTCGAATCGAACCACGAGGGTGTCATCCGCATCCGCAACAAGAACGTCATGAAGGACTCGACGGGCCGGCTCATGGTCATGGGCCGCAACCAGACGATCGTGGTCGAGGACGCCAAGGGCAACGAGCGCGCCGTGCACAAGGTGGGTTACGGCACCAGGCTCTATGTCGACGAGGGCGATACGGTGAAGCGCGGCACCAAGATCGCCGAGTGGGACCCCTATACGCGGCCCCTGATGACCGAAGTCGACGGCATCGTCGAATTCGAGGACGTGGTCGACGGCATCTCGGTCAATGAAATCGCCGACGAAGCCACCGGCATCACCAACCGCGTCATTATCGACTGGCGTTCGAACCAGCGCGGCACCGGCTTGAAGCCGGCGATCGTGCTGAAGGGCAGCGATGGCACGCTGCACAAGCTGCCGCGCGGCGGCGAGGCGCGCTACCTGCTGTCGGTCGATGCGGTGCTCTCGGTCGAACCGGGCTCAAAAGTGAAAGCCGGCGACATTCTGGCCCGCATTCCGCTGGAGAGCGCCAAGACCCGCGATATCACGGGCGGCCTTCCGCGAGTGGCCGAACTGTTCGAGGCGAGGCGTCCCAAGGATCACGCGATCATCGCGGAAATCTCCGGCAGGGTCGAATTCGGCCGCGACTACAAGAACAAGCGCCGCATCCGCGTGGTGCCGCAGGACGAGAGCCAGGAGGCCGTCGAATACCTGATCCCCAAGGGCAAGCATCTGCCCGTTCAGGAAGGCGACTTCGTGGAAAAGGGCGAATACATCATGGACGGCAATCCAGCACCCCATGACATCCTGGCGATCAAGGGCGTCGAGGAGCTTGCCTCCTATCTGGTCAATGAAATCCAGGAGGTCTATCGTCTCCAGGGCGTCAGCATCAACGACAAGCACATCGAGGTGATCGTCCGCCAGATGTTGCAGAAGGTCGAGATCACCGACCCCGGCGAATCGACGCTTCTCGTGGGCGAGCAGATCGACACGACCGAACTCGACCAGGAGAATGCCAAGCTCGAAGCCGACGGACGCCGCATCGCGTCTGGCGTTCCGGTCCTGCTCGGCATCACCAAGGCGAGCCTGCAGACACGCTCGTTCATCTCGGCCGCGTCCTTCCAGGAAACCACCCGCGTCCTCACCGAGGCAGCGATCCAGGGCAAGGTCGATACGCTCGAGGGCCTGAAGGAGAACGTCATTGTCGGCCGTCTGATCCCGGCCGGCACCGGCGGCATGCTGTCGAGGCTGAAGCAGGTCGCCGAAAAGCGCGACACGCTGATCCTAGAAGAGCAGGCGAGGGCGGCGGAAGTCCTGCCGGCGGCGGAGTAGGCGGCCCTTCTCCTCCTCCGCCCGTCAGGGCGGGGGAGCTGGCGCGCGCCTTCTTCGGCGCGTGACGGAAGGGGTGCTGCCATGTGGAAACACCCCACCCGCCCGCCTTCGGCGTCCACCCTCCCCAGCCTATGGCTGGAGAGGGAGGGGAAGTAGCGCATAGACACCCTTGGCCGCCGTCATCACCGCAAGCACCGCCAGAATCACCAGCACCCATTTGCGGAACACCGCCGGATCGGTGCCCTTGAAACTTCGAGCGCCGAGCCAGACTCCGGCGAGCAGAGGCGGGAGGAATATCAGTGCGCGGATGAATGTGTCCCAGGTGACCAGGCCTTCGCGGGCTAGCAAGGGCAGCGCGATCATGTCGGTCCCGAGAAAATAGGCGATGAGCGAGGCGCGGCCCGCGATATTTCCGGCCGGGGAGGCAAAGTAGAACAGGATCACCGGCGGACCGGCGGTGCTGAAAGCCCCATTGAGGAGGCCCGAAACCGCGCCGGTGGCGACGGTTGCCGCGCGCCCCGGCATCGTTTTCAAGGCAAAGCCCTGCCACAGCAGCACGGTGGAGATCAAAACGACAATGCCCAGCGCCACCAGCATCGGGGCAGGTTCGATATGGGCCAGCAACCAGACGCCGAACGGCGTTCCGATGAGACAGCCTCCCAGCAGCATTCCGATCGAAGGAAAGTGAATGTCGCGCCAGATGCCCGGCAGCAGATGCAAGCTCGCAGCCACTTCCAGCATGAACAGCGACGGCACGATTTCGGCCGGTGGCAGCGTGAGCGACAGAGCGGTGATGGCGAGGAGCGAAAAGCCGAATCCCGAATAGCCCCGCACGATCGCCGCAAGAAAGACACAGACGAGGCTGTAAATGATGATTCCAATGGTCATGGCGCGCCAGCTAAGCCGAGCCTGAAACCCTTCCACAGAGGCGTTTGCGGCATGGCGATCCGAGACCTCGAAAAGCGCGGGCTTTTTCTGGTTTTCGGGGTTGACGGGCTGGACCCCGCCCTGTAGAACCCGCCTCGCCCTCAAGCAGCAGGCAGTCGGAACTTCGCGTTCCGAGACGCTGGCTGGAGAGCAAGACGGATTAAAACTTCAAGGTCAAGACCTCATGGCCCTGCCGGCCACGCGGTCCTCTGGTTTTGAGCACTGCGATGATCCCCTGAACCCGGATCGCGGCAGTGCCTTTCGTTATGAGCAAACGGGTTCGCGAAGGTAAGCACGAGACACAATGCCGACGATCAACCAGCTCATCCGCAAGCCCCGACAGGCGCCGACCTATCGCAACAAGGTGCCGGCGATGCAGTCCTGCCCGCAAAAGCGCGGCGTCTGCACCCGTGTCTATACCACGACGCCGAAGAAGCCGAACTCGGCGCTGCGCAAGGTGGCCAAGGTGCGGCTCACCAACGGCTTCGAAGTGGTGAGCTACATTCCGGGCGAAGGTCATAATCTGCAGGAACATTCGGTCGTCATGATCCGCGGCGGCCGCGTCAAGGATCTTCCCGGCGTCCGTTATCACATCATCCGCGGCATTCTCGACACGCAAGGCGTGGTCAAGCGCCGCCAGCGCCGGTCGAAATACGGCGCCAAGCGTCCGAAATAAGCGGGAGAGGTACAGAACATGTCACGCCGTCACCGCGCCGATAAACGCCAGATCAATCCGGATCCGAAATTCGACGATCTGGTCGTCTCCAAATTCATGAACAACCTGATGTATGACGGCAAGAAATCCGCCGCCGAAGGCATCGTCTATGGCGCCATGGAGAAAATCCAGACGAAGGCCAAGCAGGACCCGCTCCAGATATTCCACCAGGCGCTCGACAATGTGGCGCCCGCGATCGAAGTGCGCTCCCGGCGGGTCGGCGGCGCCACCTATCAGGTTCCCGTCGAAGTCCGCATCGAACGGCGCCAGGCTCTCGCCATCCGCTGGATCATCACGGCGGCGCGGGGCCGCAACGAAAACACCATGGTCGATCGCCTGTCGGGCGAGCTTCTCGACGCCGCCAACAACCGCGGCACCGCCGTCAAGAAGCGCGAAGACACCCACAAGATGGCGGAAGCCAACCGCGCCTTCTCGCACTATCGCTGGTAATCCGTACAAGGACGTTTGAATTATGGCCCGCGCCCACGCCATCGAAGACTATCGCAATTTCGGCATCATGGCTCACATCGATGCCGGAAAGACGACGACGACGGAGCGTATCCTCTATTACACCGGCAAGAGCCACAAGATCGGCGAAGTGCATGATGGCGCCGCCACCATGGATTTCATGGAGCAGGAGCAGGAGCGCGGCATTACGATCACCTCGGCCGCCACCACCGCCTACTGGCAGGGCAGGCGCCTCAACATCATCGACACGCCGGGACATGTGGATTTCACCATCGAGGTCGAGCG
>JANNSP010000089.1:0-2388 GCA_031402975.1 Hyphomicrobiales bacterium
CCGACAGCTTGCCGGGGCGGACGATGCCCGAGGGCAGGAGCGACAGCTTGTAAGTGACGCCGTTGATCACCAGCGTATGGCCGGCATTGTGGCCGCCCTGGAATCGCACCACCACATCGGCCCGCTCCGACAGCCAATCGACGAGCTTCCCCTTGCCCTCGTCGCCCCACTGGGCGCCCACCACCGCCACATTGGCCATGCACTATCCTTTCATACAAGCGAACGGCCCCAGGGATGCCGCCGGAGCCGTCGGCAGGACATACACGAGGGCGCGCCCCCGCCAAACGGAAAATGACAGGAAGCGATTTCTGTATTAGAATTGGTGCGCATGAATCGCAGCGGCGTCATTCGCTAAACAGAAGGAGAAAGACATGGCCCAAACCGACTGGATGATCCACGGACCTTCCGTATCGAGCTGCAACTGCTCCTATGGCTGCCCCTGCCAGTTCAACGCGCTGCCCACCGACGGCACCTGCCGCGCGGCGTTCGGCATGCATATCGACAAGGGCCATCATGGCAAGGTCAAGCTCGACGGGTTGAACATCGCGGCGACGGCGGCCTGGCCCGGACCCATCCATATGGGCCATGGCGAAATCCTGCCCATCGTCGACGAACGCGCCACACCCGAACAGCGCGAGGCGATCCTCAAGATCATGTCGGGGCAGGATACCGATCCCGGCGCCACTTTCTTCCAGGTGTTCGTATCGATGTGCGACACGGTGCATCCGCCGATGTTCAAGACGATCGATATCAAGGCCGACCTGAAGACTTGTGAGGGCCGCGTCAGCGTGCCGGGCGTGGTGGAATCGAGAACCGAGGCGATCCGCAATCCGGTGACCGGCAAGCCGCATCACGCCAAGGTGTCGTTGAGTGCGGGGTTTGAGTATGCCGAGGCTCAATTTGCCAGCGGTTCGATCAAGTCCGATGGCCCCATCGTTCTCGACACGGCCGGCAAGCACGCCCATCTGGCGATGATCCATTTGAACGGCCAGGGCGTCGTGCGTTGAACCAAACGGCGGCCGCCCGGACTTTATTCGAGCGGATAGCCAGCAGGGATCGGGTGGTGGTGCTGGCGGGTCTCGTTGGCGTCGCGGGGCTTGGCCTGTGGCTCATGCTCCGCGTCGGCGATCCGGTGATGATGGCTTCGATGTCGAGGCCCGATACCGCTTCGTTTGCGGTGCTGTTGTTCGTCATGTGGTGGACCATGATGATGGCGATGATGCTGCCCACGGCGGCGCCAGCCATCCTCACTTACGCTGCGATGAGCCGGCGATTTGCCGAGAAGGGCTCGCCCCAGGCCCCGGTCTGGGTGTTCGTGGGCGGCTATGGTGCGGTGTGGACACTATTCAGCCTGGCCGCGGTGATCCTGCAACTGGCGACGCGGCAGATTGTTCCGCTCTCCATGATGATGGCGGTGGTGAGCGCCGTCGTGGGCGGCGGCTTGCTGATCGCCGCCGGCATCTACCAGTTCACGCCCCTCAAGCAGGCCTGCCTGAGACATTGCCAGTCGCCGCTTTTGTTCTTCTCCAGGAACTGGCGCAGCGGCTGGCGGGGTACATTCCGCATGGGCGTGTCGCACGGGTTCTACTGCCTCGGCTGCTGCTGGGTGCTGATGGGCCTCTTGTTCTACGGCGGCGTGATGGCGCTAAACTGGATCGTCGGGCTCGCTGTTTATGTGGCGTTGGAGAAACTGATTCCGGCGGATTACAGGCTGAGCCAATTCACCGGAGCGCTGCTTGTCGCGTGGGGGCTGTGGACGGTCTATGGCGCATTGCTCCGTTGACGGACGACCCTTCTCCTCCTTCGCCCGAAGGGCGGGGGAGGTGGCGCGCGCCGTCTTCGGCGCGTGACGGAGGGGGTCGTGCCACGCGGCCAGACCCCACCCGTCCGCCTGCGGCGGCCACCCTCCCCGCGCTTCGCGCGAAGAGGGATGAGTCAATTCATTCCCACCTGCATGTCCTCGGGCCACGCCGTCTTGAAGCCGTGCTTGATGATTTTTTCGGCCTTTGGCTCGAGGCTGAAACTCCAGGCCAGGACGCCGCGCTTCTTGTCGACATCCTTGACGGTGGGCGGCGTCATGCCGGGAAGCGTCTCGACGGTCACGTCCTCCATCGCCGAGAACGGCATCTGGTCGAGCACCGTGACGCCGACGGCGTAATCGTGCAGATTCTTCACCGTAATGTCATAGGCGCGCTCGTCCACGTTGGAGGTTGAGATGATCCCCTCCTCGCCGATGTTCCGCCTGACCTCGGCGCGCTTCACCTTGATCAGATCGTCGGCGCCGAAACCGAGTTTCGATTCCTCACCCGGTGACAGCATCGGCACCGCCAAGAAAGTCAGGATCGGCAGCGGCGAGATCGACGCGGAGCTCAGCGCGCGCGCCGTGCC
>JANNSP010000090.1:0-11954 GCA_031402975.1 Hyphomicrobiales bacterium
GACGCGCTGGACAAGCTGCGTTACGAGGCCATTGCAACGCCAGGGCTTCTGGAGGGCGACCCGGAACTCAGGATCACCATCACCCCCGACAAGACGGCCAAAACACTCATCATCGCCGACAACGGCATCGGCATGGGCGAGGCGGAACTGATCGACAATCTCGGCACCATCGCCAAATCCGGCACCCAGGCTTTCGTCGAGAATGTCAAAAAAGCCCAGGGCGACGTGCACCTGATCGGCCAGTTCGGCATCGGTTTCTATTCGGCCTTCATCGTGGCCTCGAAAGTCGATGTCATCTCGATGCGGGCGGGAAGCGGAGAGGCCCATCTGTGGTCCTCGGACGGCATCGGCAGTTTCACGATCGCTCCGCATCCGACAGCGACGCGTGGTACTTCAATCATTCTGCACCTGAAAGACGATGCGGCGGAGTTTCTCGAGGACTGGAAGATCGAGAGCGTGGTGCGCGCCTATTCGGACCACATCGCTCATCCGATCATGCTCCAGGTCGAAGCTGAAACCGCGCGCCAGATCAATGCGGCGAATGCCATCTGGACCCGGCCCAAATCCGAGATCACCGCCGAACAGTACAAGGAATTCTTCGGCCACCTCACCGGCAGCTACACCGATCCAGCACTCACTCTGCATTACCGGGCCGAGGGACGGCATGAATATACGGTGCTTCTGTTCGTGCCCGGCGACAAGCCCTTCGACCTCTACGATCCCAGCCGGCGCGGCCGGCAGAAGCTTTATGTCAAACGCGTCTACATCGCCGACGATGTGGAATTGCTGCCGCCGTTCCTGCGCTTCGCCGGCGGCATCGTCGACAGCGAGGATATGCCGCTCAACATCTCGCGCGAGATGCTGCAGAACAATCCGCAGGTCGCGGCGATCCGCAAGGCGGTCACCAACAAGGTGCTGGCGGAACTGAAGAAATGCGCCGAAACGGATCCGGTTGCCTATGGCAAGATCTGGGACAATTTCGGTCCGGTCATCAAGGAAGGCCTCTATGAAGACATGGAGCGCCGCGACCAGATCTACGACATCGCGCGTTTCCACTCGACCAAGTCCGACGCCGTGACCCTGAAGGATTACATCGCGGGCCTGAAGGAAAACCAGACCGCGATTTATTATCTGACCGCCGAGGATGCGGCGAAGGCCGCGTCCAGTCCGCAGCTTGAAGGTTACAAGGCGCGCGATGTCGAGGTGCTGCTGTTGAGCGATGCCGTCGATTCGTTCTGGGTCAGGACCGCAATTGGGTATGACGGCAAGCCGTTCAAGTCGGTCACCCAGGGCAGCGCCGATCTCGATCTCATCAAGCCGAAGGAAGAACCCAAAGCCGAGACCGGCGACGAGGCGGCGACGGCGAGTCTGATCGCAGCGCTCAAGCAGGCGCTGGGATCGAAGGTCAAGGACGTTCGCAAGTCGCAACGGTTGACCGACAGCGCCGTGTGTCTCGTGGCCGACGGCATGATGGACCGCACGCTCGAAAAAATCCTGTCGCGCCAGAAGGACGCGTCTCATCCCGTCAGCGCCCCCGTTCTCGAAGTCAATGCCGGCCATCCGCTGATTGTCGCGCTGGCGAAAACGCTGAAGGACAAGGGGCCTGCGGCGATCGAGGAAGCAGCCGAACTGCTGCTTGACCAGGCTACGATCCTCGAAGGCGAACCGGTGGCCGATCCCGCCGCGTTTGCGCGCCGCTTGTCGGTGGTGATGACACGGCTCTTTGCGTGACCTGTGGTTTCGCCGCAACGATTGCATTACAATTTTTTCATCACCCTCTTTTCTTTTCGGAAAACTTCTGTTATGTGCTGCTCTCACGCAAATTTGCAAAGGAGTCAGCCATGGTAAGGAATTTTACGCGCTGCTGATCTCCGGGACCGCCAGGCCCCGGGGCCTTGAGCGGAATGCGTACCCAGCGCCCAAGGCGCATTCAATCAACATCTGATCATCCACCATCGGTTCTCGCTTGCCGGCGCATTCTTTTGCGCACGCTCGCGAGCAGCCGGTTTGTCAAATTGTCATCGCAAGCAGGCATCCTGCTTTTGGCGAAGGAGACCACCATGTTCTCGCTCAAGTTCGACCTGTTGTTTCCAACGATCGCGTCGGCCAAGGAACTCGCCCGTTCCTTGCGGCTGAGGCGCGGATCCAAGCCCACGGAGCATCGCGACCCCCGGGAAATCCAGCGGATCAGGACGGAACTCCGCTCGGCCCTCGAAGCGCAGCGCGCCAAAGGCCTGGAGCCCCGCTATCATGTGTTCTGATGAATTGGCGAATGGCGAACCGGACCTCTATGATTCAAGAGAGCCGGTCCGTTGTCGCGTTATTCCATGACGATGAAGTTCACCTTGGCGATCCCGGAGCGCGTAAGGCCGACGAGCTTGGCAGCACCCAGGCTCAAATCTATCACGCGGTTCCTGATGAAGGGTCCGCGGTCGTTGATGCGGACCACGACGGATTTTCCCGTCTTGATGTTCGTCACCTTCACTTTGGTGCCGAAGGGCAGATTGCGGTGCGCCGCCGTCAGTCCGTTGGGATTGAACCTTTCCCCGTTCGCGGTGCGCTTGCCGCTTTTGTAGTACGAGGCGAGGCCCGTCACTGTCTTCGCCTCGGAGATTTCCACCATACCGGCGATACTGATGGCGAGTGCGGCCACCAAACACACAAACTTACTCTGCATCACGTCCCCTGTTTCTTGTTGTGCGGTGCAGCAATAGGGCCGGATGAGGCGAGAATGAGGCGCTGATTACGTTGGGGCAGAGATGCTTTCGACAGCAAGTGCTGGCTTTTTGCCGCCAACAAGGTCGGCGGTGATGCGGGCAGCGCCATGACTCATGGTCCAGCCCATGTGGCCCTGGCCGGTATTGAACCACAGATTCGAATAGCGCGACTGGCCCAGGATCGGCGTGCCCTGCGGCGTCATCGGCCGCAATCCGGCCCAGTACTCGGCCTTCGACCAGTCGGCGCCGTCGGGAAACAGCGTCGTCATGCAGTTCATCATGGTGCGGAAATCCTTGGGCTCGTGCGACGTGCCGAAGCCCGCAAACTCCGCCGTGCCGGTCACCCTGATGCGGTCGCCATAGGGCGCGTAAGCCACCAGCGTCTCTTCATCGACGCCGCCGATCGTCGGTGGATTGTTGCGCCCCGCCACGGGAGCGGTGAAGGCATAGCCCTTGACCGGATAGATCGGCAGGTCATGGCCCAGTTGCCGCGCCAGTTGCGGACTATAGACGCCGAGGCACAGAACGATCACATCCGCCGTCTCGGCCCCCTTGTCGGTCAGCACCGTTTCGATGCGGCCGGAGCCCATCTGAAACCCCGTCACCGCCGTACCGAACTTGAACGTGACGCCGCGCTCCTTCAGCCACGCCGCCATGTTGCGGGAAAACAGCCGGCAGTCGCCGCTTTCATCGTTGGGAGCATAGATGGCGCCGGCCAGTGTCTCCTTGACGGGTGCAAGTGCTGGATCAACCGCAGCCACGCCGTCCGCATCGAGAGTCCGGATTTCGCAGCCGTTGTCGGAGAGGATGCGGGATTTCTCCACCGCCGCCGCCAGCGCCTTGGCGCTGCGATAGAGATACAGCAATCCCCCGGCGCGGCCGTCATACTTGACTTGCGACCGCGCCACCGTGTCGTGAAACACCCGTTGCGAGTAGTTGCACAGCTTCACCTTGGCGATGGTGTTCCGCCTCGCGCGCTCCACCGTGCATTCATTCCAGAAACGCCGCATCCAGCGCCAGAAACGGGGGTCGGCGCTGAGTTTGAGGCGCAAGGCCTGATCGCCCCGCCACAGCGAGCGGAGCAGGATGCCGGGTGCGGCGGGCGATGACCATGCATAGGCATGGCCCGGCGCGAACAGCCCGGCATTGGAATAACTGGTGAAGGACGCAGGCTCGGCCTCGCGGTCGATCACCATCACCTCGAACCCGTCGCGGTTCAGTTCATAGGCCGTGGTGATGCCGACGACCCCTGCGCCGAGCACCAGGGCTTTCATGGATGGCGCGGCCTAAAGAGCGGCTTCCACCATGATCTCGACATCGAGACCGGGAGCGGCAAGCTTCGCCTCGACGGTTGCCCTGGCCGGAGCCTGTCCCGGCACCACCCAGGCGTCCCAGGCCTCGTTCATCTCGGCCCATGTCTTGATGTCGGTCAGCCAGATATTGGCCTTGATGACCATCGTTTTGTCGGTGCCGGCCTCGCGCAGCGTCTCGTCGATCTGGGTCAGAATGTCCTGGGTCTGCTCCTTCACCGATTTGCCCTTGGCCTTCTCCGGCACATAGCCCGAAAGGTAAATCTTGCCGTGATGGATGACGGCGTTGCTCATGCGTTTGCCGGCGCCGATGCGGGTTAGGGCCATGGTCGTCTCCTGTTGAATTGGGAAGGCTGTCTAGCGCGCTTTGCTGACGGCATCAATCACCGCCAGCAGAACCCCGGGCAGGGTATCAAAGGCGTATGGCGCATGAAGCCGCTCAAGCATGTGATGATAGTCGCGTCCCCATGGACCGATATTGATGCAAGGATATCCCGCCGGGACCGGCATGGTGAAACCCGTGGCCGCGAGCGGCACATTTTCACCGGAGCCCCCGCCCCGTCCCCGCCCGAAAAAGCTCATGTCGGAAATCCCCGGAAAATAGCTTGTGACGCCAAGGCCGAACTCCGCTGCACACGCTCGCACAGCCTTTTCGATCACCGCGTCTTCGAGCGTGACGGCCGGGTATGGTATCGAGCCGAATCCCATGATCACCGCCGGGCCCGTCCACCGCGACTTTTCCCACACCGCTCTGGTCAGAAGTTTCGATCTCTCCGGCAGATCGAGATGATGTAGCGAGGCGACTGCAACGTCTGAACCTGACACGGACGCGGCAAGCTCCGCATAGCTCAGCACCGGGATGCCGCAACCCATCCGCAACGTCGCCCTCGCCATGGCGCGCCGCGCCAGTCCGAGGCCGATGTCCAGCACATCTTCCGCGCCACGCCGGTGCTGCAACGTATTCCAGTAAATCCAGGCCTGCGCCGGTGTCGTCACGTTGTAGCCCGACTTCAAATCCTTGGCGGAGAGCACGGTAGGGGGTGCGGCGATTTCCGCACCACTGGTTTCCGCCAGTTCGGGCGCCAGCTCGAACTCCGTCACCAACTCCGCCGCGAGATAGGCGGCGTTCACGCCATCGCGCGGGAAACAGGCATGTGCTTCACGTCCGACGACGAAAGCCGTCAGCAACTGCTTGCCGATCGAGCCAAGTGCGATGACCCGTCCCGCCGCTCCATTGCCCTGGTCCGAAATGGCGTCGAGATTGATCACCAGATTGATATCGAGCCGATGCTCCTCGGCGATGGAGGCGATTTGCGGCGCAGCGGCGCGGGCCCCGGCCGAGCGGTCCTCCTCGTCGCACACTGCCACGAACAGAAGATTGGCCTCTCCCTCATAGGCCTCGATAGCGGCCAATCCGCCAGCGAGGCCGGCCTTCATGTCGAGCAGCCCCCGGCCCGGCAGATAGTCGCCGCTTTCGAGATCGGCCAGCGCCAACGGATTTTCACCCGTAGAGCGAAGCCGCGCGATCAGTTCCGGCAACAGCCGCTTCGGCGCAAAAGCGAGATGCTGAAGTTCGCCGTAATCCTCCACCGGCACGACGTCGAAATGTCCGGTGAGGACGATGGTATCGCGTCCGCGTCCGCGTTTGAGCGCGAACACGTTGCCGCGCCCCGCCGCGCCGTCCGGAACGGGGACGGTCCACACAGTATCGAAACCTGTCAGATAGTCCGCAAGCCTTGACGCGAAACGCGCCTCGTCCCCGGTGCCGGTCACCGACGGCCAGGATGTCAGCGTCAGCGCGATCTCGCGCGCTCGCGCTGCGATGCCGGTCAAGCAAATTTCCGGTCGTAGTCGAGGACTGCGTTGAGCAGCACCTGGGAGCCTGCTCCGCATTCCTCGAACCGGGTCGATTCCGCTTCGTTATGCGAAATGCCGCCGAGGCAGGGTACGAAGATCATGGTCGTCGGTGCCACGCGGGCGATATAAGCGGCATCGTGTCCCGCGCCGCTCGCCATGTCGCGCGTCGTGAATCCGGCCTGTGCCGCTCCGTGGCGAACGCAGTCGATCAGCTCGGGAGCGAATTTGACCGCCGGAGATTTCCAGATGCGCTTCTCGTCCAAATCGAGATTCAGCTCCGCCGCAATTTTCGGCAGCGCCGCCTGATAGTCCGCCTCCATGGCATCAAGCACGGTTTCGTCGGGATGCCTCAAGTCGACGGTGAAGAACACTTCGCCCGGCACCACGTTGCGGCTGTTCGGCTTGTTCTCGATCAGGCCGACGGACGCC
The DNA here is from genome assembly GCA_031402975.1 of Hyphomicrobiales bacterium. Lineage (GTDB taxonomy): Bacteria > Pseudomonadota > Alphaproteobacteria > Rhizobiales > Aestuariivirgaceae > Aestuariivirga. The sequence goes on from JANNSP010000090.1 coordinate 6,314, forward strand.
ACCCCCGGCAGATGCGCCATCCCCACCTGGTGGATTGCCTCGATCATGCGGGCAGCGCCTAGCAGCGCGTTGCGGCGGAGCCCCATCGGCGTCGCACCCGTATGGCTTTCCTGACCCTTCACCGTCACCTCGTACCAGCGCATGCCCTGCACCCCGGTGACGACTCCGATCATGCGGTCCTCTGCTTCCAGGATCGGCCCCTGCTCGATATGTAGCTCGAACATCGCCTGGAACTTGACCGAACCCACGGGCTCCGAGCCCCGATAGCCGATGCGCTGCAACTCATCGCCGAATTTCACGCCCTCGCGGTCCTCGCGGCTATAGGCAAACTCCTCGGTGAAGACGCCGGCATAAACCCCCGAGCACAGCATGGCCGGGGCAAAACGCGAGCCTTCCTCATTGGTCCAGTTGACGATCATCACCGGCGCATTGGTCTCGTAGCCGAGGCTCACTATCGTTCGCAGCGCCTCGATAGCGCCGAGCACGCCAAGCACGCCGTCGAATTTCCCCCCCGTCGGCTGCGTATCGAGATGCGACCCCATGGCGATCGGCAACAGGTCATTGCGTTTTCCGGCGCGCGTCGCGAACATGTTGCCGCAGCTATCGATCTGTACCTTGCAGCCCAGCGCCTCACATTCCGCCCTGAACCAGTCGCGCACGCGCTTGTCTTCGTCGGACATCGTCAGCCGCCGGATGCCGCCCTTGGGCGTCGCCCCGAAGGCCGCGGTTTCCATGAGCTGGTCCCACAACCGCTGCGGATTGATGGCAAGATTGGTTTTGCTGGTCATATGAAAAGCCTCCCGAATGCCTCCATCGTGGTGTTGGCGCCGCAGATGACCACGCCGACCTTTTCGCCTCGCTCAGCCTTGTAGGCGCCGGAGAGCAGCCCAGCGAAAGCCGTGGCGCCACCTGGCTCGGTCACGATCTGCGCGTTGTTCCAGAGGAACCGCTGCGCATCGCCGATCGCCGCGTCACTGACCAGCACGACGCGGTCCACGTGCTTGCGGGCGATGGGATACATCAGAGTCCCCACCATGCTGGCGCCCAGCGAATCGACGGCAATGCCGGACGGCGTGACCGGCACTCGCTCGTTTGCCGCGAACGCCGCATGCAGCGTGTTGCAGGTTTCCGGCTCGACCGCGACGATCCTGATGCGGCCGCCGTACCAGGCCGCGATCCCGCCGATCAATCCGCCGCCGCCGACCGCCACCAGGAGCGTGTCGAGATCGGGAGCTTGTTCCTCCAGCTCGCGGCCCAGAGTGCCCTGCCCCTGCAATGTCGGTTCGCTGTCATAGGCGTGGACGCTGACGGCGCCCGATTCCCTTATATGGGCTTCGCACAGTGCCAGGGCTTCATAATATGTCTTTCCCTGCTGCACGATCTCGGCATCATAGGATGCGATGCGCCGGACTTTTGCCGGCGAGGATATTTCGGGCACGAAAATCCGCGCTCGGTGTCCCAGTTGCCGGGCCGCATAAGCGACAGCAGCGCCGTGGTTTCCGCCCGAGGCGGCGGCCACCCCTGCGGGCCCCACACTGCTGCCCGCCAGATTGTTGAAGGCTCCTCTGGCCTTGAAACTCCCCGAATGCTGCAACTGTTCGAGCTTGAGAATAACCGGCTGGCCGCTGACGGCGATCTCGACTACGGGTGTGCGCCGCACGTAAGGTGCAATGCGCGATGCCGCTTTGGCAATACTGTCCCGGTCGATGCTCATACCGCCTTGTACCCCCGCCGGAGCGCTCCTGCCACATCAAGTGCAGCTTCACCGGCGCTCATCGAAATGGCCAGGTCAAGAACCTCCATCGACGCCGCCAGCGCTTCGGCCGGTCCCCGGCGCAGGCGATGCGACAAATACAATCCCGCCAGAAAATCCCCCGTGCCATGCGGAACCCGGTTCACCAGAACCGCAATATGCCGATCCACGTTCCCGCGTGTGACCGCAAGCGTCGCCAAATTGCTGTCACTTACGGGAATCGACGTCGCCAGGACTTCCGAAACGGGAAGCAGCCGCGCGGCGGCGACAGCCTCCGGGACATCGGTGACTTTGGCGCCGCTCAGCCATTCCAGCTCAAACCGGTTCGGCGTTGCGATGGTGGCGAGCGGCAGCAATTCGTCGCGCACCGCCTCGGCAACCGGAAGCGGCACATACAGCGCCAAGCCGTCGCCGATGACCGGATCGACCAGCACCATCAATGCCGGGTTCTTTTCTTTCATCCGGCGGATCACGCGCGCCACGCCATGGATCTGGTCGTTGCTGGCGAAATAACCGGTGAGCACTCCGGCACAGCCGTCGAGCACACCCAGATTGTCGAGGGCCCCGAGAATCCCCGCAACGTCCGGAGCGGGAATTCGCAATCCAACCGGCTTGCCAAGCCCTGGATGGTTGGAAAGGATGATCGTCGGTACCGCGATGACTTCGTCGCCCGCCGCTTGCAATGCGGGAACCGCGGCGCTGTTGCCCACGGGCCCATAGGCCACCTGCGAGGAAATCGCGAGGATGCGCATCAGATGACGTTTCTTTCGAACAGCGGCTCGCTCCGCATGATGCGCTCGTAACCCAGGCGACCGAGATCGGTTGTCCGATAGTCCCCATGCACGATGAGCTCGGCGATCGCATTGCCGGCCCCCGGCCCCTGCTGCAATCCGTGACCGGAAAATCCATTGGCGAAGTAGAAATTTCCGATCACCGGATGGCGTCCGAGCACCGCGTTCTGATCGAGCCCGTTATAATCATAATGACCCACCCAGGCATTGATCACCTTGATCGCCTCGAAGGCCGGAACGCGCTCCGCCAGCACGGGCCATATCCGCTCCTCGAACCAGGCGTAATCGACGTCCCAATCCATCGCCGGCGGTTCCTCGTCTTCTTCGGGCGAAAGACCGCAAATGAAGTGTCGTCCTTCGGGCCGGAAATAGACTCCCGATGGTTCAACCGTGAGCGGACCCAGGTGCAGCTCCTCTTTCGCGTCCGGGCAGTCGATCACATATACATAGCGCTTGCGGGGACCGACAGGCAATGTGATCCCCGCCAAACGGGCCAAAGCACCGGCGCCGGCGCCCGCGGCATTGACCAAAGCATCACAGGTGAATGTTTCGCCGTCGCTCAGCGTCACGGAAGCGATTCGGTCATGGGAAAGACCGATGCCGGCAATCTGTCCACCAATCAAGGAAGCTCCCTGTGAAAGGGCGCGCTTGCGAAACAGCGTCATCAGTGAATAGGGATCAAGCCAGCCTTCGCCGGAAAGTCCGAGACAGCCGGCGGCAAGCCCTTCGCAGTTGAGCCAGGAAAAGCGCCGCCGGAGCTCTTCAGCCGATAGCAACGCGTTGTCGGCGCCATGACTGATCTGGATGTGGTGATTTTCCTCGAGCACCGGAAGTCCTGGCGGCGAGGCAAGAATGAGATAGCCCTGCTCGCGGAAGCCGACATCCGCCTCGCCGCCGAACTCGTTCTTGAGATCGCGGATCAGCCGCAATCCGAATTTGGACAGTTCGATATTTTCCGGCGTTGAAAACTGCTGGCGGATACCCCCGGCCGAACGCGCGGTGCAGGAAAACTGGTAAGTCGTGTCCTTCTCCACAATGGCGATCGAGCCGCGAAATCCGTGTTTGAGAAGGTAGAAGGCGGTGGCGCTCCCCACCACGCCGCCGCCTGCGATCATCACATCGAAATGTTTCATGGACGGATGGGTGCGCCGCTCAAACGATCTTGATCAGCTTGGGGTCCCAGCCCTTGGGTTCGGGATATTGCGGGTTCATCTCTTCCAGCTTTTCCCGCACGATTCGCGCCACTATGCCATTTCTCACCCAGTTGCGATCGGCGGGAATGACGTGCCAGGGAGCCTCGCCCGTCGAGCAGCGTTGAATGGCCAACTCGTACGCCGCCATATAGTCATCCCAGAGTTTGCGGTCTTCGAGGTCGTCGGGATTGAATTTCCAGCGCTTGTCGGGAGTGTCGACGCGCTCGCGCAGCCGCTTGCCCTGTTCGTCCTTGGAGATGTTGAGCATGAGTTTGACGATATGGGTGCCGTTCTGGGTCAGCTGCTTCTCGAACTGGTTGATTTCGTCGTAGCGTTTCTCGATGGCGTCGGGGCTGGCGAATTTCCTGACCTTCACCACCAGCACATCCTCATAATGCGAGCGGTTGAAGATGCCGATGATCCCGCGCGGCGGACAGGCCTTGTGCACCCGCCACAGATAGTCATGCGAAAGCTCCTCGGCGCTCGGCGCCTTGAACGGCGTGACGGTGACGCCGATCGGCCCGCACGGATTGAACACCGCGCGCACGGTGCCGTCCTTTCCGGACGAATCGATCCCCTGCAGCACGACCAGCAGGGCCCTCTTCCCTTCGGCGAACAAACGGTTCTGCAGTCCGTCGATGGCTTCCGCGTCCTTGGCGGTTTTTGCCTTGGTGCCGTCCTTGTCGTCAAAAATGCCGTCGCCCGCGGGACTGTGATCGGAGAGCTTGAACGCCTTGCCCGGAACGGCCTGAAACCTTGACGCAAAAGACGTAGCCTTCGCCATGACCTGATCTCCTCCTCGCCTGCATGTACCCCTTGATTGCCAGGGGCCTTGGGCCTATCGCCGGTTGAACCCCATACAGGATTTCCATAATTGTGAAAGACCCGGCCCGCAACACCGCGCAGATGGACGCCGCCGCATTCCGCCTGCCAGCCCTCGATCAGGACTTCCTGCTGGGCGATACGACGCGCGGCCTTCGCTTCCAGCTGGAGTATCAGAAGGCCGAGGAGCATCTCCGCGCCTGGGGCGTGGCCAGCACGATTGTCGTTTTCGGATCGGCCAGGGTCAGGCCCGGGGACGGAACCGGCTGGTACGAAGCGGCGCGCGAATTCGCCAGGCTGTGTTCGGAGGAAGGCGGCGCCAAGCTCGATCACAAGCCGCCGCGCGCGAACGTCATCGCAACAGGCGGCGGACCCGGCATCATGGAAGCCGCCAATCGCGGCGCCCATGACGCGAATGCGCCTTCCATCGGCTTCAACATCACGCTGCCGCTCGAGCAGGAGCCTAACGCCTACTCCACGCCCGACCTGACATTCCGCTTTCACTATTTCGCCATGCGCAAGATGCACTTCGCCATGCGCGCCGCCGCCCTCGTGGTGTTTCCGGGCGGTTTCGGCACCCTCGACGAACTGTTCGAGATCCTGACTCTCCGCCAGACCGGCAAGATGGACGACCAGTTGCCCGTCGTGCTTTACGATTCGAAATTCTGGCGCAGCGCGATCAATTTCGAGCATTTCGCGGGGACTGGCATGATCCATCCCCACGATCTCAACCTGTTCGGTTTCGCCGATACGCCGGCCGATGCCTGGGCCGAACTGTTGAAGCGTGGCCTCAAAATCCCATAGGAGCAGAATTTGTCCATCCGCCTCACATTCCATGGTGCGGCCCGCACCGTTACCGGGTCCTGCTATCTCCTCGAAGCGGGAGACGCGCGCGTCCTATTCGATTGCGGCATGTTCCAGGGCTCGAAAACCGAGCGCGAACTGAACTACCGGGCGTTCCCGTTTCAGCCGGCGCGGCTCAGCGCCGTCGTTCTGACGCACGCCCATATCGACCACACCGGCCTCATCCCGAAACTGGTGAAGGCCGGTTACGAGGGACGCATTCATTGCACCCATGCGAC
>JANNSP010000091.1:0-2021 GCA_031402975.1 Hyphomicrobiales bacterium
CTGGCGAGCCGCCAGCAGCAACTGACGGGCTCCCTGTCGGGCGGCTGGAAGCAGCGCCTGGCGCTGGCGGCCTGCGTGCTGCACGGACCCCGCCTCTTACTTCTCGACGAGCCCACCGCCGGCGTCGATCCCAAGGCCAGGCGCAGCTTCTGGGACGAAATCCACGGTCTTGCCGCCACCGGCATCACGGTGCTGGTCTCGACCCACAACATGGACGAGGCCGAGCGCTGCCACGAGATCGCCTATATCGCCTATGGCCGGCTAATGGCGCGGGGGACGGCGGCCGAGGTGATCGCCGCCTCGGGGCTCCACGCGCGGATCGCCACCGGCCCAGGCGCCGACCGTCTGGCGCCGCTCCTCAACGGGGCGCCGGGTGTCACCGCGGCCGCGGCTTTCGGGGCCACTCTCCATGTCTGCGGCCCCGAGTCTGCGGCGCTCGATGCCGCTATCAAAGCGCTGGCGCTCGGCAAAGAGATCAAGTGGCGGCCGGCGGAGCCCACGCTGGAAGATGTTTTCATCCATCTCATGGGGCAGGCGCGCGACAACGCGCTCGCCGCCTGACGGGCAACGCCCATGGGCTTTCTCAGCCGGCTTCTCGCCATGATCATCAAGGAAACGCTGCAATTGCGCCGCGACCGGCTGACCTTCGCCATGATGTTCGGCATTCCCATCATGCAACTCCTGCTGTTCGGCTTTGCCATCAACAATGACCCGAAGGGGCTGCCCACGGCCATCCTGTCATCGGATGAAAGCGACATCACGCGGGCGCTGGTTTCGGCCATCGGCAATACCGGCTATTTCAGCCTGACCCATCTCGCGGCGAACGAGGCGGAAGTAGAGGACTTGCTGCAGCGGGGCGAGGTGCAGTTCGTCATCACCGTGCCCGGCGGCTTCACCCGGAAGCTGGTGCGGCGCGAGGCAGCGCAAATTGCGATCGAGGCCGATGCGACCGATCCAGCCACCATCGCCAATGCGCTGGCCGCGGTGAACCAGGCCGCGTCGCAAACTCTGGCGCGGGAGTTGCGGGGCCCGCTCTCCTACCTCCGGGCCGGACAAAGCCCGGTCGAGGTGCTGCTGCACCGGCGCTACAATCCGGAGGGCATCACCCGCTATAATGTGGTGCCGGGGTTGCTTGGCATCATCCTGACCATGACCATGGTGATGATGACGGCACTCGCGGTAACGCGCGAGCGCGAACGCGGCACCATGGAGAACCTGCTCGCCATGCCGGTCCGGCCGGTCGAGGTGATGGCCGGGAAGATCGCCCCCTACATCGTCATCGGCGCGGTGCAGGTGGTGGTTGTCCTCGTCGCCGCGCGGCTGCTGTTCGGGGTGCCGTTCGAGGGCAGCGTCGCGCTGTTCGCGGCGGCGACGCTCCTGTTCATCACCGTCAACCTGGCGCTCGGCTTCACCTTCTCGACGGTGGCGCAGAATCAGCTTCAGGCCATGCAAATGTCGTTCTTCTTCCTGCTACCCTCGATCCTGCTGTCGGGCTTCGCCTTTCCGTTCCGCGGCATGCCGGACTGGGCCCAGGCGATCGGCGAAGCGCTACCGGTTACGCATTTTCTGCGCGTGGTGCGGGGCCTGATGCTGAAGGGCGCGAGCTTCAACGAGATCGCAAGCGAGGTGGCAGTGCTTGGGCTGATGCTTGTGGTGGTGTTGGCGGTGGCGCTCAGCCGCTACAAGGTCACGCTTGACTAACTTTGGCGGGTGACCCAGGCATAGCCCTGATTGTCCACGAGAACGGAGAGCACTTCGCCGGCGTCCACCCGCATCTCGTCCGGCAGCGGATGAAACGCCTGGTGCCAATGGCTGCCGCTTGATGGCTCGTTGGATACGCTGGCGGCGCCGAAATCCGCCGCGAACCAGCTCAGCAGTCCATGCACGGTTCCGGATTTCGCGATCTTGATATCGATAGCCTGTCCCGGCGGACAATTTCGATACTCATATTTTCGTATGGTGTGGGGCGCGCTCAGGTCTCTGTGGCCGTGAAGTTCGGCATGAACGGGAAAATAGTTCTT
>JANNSP010000092.1:0-30714 GCA_031402975.1 Hyphomicrobiales bacterium
GCGTGACACGCTTCGCGCCGCAACGGCCGCCGTCGAGGTCAGCCGCCGCGCGCTTGCCAGCCACGAACGTCTTGAGGCGGAGCAACTGGCGCAGACCAGCGCCCTCGACGAGGCGCGCCGCCGCATTGCCCTGTCGCTGGCCGAGGCGGAGGCGCAGCTTGCCGATGCCCAGCATGCCGCCCGCGGCCTGCCGCCGCTCGACCGGATGCAGAGCGAGGTTCAGCAATTGCGCGCCGTGGTCCAGGGCGCGCGCGCCGCCTATGCCGAAAACCGCGCGCAGCATGACGGGCTGGAGCGCGAGGCGAAGATCCGCTCCGAACGGTTACGGGCGATCGAGGCCGAGCGCCGCCAGTGGGGCGAGCGCTTCCGCCGCGCCGAGGAACAGATCGCGCAATTGACGCGGCGCGCCGGGGAAACCCGCGCCGCCCTTGTCGAGATCGCGCAGGTGCCGGAACAACTGGCGGAAAAGCGCCGCCGGCTGATGACGACGCTGACCGAAGCCGAGGCGGGGCGGCGGGCCGCGGCCGACGCGCTGGCGCAAGCCGAGAACGCGGTGCGCGCCGCCGACCAGGCGCTCCGCCTCGCCCAGGAACAGGTGGCGGGCACGCGCGAGGATCATGCGCGACTCGACGCCCGGCTCGAAGCCTCGAAGCAGCGGCTCGAACATTGCGAGCGGCGCTTCGCCGACCTCTTGCAGTCGCGGCCGGAGGAACTGGCGCGCGAGGCTGAATTCGACGCGGCGAAACTGCCAAGCCAGGATGAGATCGAGCATCGGCTGGTGGGCTTGCGCGAAGACCGCGAGCGCCTGGGCGCCGTCAATCTCCGGGCCGAGGAGGAAGCAAAAGAAGTGGCGCGGCAACTCGACAGCCTGGTGAAGGAGCGCGACGACCTGGTGCAGGCCATTCACAAATTGCGTGGCGGCATTTCGAGCCTCAACCGCGAGGGCCGGCAGCGCCTGCTCGACGCCTTCGGCACCGTCAACGAGAAATTCGGCGAATTGTTCATCACGCTGTTCGGCGGCGGCAAGGCCGAGTTGCAACTGATCGAATCGGATGATCCCCTGGAGGCCGGGCTGGAGATCGTGGCCAATCCGCCGGGCAAGAAGCCGACGGTGCTGTCGCTCCTGTCGGGCGGCGAGCAGACGCTGACGGCGCTGGCTCTGATCTTCGCGGTGTTCCTCACCAACCCCTCGCCCATCTGCGTGCTCGACGAAGTCGACGCTCCGCTCGACGATCACAATGTCGAGCGCTTCTGCAACCTGCTCGACGCGATGCTGGAGCGCACCGACACGCGCTTCCTGATCATCACCCATCACGCGCTGACCATGGCCCGCATGCATAGGCTTTACGGAGTGACCATGATGGAGCGCGGCGTGTCGCAACTGGTGTCGGTCGACTTGCGCGAGGCCGAGGCGATGAAGGAAGCGAGTTAGCGGTTGATGCCTTTCGCTTTGTGGCCGATGCTTCGAGGCTCACGGGCGTTGCCCGCGAGCACCTCAGCATGAGGAGTTTGTGTTTTCCTCTCCCTGAGGTGCGAGCGGAGCGATCCTCGAAGGGGGCCGCGGGAGTATGAACATCATCTTCGACATCGGCAATGTGCTGTTGCGCTGGGATCCGCGGTTTCTTTATCGCAAGATCTTCGCTGACGAGGCGGAGATGGAGTGGTTTCTCTCGCATGTCTGCAACAGCGAGTGGAACCTGGAGCAGGACCGCGGGCGGAGCTTCGGCGAGGCCGTCCGTGAACTGACGATCCGGCATCCGGCCCATGCCGAGGCGATCGCCGCCTATGACGCGCGCTGGCCCGAGACGCTGCCGCACGCAATCGAGGAGAGCGTCGCGATTTTGGAAGAGTTGCAGGCGCGGGGCACCGCCCTTTTCGCGGTCACCAATTTCAACGGCGAGAAGTTCCGCGAGACGCAAGCGCGCTTTTCCTTCCTGGCGCATTTCCGCGACGTGGTGGTGTCGGGCGACGAGGGACTGGTCAAACCCGATCCGGCAATCTATCGCCTGCTGATGGAACGGAACAGCCTTGCCGCTTCGCAATGCCTGTTCATCGACGACAGCGAGGCCAATGTCCGGGGCGCGAGGGCTATCGGAATGCAGGCGCATCATTTCCGCTCGGCCGCTGGCTTGCGCCAGGCGCTCGCCGCCGCTGCGCTCCTCTAAATCGTGCCGGAACAAATAGATAAAGCGATGGCCCGCAACTTGACAGGGATTTGACCCGCAACTATGTTGCGGCGCGAATGCGAGGGGCATGCCGATCACCATGAGCGACCCGGGCCCGGAGCCGAAGCCGGACAGGCTTGACTTCGAGCGCCGCCTCGATCAGACGCTCAAGGGGCGGCGGGGTCCGGTCGGTCCCGACACGGCCGAAGGGTCGGCGGCGGGGCTGGCGCTTCGGGCGGTGAGCGAACTTCTGGTGGGGCTTCTCGTCATGATGGGGCTCGGCTGGGCGGCCGACAGATATCTCGGCACGGCGCCGTGGATCATGCTGGCGCTGATGCCGCTCGGACTGGCGGCGGGGGTGTTCAACGTGATGCGCCTGTCGCGGTCGAAACAGGCCGAGGACATTCTCGGCGGCAAGGGGCCGGTGGCGCCTTCCGTCAAAGACGATGATGAGGATTGAACGTGGCGACGACTGCAACTGAAGGCCATCCCGAAAAGATCATCGATCCGATTCACCAGTTCCTGATCACGCCGTTGTTCGGCGAGGGACCGGTCGGCACTTTCACCTTCACCAATTCGTCGCTGTGGGCGGTGATCGCCGTCCTCTGCGCCGCGGCGCTGTTCCTGCTGGCACCCACCAATCTCGTGCCCACACGGCTGCAATCGATCGCCGAAAGCATCTACGAAGTCGTCGACAACATGACGCACGAAATCCTGCACGAGAACGCGCGGACGTACTTTCCCTTCGTGCTGACGCTGTTCGTGTTCATTCTCTTCGCCAATGTGCTGGGGCTCATCCCCTATTCGTTCACGGTGACGAGCCACATCATCGTGACGCTGGCGCTGGCGCTGACGGTGTTCATCGGCGCCACCATCATCGGCTTCGTCCGCAACGGCTTCGGCTATCTCAAGCTGTTCGTGCCGTCGGGCGTGCCCGTCGTGCTGCTGCCGCTCGTCGTGGTGATCGAGATCGTGTCGTATTTCATCCGGCCGATGTCCCTCTCCATCCGCCTCTTCGCCAACATGATGGCGGGCCACATGATGCTGAAGGTGATGGCGGGCTTCGTCGTCATGCTGGGCGTCACCGCGGGCTGGCTGCCGCTGGCCGCCATGGTCGGGCTGATGGGGCTCGAACTGCTCGTCGCCGCCCTTCAGGCCTATGTCTTCGCCCTTCTCACCTGCATGTATCTGAGCGATGCCATGCATGTGGATCACTAACCACTTTCAAACAGGAGAAAACCCATGGAACTCGACGCAGCAAAAGCCATTGGCGCAGGCATCGCCGCAATCGCACTTGGCGGCGCCGGTATCGGTATCGGCCACATCTTCGGCAACTATCTGGCGGGCGCGTTGCGCAATCCCGCCGCCGCGGCCGGCCAGCGCGGCACGCTGTTCCTGGGCTTTGCCTTCGCCGAAGCGACGGGCCTCATCGGCTTCGCCGTCGCCATGCTCATACTGTTCGGCTGATGCCGCAACTCGATACCTCGACCTGGCCGACGCAGCTCATCTGGCTGGCGATCACCTTCTGCGCGCTCTACTACATCATCTCGCGGGTGGTGATCCCGCGCACCGGGGGCGTGATCGCCAGGCGCAAGGCCCAGATCGAAGGCGATCTCGCTTCGGCGCAGGCGCTCAAGCGCGACACCGACAAAGCGATCGAGACCTATGAGGCTCAACTCGCCGAGGCCCGCGCCAAAGCGACCCAGATCTCCCAGGACAACCGCAACCGGCTCAATTCCGAGATCGACGGCGAGCGGGCGAAGCTCGACGCGGCCCTGGGCGTGCGGATCGGAGAAGCGGAAAAGACCGTGCAGGCCGCGAGGACCAGGGCGCTGGCCGATATCGGGGAGGTGGCGGCCGACATCGCGGCCACGATCGTCAGTGAACTGACGGGTACCAGGGTGACCAAGGCCATGGCCGCCGAAGCCGTGTCGAAAGCGGCGAAATAGGGAAAACGACATGCTGAGACAGCCGGAAACCTGGGTCGCCGTCGCCTTCGTCCTGTTCGTCATCCTGATGATCTATCTCAAGGTGCCGGCGATGGTGGCGAAGATGCTCGACGAGCGTTCCGCCAAGATCGCGGCTGAACTCTCCGAAGCCCGCAAGCTCCGCCTGGAGGCCCAGGCGCTGCTCGACAGCTACAAGACAAAGCGCGCCGAAGCCGAGACCGACGCCGCCAATATCGTTACCCAGGCCAAGCGCGAGGCCGAAGCCTATGCCATCGAGGCGCGGAAGAAACTGTCCGAGACGCTGGAGCGGCGGACCCGCCAGGCCGAGCAGAAGATCGCCCAGGCCGAGGCCCAGGCGATCAAGGACGTCCGCACCATAGCGACCGACATGGCAGTCGCCGCCGCCACGGGCCTATTGGCCGATGTGGTCAAGGGGACGAAGGGCGAGGCGCTGATCAGCCAATCGATCGAGGCGGTGAAGACAAGGCTCAACTGATCACGCGCCGCCGCGCGCGCGGGCGCCAACGCCGCGATTGACGGGGAATGTCCTAACGCAGGCTGGGCGGCCGCGCATCTTGCCATGTGCCGCCCGACCTGGCCGAGTCAACCGCGGCCTTGATGGCGGCCACCGAGCGAAGGCCATCGACGGCTTTGGGGTAATCGCAGGCCAGAGGATCGGGCGTGCGGCCCGCCTTCCGGGCGCTGATCGCTTCGGCGAGGTCGGTGTAGATATTGGCGAAGGCGAGCGGCATTCCCTCGGCGTGGCCGATGGTGACGCGCGATGCCCGCGCCGCCTGCGGTGAAAGGTCCGGCGCGCCGCGCTCGAGGGTTTGCGTGCGGCCGTTGAGCGGTGTCCAATAGAGCTGGTTCGGCCATTCCTGAGCCCAGCGAAGACCGCCTTTTTCGCCGAATACCTGAATATTGAGCCCGTGCATGCGGCCGATGGCGACGGAACTGGTCCACAGCCTGACAATCGCGCCGCCATCCATGCGGAGGCTTACCATCGCATCGTCTTCCAGCGCGCGGCTTTCAAGGCAGGAGGCGAAATCGGCCGTCAACTCCAGCGCTTCCTGACCGGCAATGAAGCTCGCCATGTGGAGCGCGTGAATGCCGCAATCGGCGAATTGCGCCGAGATGCCGGCTTGCGCCGGATCATAACGCCAGCGCACCCGGGGATTGTCTGCATCCGCCGCGTCGGCGTGGAAGCCGTGCGCGAATTCCGCCTTGATGAGGCGCACCTTGCCAAGATCGCCGCGCGCCACCATGGCCCGCATGTGGCGCACCAGGGCATAGCCGCTGTAACCGTAGTTGACGGCGCAGATCGCGCCGGCGCGCGCGGCGGTGGCGGCGATGTCTTCGGCTTCATCGACCGTCACGGTCATCGGCTTTTCGCACAGCACATTGATGCCGGCCTCGAGGAAGGCCTTGGTGAATTCGTAATGCGTGGCGTTGGGCGTGGCGACGGTTACGAGATCGACGCGATCAGCGCGGCCGCGTTCACCCGCCAGCATCTCGCGCCAATCGCCATAGGCACGATCCGGGGGTATGCCCAGGCGGATGGCATAGGCCCGGCCCTTGGCGGCATCGGCATCGAGCGCGCCGGCGGCCATGGTATAAAGGCCATCGAGCGCTGCGCTGATGCGATGCGCCGGACCGATCTGACTGCCCTCGCCGCCGCCGATCATGCCCCAGTTCAGTTTACTCATCGTCATGTCCTGTCAGTTGAAACCGATCGTGCGCAGATAGTCGCGGTTGGCGCGGGCGTCATCCACCGGCGATGTGGCCCCCGCCGGATCGCAGTCCTGCTCAACCGTGCACCAGCCTTCATAGCCCACCTCGAGAAGCAGCGCGCGCACGGCGGGGAAATCCGTCATGCCCTTGCCGAGATTGCAGAAGATGCCCTGCGCGCAGGCATCATAGAATCCGGTGCGGCTGGCCACGGCGGCGGCTTTCACTTTCGGGTCAATATCCTTGAAATGCACATAAGCAAGCCTGGCGATGTGGCGCTGCATGAAAACGACGGGATCGAAACCCGCATAATGCGTGTGGCCGGTATCGAGGCAGAGATGCAGCAAAGCGGGGTCGATCTCGGCCAGCAGGCGCTCGACCTCGGATTCGAAATCGGCAAAGCCCGCGGCATGGGGATGGAGCGACACCGTCAGCCCGTAGTCCTCCGCGCCCATGCGCGCGATATCGCGGAAGCGGCTGACGAAGACCTGCCACTCGGCGGCATCCATCTGCACGGCTTCCGCGGGGCGCCCCGCCGTGGGGGCGCGGCGGGGCGAAATGGAATCGATCAGCACCAGATGTCGCGCGCCATGGGCTTTCAGCGCCTTGCAGGTGCGCATCGCCGCATCCTTCACATCGCCCCACTTCGCAGGATCGTGAAAGGCGCGGAACACTACGCCGCCGATGAGCGCCAGCCCGCGCGCCGAAAGCGCATCGCCCAGCACCGCGGGATCTTCCGGCATGAAGCCGATCGGACCGAGCTCGATGCCGGTGTAGCCCGCAGCCCGGCACTCATCGAGGACCCGCTGCCACGGCGGATTGCGCGGGTCATCGGCGAATTCGACGCCCCAGGAGCACGGCGCATTGCCAATTCTGATGGTCATTTCAACTTGCCTTCCTAAATGTCGCCAACGTCGATCCAGCACCGCCCGGCGTGCGAAGCCCAGGCTGCTTCGATCACCTGATTGACCAGCATGCCATCGCGGAACGTGGGCCAGGCGGACCGCCCGCTGGCAATGGCCCGCAGGAAATCGCGCGCCTCGATGATGATCTGGTCCTGATATCCCGTGCCGTGGCCAGGGCCCTGGCAGAACGGCGCGTAGTCGGGATGAAGCGGGCCGGTGAGAATCTTGGTGAAGCCCTCGCGGCCCGGCTTTGCATCCCCCTTGTAAAGCCACAGCGCGTTCTGGTCTTCCTGGTCGAAGCGGATTGCGCCCTTGGTACCGAAGATTTCGTAGACGTAGCCCATCTTCCGGCCGGTGGCGACGCGGCTGACATAGAGCGAGCCCAGAACGCCGCTTTCGAAGCGGCAGGTGATCTGAGCCTGGTCATCATTGGTAACGGCGACCGGGCCATCGGGCGACGGCCTCGTCTTGTGCACGGTTTCGATTTCGGCGACGAGCGACGCGATGGGTCCGGCGATGGCCAAAGCCGCGTTGATGATATGGGGCGAGAGATCGCCCATGTTGCCATTGGGGCGGCCTTCGGTGCGCCACGACGCAGGGCTTGCGGGATCGGCGAAGAAATCTTCCGTGTGCTCGCCGCGGAAATACGTCATCGCGCCGATCTCGCCGGAGGACACGATGTCGCGGGCAAGTTGGGAGGCGGGCGTCCGGATATAGTTGAAGCCCGTCATGTTGATGCAGGAGCCTTTCGCGGCGGCCTCCACCATGATCCGGCTGTCGGCCAGACCTTCGCCAAGCGGCTTTTCACAGAACACATGCTTGCCACGCGACAGCGCCGCCACGGCAATTTCGCGGTGGGTTTGCTGCGGACTGGCGATCACCACGGCCTCGACTTTCGGATCATCCACCAGCACGCGCCAGTCAGCGGTGGAACTGGCGAAGCCGAAGGCGCGCGCTTTCTCCGCCGCGCCGGCAGCCGTGGTGGTGCAAATCATTTCCAGCGAGGGGCGCAAGGCCACGTCGAACACGGCGGCTACGGCTGCCATGGCGACGGAATGGGCCTTGCCCATGTATCCCCCGCCCACGATTCCGATGCCGATCGCCGTCATGTATCACATCCGTTTTGCAAGCGGTTGCAAAGAGCTTAAAGCTAAATTATGCTGCCCCGTCAAGACGCGCGAGGATGCCACATGAGCGAGACAGGAAACACCATCCGGCTGACCATGGCGCAGGCGCTGGTGCGCCATCTCGCGGCGCAGTTCATCGAGACGGATGGCAAGCGCGAGCGCCTGTGCGGCGGCGGCTTCGGCATCTTCGGCCATGGCAATGTCGTCTGCCTTGGCGAGGCGCTGCAGGCGCACCGCGCCGAACTGCCCTTGTGGCGCGGCCAGAACGAGCAGTCGATGGCGATGGCGGCGGTCGCCTATGCCAAGCAGAAACTGCGGCGGCGATTCATGTTCGCCACGGCGTCGGCCGGCCCCGGCACCACCAACATGCTGACCTCGGCGGCCATCGCCCATACCAATCGTCTGCCCCTGCTGCTGCTGTGCGGCGATACCTATGCGACCCGCCTGCCCGATCCCGTTCTGCAGCAGGTGGAGCATTTCGGCAATCCGGCCATTTCGGTGAACGATGCGTTTAAATCGGTCTCGCGCTATTGGGACCGCATCATGCATCCCGCCCAGATTCTGCAGTCGCTGCCGGTGGCCATCGCCACTCTGCTCGATCCCGCCGATTGCGGCCCGGCGTTTCTCGGCCTGCCGCAGGATGTTCAGGGCTGGGCTTATGACTACCCGGTGGAATTCTTCGCCGAGCGCACCCATCGCATCCGGCGGCAATCGCCTGACGCGCATGAGATCGCCGATGCGGCAGCGCTTCTCCAGCAGGCCGCGCGGCCCGTCATCATCGCGGGCGGTGGCGTGCAGTATTCGGGCGCTGTGGACGATCTCCGGCAGTTTGCCGAGCGCCACAACATTCCCGTTCTCGAAACCATCGCGGGGCGCGCCAACCTGCTGTTCGAGCACCGGCTCAACTGCGGGCCGGTGGGCGTCACCGGCTCCAATTCGGCCAACACGCTGGCGGCGGAAGCGGATGTGGTTCTGGCCATCGGCACGCGGCTGCAGGATTTCACCACGGGATCATGGACGGCTTTTGCGCGTGACGCGAAACTCATCTCGATCAACGCCGCCCGCTTCGATGCCGGCAAGCATCTGGCCATGCCCATCGTCGGCGACGCAAAACTCTCGCTGCAGCTCCTGACGGCAGCACTCGCGGACCACACCGCACCCAGAAGCTGGACCGAACACGCGGCAAACGAAGTCGCGAAATGGAATGCTTATGTGGACGGTAACATCCGGCCGCAGACCCGCGCGGGCGGAAACCGGCCGATGTCCTATGCGCAGGTGATCGGCGCGGTGAATGCGCTGTGCGATCCGCGTGACCGCGTGGTGGCGGCGGCGGGCGGGCTTCCGGCCGAAATCACCGCCAACTGGCGCACCAAATCGGTCGGCACGGTCGATGTCGAGTTCGGATTTTCCTGCATGGGTTACGAGATCGCCGGTGGCTGGGGGGCGCGCATCGCGCAGGCGGAAAGCGAACCCGGCAAGGATACCATCGTCTTCACCGGCGATGGCTCCTACCTGCTGATGAATTCCGATATCTACTCCTCCGTTCTGACCGGCAAGAAGCTGATCGTCATCATCTGCGACAATGGCGGATTCGCGGTCATTCACAAGCTGCAGACCAACACCGGCAATGTGCCATTCAACAATCTGATCGCCGATTGCAACATTGCCGTTGAACCCTTTGCCGTCGACTTCGAGGCGCATGCCCGCGCCATGGGGGCGGAGGCGGAGACGGTGCAATCCATTGCCGAACTGTCATCGGCCTTCGGGCGCGCCAAGGCGGCGAGCCGGACATATGTGATCTCGCTCAAGGTCGATGCCTTCGAGGGCTGGACCGGCGAAGGCCACACCTGGTGGGAAATCGGCACGCCGGAAACGTCCGAACGGGCCGACGTGCGGACGGCGCATGAGACGGTCGAGAAAGGCCGCCTGGCGCAGCGGGCGGGAGTTTAGCGTGAGGCTGGAGAGGCTCGCGAGCAATCGCTTTCTGGTTCTGGGCCGGGCCGGGATGGATCTTTATGCCGATCCACCGGGAACCGAGGCCGAGAACGCGGAGCGCTTCAGCGCAGCACTCGGCGGATCGGCGGCCAACATCGCGGTTGGTATCGTGCGGCTTGGGGGAGCCGTCTCTCTCATCACGGCGGTTTCCGACGATGCCGTGGGCCGCTTCACGATCAACGCCTTGCGCCGCTACGGCGTCGAGACCGATCACATCAAGGTGGTGGGCGGCGAGGCGCGAAATTCACTCGCGGTGGTGGAAACGCGGCCGGTGAACTGCCAGTCGGTGATCTATCGCCACGGCGCCGCCGATTTTCAACTTGCCGCGGCCGATGTCGCGGGCATTAATTTGGCCGCGTATGGCGGGCTGATCGTGACCGGCACCAGCCTTGCCGCCGAACCCTCGCGATCGGCGGCCAGGCTTGCCGTCACACTGGCGCGCGACGCGGGCGTGCCGGTGATCTTCGATGTCGATTACCGGCCCTATTCCTGGGCGAGTGCGAAAGATGCCGCTGCCACCTGCCGCGCGGTTGCGGAGCTAAGCGATATCGTGATCGGCAATGATCTCGAATTCGCCGTGATGGCCGATGGCGGTGATGGCGCGGCACTCGCTGGCGCGCTGTCCGCCGGCACGGCAGCGATCGTCATCTACAAGATGGGCGAAGCGGGCTCGATCACCTGGCAGGGGGCGCGTTCTTTCAAGACGCATATCTACCCGGTCACTGCCCTGAAGCCGACGGGTGCCGGCGATGGGTTCATGGCGGGATTCGTCACCGGCCTGGCGCAAGGCCTCGACGCGGAGGCAAGCGTGCAACGCGGCTCAGCGGCGGCGGCCATTGTCGTCACCCGCGTCGGCTGCGCGCCCGCGATGCCCGATGCCGCCGAACTCTCTTCGTTCATCTCCACCCATCCCGGACCCGCCTGACACAAAGGTTCGCCCGCATGCATATTCCACCCTTCGACAATCGCAACACAGCCATCATCGATGTGGACAATGCGCGCGTGCCGCTCAACTATTTCAACATCGTCAGGCTCGAGAAGGGCCAGAGCTTCGACTATGCGGTTCCGGGCTACGAGACGGCCATCGTTCCAGCGACGGGGCGCGTCGATATCGAAATCGCGGGCGAACGTTTCGACGGGATCGGCCAGCGCGGCATCGATGTGTGGGACGGCGAGCCCGAGGGCGTGTATGTGCCGACAGGGCTTGCCGCGCGCCTTACCTGCATGTCGCCCTCAGCCGAAGTGTTCGTGGCGGGGGCGCGGTTCGACGGCGTTCTCAGCCCCTTCGCGGTGCGTGCCGCGGACATCGATGTGGTGCAGTACGGCTCGGACGACACCAAGACGCACCGCAAGATCAAGCATATCTTCGGTGGCAAATATCGGGAGCGTGTGGGGCGGCTGCTGGTGTCTGAACTGTTCACCGTCGGCCAGGGCGGATGGTCCGGCTTTCCGCCGCACAAGCATGACACCGACCGCCTGCCGCTCGAAACACGGCATGATGAAACCTATAATTTCCGCTTCCGCCCCAGTCACGGCTTTGGCCTGCAACTGGTTCAACGCGAGGACGGAAAAGTGGGCGATGCCTTTCATCTCATCGATGGATCGACCATCGTGCTCGACAGGGGTTATCACCCTTGCGTGGCAGCTCCGGGATACGAAATGTACTACTTCACCATTCTCGGTGGCTTGAGCCAGCGGCCGCTGGTGCAGTATTTCCAGCCCGATCACGCCTACCAGATCGAGACGATTCCCGGCATCAAGGACATGATCGCGAAATTCAAATGACCGCCGTTTCGCTCAGCAGTATATTGCTGCCGGCGATGCGCGAGGGCCGGGCCGTGGCAGGTCTCGTCGTGCTGGGTTGGGAAGACGCGAGGGCCTTCGTCGAGGCGGCCGATGAGACCGGCATTCCGATCGTGCTGCAGGCGGGGCCGGGAAGCCGCGCCTACACGCCCGTGGCGATCCTTGGCAAGATGTTCCGTGTGCTGGCCGAACAGGCGCGGGTGCCGGTGGCGTGTCACATCGACCATGCCAGCTCTTTGGCCGAGTGCGTGGCGGGCGTGGACGCGGGCTTCACCTCGGTGATGATCGATGGATCGAAGCTCGCGCTTCCTGCCAACATCGACCTGACAGCCGAGGTTACAGCGATGGCGCACCGCGCCGGTGTTTCGGTGGAAGGTGAAGTTGGCGTGGTGGGATATGTGGGTGGCGCACATTCAGCGGTCACATTGCCCGCGGATGCTGAACGCTTTGCCGCCGAGAGTGGCGTGGACGCACTCGCCATTTCGGTGGGGAACGTTCATCTCAACACCGAGAAAACCTCAGGCATAGACTTCGCGGCACTCGCTGCTGTCGAGGCGGCGACGGCCCTGCCGCTGGTGCTGCATGGCGGAAGCGGTATCCCCTCGGCGGATCGCCGCCGCCTGGCGCGCCAGACGCGCGTGTGCAAAATCAATATCGGCACGGAACTCCGCATGGCGTTCGGCCAAGCACTGCGGCGCTCGCTGGCCGCCGCTCCCGCCGGTTTTGACCGTATCGCATTGCTGCAGCCGACGATCCCCGCCATGAAGGCGGAGACGGCGCGGATCATCACTGAACTTTGGGAGGCACGGCCATGACGGCGACACGGTTTGTCAACGCTCTGATCATCGATGGATCAGGCGCGGCGCCCGTTACCGGCGATGTCCTGGTGATGGACGGGCGCATTGCCGCGGTGGGCGCATCGGCCGCCGGGAACGCCGATCCGGCAATCGAAAGCATCGATTGCACGGGCCGCGCGCTCATGCCGGGAATGACCGAGGCGCACTGCCACATCTCGTTCAACGATCTCGTGTCGATGGAGCAGGCTGTCAACACGCAGCCGGAAGACCACGCGCTGATCTCGCTCGCCAACGCGCAGATGCTGCTGCAACGCGGCTTCACCAGCCTGTTCAGCGCCGCATCCGCCAAGCCCCGGCTCGATGTCGCCGTGCGCGATGCAATTTCCGCCGGGCTGTTTCAGGGTCCGCGCATTCATGCGGCGAGCCAGGAGATTTCGCCATCCGGCAATCTCGGCGATCTCGATACCAATTATCTCACGCTGCCGCGCAACATCCGCTTTACGGTGACATGCGATGGCGCGGAGGAGTTCACCAAGGCAGCGCGTCTCGCGGCGCGCGACGGGGTGGACAGCATCAAGGTGAATGTCTCGGGTGACCGTGACTGGGGCCACATGCATGCCGACGACCACACGACGGTCATCACCGAGCGTGAGCTGCAGGCTGTTGCCGAAGTGGCCGCGGCGCGCAACATCACGGTGGCCACCCATTGCACCAGTTCGCTTGGCGTGAAGCTGTGCGTGAAAAATGGCGTGCATGTGATCTATCACGCCCTGCACGCCGATGAAGAAGCGCGCGACATGCTGGAGGCGGCGCGCGACCGGGTGTTCGTGGCGCCCGCCGCCGGTCTTCCGGTGAGCATGTTGCGGCATCACAAGGAGCACGGCTTGAAATGGAGCGCCAGCCGCATCGCAGCACTCGAGGCCGAGCTTGAACTCACCGCGCGCTGCATGTCGGACTTGCGAAAGCGCGGCGTGCGCGTGTTGCCGGGCGGCGACTATGGCGCCTTCATCACCAACCCCATCGGCACCAATGCCAAGGATCTCGAACTCTTCGTCGAGATGTTCGGTTTCTCGCCCATGCAGGCGATCGTCGCGGCCACGCGGCATGGCGGCGAACTGATGCGGAAAGGCGCCAGCCTCGGCCAGATCAGGGCCGGCTATGAAGCCGACCTGCTGGTGATCGACGGAAATCCGCTGGACGACATTCGCATCCTCCAGGACCCAGGGAAGATCCGGGGCGTGATGATCGGTGGCGTATTTGCAAAGAGACCAGGTGTGACGGCGCCTTTCAAGGACAGCGTGTCATGACCACGAGATGAACGGCCAGACGATCGCCGGCGCTCTTGCTAGCGCTTGCGAAGCATCAGCGCGTCCGGTCGTGCTGGGCGATCGGGCGCAGCGTCTTCCGCTCGACGACGGCGCAAGAAAAGATTTTGGACAGCAGCGGTTTGTGCGGATCGTCGAGCAGGGCTGCCACGAGATCGACGGATGCAAGAATTATTTCGCGGATGGGCTGGCGAATGGTCGTGAGATTGTAGGCCGACCAGCCCGCCATGCTCATGTCATTGAACCCAAGAAAACCGATGTCACCCGGTATTCGGCGGTCCATGTCGCGGGCGGCATCCATGGCACCCATGCAGATGAGATCGTCGCCGCAGAACACTGCTTCAATGCTGCGGTCAAGCAGCAGGGAAACCACTGCCTGACGGCCGGCATCATAGGCATAGGCATTGGCGTAAAACAGTTTGGGTGGCTTCATGCCGGCGGCAGCGAGGCGCTTGATAAAACCCGCCGCGCGATCCTGCGTGGAGGTGGCGAATTGCGGGCCGCCGAGAAAAGCCACTTGCGCGTAACCATGCGCCATCAGCGTGTCGGCGGCGAGCCTGCCGCAATCGACATTGTCGATCCCCACCACGTGCACCTTGGGATTTCGCGAATATCGCCCGAAGGTATGAACCACAGGAATGCCGGTATCGCGGAACGCCACGGCGAATTCCGGTGGCAGCGTGGAGGTTGCGACGATGACGCCATCGACACTGTATTGCCGCAGCATGCGCATCGACTCTTGCGGATCGGTGACATTCGTGAGGTTGACCAGCAAGGGCCGGAGACCGCGCGCCTGGAGTGCCTGGGTGTAAAGGTCGAACACTTCGAGAAACACCGGGTTCTGGAAATTGTTGGCGATGAGGCCCACCAGCTTTGTGCGGTTGGTGGCGAGGCTGCGGGCGATGAGGCTGGGGAAATAGCCAAGTGTCTTGGCGGCGGTCTCCACCTTCTTGCGGGTCTTGGCCGAAACACTGGCGCCTTCGGTGAATGTACGCGAAACGGCGGACGTCGAAACGCCCGCAAGCTCCGACACTTGCCTGATGGTCGCCGCCATGTGTCCTTTCCATCTTCCGTGCCCTATCTGGGGCTTTCGCGAAACCGTTGCAAGGATGTCGCAGGCGCAAGTCGCGCCTAGGTGTGTCATGATCCTTGCAATCTTTCAACGCAGCCAGGAGAAATTTCCATGGATAGTCCCGCCGCCGCCCGAGCCCCTGTGTGGATGACCGATGCAAACTGCTCGCTGGAGGAGTTCGCCCGTGCCGTTGAACAGACAACCGAGGCCGGGGACTATCCCCTTGCATCAAGCATTGAGAGAAATGTGCCGATCTATGACGCGGCGAAGATCCGCGCCGTGGCTGGCGATCGTCCATCGGCCCAGGCCTTCATGGCGGAATGGAATAGGGCTTTCCTCGGCGGGCCGGGCATCGTGGTGTTCCGCCGCACCTATGGAGACCTCAAGCTGATCGACGAGGTGACGGCGATCCTCAACGGCATCATCGAGGATGAGCGCGCCGCCAAGGGCAATCGTGGCGATCACTTCGGCAAGGCGGGCGAAAACGCGCGGGTATGGAACGCGCATGAAAAGCTGTGCGTGGCGGCGCCGGAGCTCTTCATACGCTACAACGCCAATGACATCCTGGCGCTGGTGAGCCGCTCCTGGCTGGGGCCGTTGTATCAGATCACGGCGCAAGTGAATCTCGTTTATCCCGGCGGCAAGGCGCAAAGTCCGCATCGCGACTACCACATGGGATTTCAGTCCGCGGCGCAGCTGGAGCAGTATCCGGTCGTGGCGCACCGGCTATCGGCAGCCCTCACGCTGCAGGGCGCCATCGCGCATTGCGACATGCCGGTCGAAAGCGGGCCAACCAAGTTGCTGCCCTATTCGCAGCTTTATTTGCCGGGCTATTTCGCCACCCACCAGAAGCCGTTCCGCGATTATTTCGAGAGCCACTACATCCAACTCCCGTTGCAGAAGGGTGACACGCTGTTCTTCAATCCCGGGCTGTTCCATGCGGCGGGAACCAACGTCTCCTCCGGCATCAACCGGTTTGCCAATCTGCTGCAGGTGGGCTCGGGCTATGGACGTTCGATTGAAGTCGTCAACCGCGCGCGCATGAGCACCGCTACCTATCCGGCATTGCGCGCGATGATGAAAGCCAAATCGATCGATCCCCGCGAAGTGGAGAATGTGATCGCGGCGACGGCGGAGGGCTATCCCTTCCCGGCGGATCTCGACATCGATTCCCCGCTCACCGGCATGGCGCCGCCGAGCCAGCAGGACATCATGCGCGAAGCGCTGGCGAATGACTGGGACGCGGAGCGCTTCACTGCGGCCATCGCTGCCTACGAGCGCCGCCGCGCGCCAGACCGTTACGCGTGAGAGCGCCCTCAGCCGAATTCGGAAACCATGCCAACAAGAAGGGTGCCCGCTACCGCTTTTGTGTCAGCCAGGCTTAGAACGCGTTGGCGAGAACGCGATCAAGCGCTGCCCTGAGCCTTCGGCCGAGTTCGGCGATTTCCGCCTCCGTGATGATGAGAGGCGGCGCCATGACGAAACAGCCCGCCAGTGGCCGCACGATCACCCCTTCGATAAGCCCCGCTTCATAGACATCCTTGGTGATGCCGCCGACCTTGAGACTGCCCGCCGCACCGGCGCGATCCTCGCCCGGATAGGCGACTTCGACAGCACCCGTCAGGCCCCATTTGCGGTTGCCGGCGACCAGGGGATGATCGAGCAGGCTGTCAAGCATCCGGTTCCAGTGGGGGATCATGCGCCGGACATGACCCAATATGTCGCGCTCCTCGAAGATGTTGAGAACTTCGAGGGCGACGGCGGCCGACACCACATGGGCGTGATGGGTCGCGCCATGGGCGAACCAGCCTTTCGCTTCGTTGCCGAGGTCGAGACGGCGGTTGAACTCCTCGCCCATCACGATGCCGGCAATCGGCATATAGGCGCCCGATATGCCTTTGGCGCAGGTCAGGCAATCAGGTTCGAGCCCCATCGCCTCCGAAGCCCACATCTGCCCGGAGCGTCCGAAACCCGTCACCACCTCGTCAATGAAAAGCTGAACCCCGTATGTCCGCAGCACTTTGGTGATCTTCGGAAAATAACTGGCGGGTGGCGGAAACATTCCGGCCGAGACCGAAACCGGCTCGGCGATCATGGCGCCCACGGTTTCGGGCCCCGCCTCGACGATCACCTGCTCCAATTCCTCGGCCAGACGATCGGTGAACGCCTCCTCGTCCTCGCCGGGAAGTGCCGCGTTGGGCCAGCTCGGATGGCTGACCTGCAGGGAATAACCCATCGGAATCCCGAAGCTTTCGTGCAGTTCGGCAGATCCGCCGAGCGCCGACGTGGCGATGGTCGAACCATGATAGCTGGCCTTGCGCGAAATCACCTTGCGGCGATTGGGCTCGCCGGCAAAACCGTTGCCGTACCACATGAACTTGATCAGATGGTCGTTGGCTTCGGACCCCGTGGTGGAGAAATAGATGCGCGGATTCTTGACCGGCGACAGGGCCGCGAGGCGCTCGGTCAGTTCCATCACCGCTGGCACGGTGCGGTGGATGGCGGAGGAATACATCGGCAGGGTCTTGAGCTGGCGGGTTGCCGCCTCGACCAGGCGCTCCTCGCTGAAACCGAGCGAGACGCAATAGAAGCACGACACCGATTCGATATAATCCTTGCCGTTCTCGTCGAAAATGAAAATGCCCGAGCCCCGCTCGAATACCAGCGGCCGCTCGGTCTTGAGGCGCTTCAGGTCGCTGAAGCCGAGCAGGATTGAATCGTTGCGGTAATTGCCGGTCTTGACGACGATGTTCATTCGCGGTCCCATTGTTCAAAGCGGCGAGCATATCGATCCCGGCATGGATGCGCAATCCAACCGCGGCTCTTGACACCTGCCGGGGGCCCACTGAAGATTGCACCATGCACGGCGTCATCGAAAAACCCGCGATCTTTCCGAGCCTGGAGGGCCGCGGCGTGTTCATCACGGGCGGCGGCAGCGGGATCGGCGAAAGCCTGGTCGAGCATTTCTGCCAGCAAGGGGCGAAGGTCAGTTTCGTCGATATCGCGCGGGATGCCTCGAACGCTTTGGTCGACCGCCTGAAAACGATCGGCCCGGCGCCCCGCTACATCCCTTGCGATCTCCGCGACATCGAGGCCTTGCGGGCTGCCGTGGCCGAAGCCTGCGCCGCCCAGGGTCCGATCCGCGTGCTGGTCAACAACGCCGGCAATGACGATCGCCACAAGACCGAAGACGTGACGGTCGGCTACTGGGACGGCCGCATGGAGGTCAATCTCCGGCATCAGTTCTTTGCCGCGCAGGCGGTGCGCCCCATCATGCGCGACGCGGGCGGCGGATCGATCGTCAATTTCGGCTCGATCACCTGGCTGGTGGAAGATGCCGATTGTCCGGCCTATGTCACCGCCAAGGCCGCGGTCGGCGGGTTGACGCGCGCCCTTGCCCGCGAGCTCGGCCCCGAGAACATCCGGGTCAACTGCGTGCTGCCCGGCTGGGTGATGACCGAGAGGCAACAGAAGCTTTGGCTCGACGAAGCGGGCGAAAAGCAGATCACCGAGCGCCAGTGTCTTTCGGGAAAACTTTATCCCCCCGATATCGCCCGCATGGTACTGTTCCTCGCCGCCGACGACAGCCGCATGTGTACGTCGCAGAATTTCATCGTGGACGGCGGATGGGTTTGAGGTCCGACAAAAAAATCACAGGGAGAACGACGATGACAGCGAAACTGACGCGGCGCACGGCACTGGGACTGGCGCTCGCCGCCCCCGCGATCCTGCGCTCGAGCCGGGCCTACGCGGCCAAGGAACTGCGGGTGATGGCCTGGCAGGGCTATGCCGACGACGACTGGATCAAGGAATTCCAGGAGCTGACCGGCGCTTCGGCAAAGGTGGTGTTCGTCGGCACCGACGACGAGATCTGGGCCAAGATCAAGGGCAGCGAGGGCAAGGATTTCGACGTCTTCGCGGTCAACACGGCGCAACTCCGGCGTTATATCGATGGCGGCCTCACCACGCCGCACGATCTGGCCAAACTGCCAAACCAGAAGGACGTCCTGCCGCGTTTCCGCGACCTCGCAGCCGTCAAGGGCGTGATGCGCGACGGCAAGGCGCATGCGATCCCGTTCTGCTTCGACGCGATCGGCATCATCTACGACAAGGACAAGGTCAATCCCCCGCCCGATAGTTTCGAGGCGTTCTGGGACGAGAAATACAAGGGGAAAATTCTCGCCTACGACAATGGCGAGCACAATTTTTCCTTCACCGCGCTCACTTTGGGAATTGCCGACCCGTTCCACCTCTCGGCCGAGGACATGGCGAAGATCAAGGACAAGCTCGCCGCGATGAAGCGCAACGTGCTGAGCTTCTACACCACGCCCGACGAGGCGCTGCAACTCTACAAGAGCAACGACGTGGCGTTGATCTGGGCCAATTACGGCCAGCAACAGGTCAAGGCCATGAAGGATGCCG
The DNA here is from genome assembly GCA_031402975.1 of Hyphomicrobiales bacterium. Classification (GTDB taxonomy): domain Bacteria; phylum Pseudomonadota; class Alphaproteobacteria; order Rhizobiales; family Aestuariivirgaceae; genus Aestuariivirga. Next base: position 19,289 of record JANNSP010000092.1, read on the forward strand.
GCGCCAATATCGAATATGTCAATCCGAAGGAAGGCGCTCTCGCCTGGCTTGACACCTGGGCGCTGACCTCCGGCGTTCAGGACGTCGATCTGGCCGAAGCCTGGGTCAATTTTCTCCTGCAGAAAAAGATCGGGCAGCAGCTCTCGGAGCGCACCGGCTTCGGCAATACAGTCGTCGAGACCGGCAGCGCCGGCGCCAACGACAAGCTGGTCTGGCTCGACTTCGTCGAAGACCCGACCAAGCGCTCCGATCTGTGGAACGAGATCAAGGCGCAGCCCTAGACGCGTGAGACGATGATTTTTGCCGGCAGCGCACGGTCGGGTCCCGCGCCGCGCCTGCTGGCGGTCTTCGCCTATGGCCTGCCGCTGATTTTCATCGGCGCGCCGTTGCTGAGCTTTCTAGCCTACAGCGTCTTCACCATGGCGGACGGGCAGATCGTCGCGGGCTTTAGCCTGTCGAACTACCAGCGCTTCTTCACCGGCGCGATCTTCCTGCCGGTGCTGTGGCAGACCTGCCTGCTCTGCCTGGCCGTTGCCGCCCTGGCGACCGCCATCGGCTTTCCGGTGGCCTTCCTCCTCGCCCAGATGAAAGGCCGCCGCCGCTATTTCCTGCTCCTCATGGTGCTGGTTCCACTTCTGATGAGCTACATCATCAAGATCTACGCCATCCGGAGCATCCTCGGCGGCAACGGGTTTCTCAACCGCTTCCTGCTGTGGACGGGTGTGATCGGCGAACCGCTCACGCTCTTCGTGTTCAATCTCAACGCCGTGCTGCTGACGCTCACGGTTCTGCTCATCCCCTTCGCCATATTGCCGATCTTCCTGTCGCTCGAGCGCATCCCTTCAAGTTATATCGAAGCCTCGAGCGATCTTGGCGCCTCGAACCTGCAGACCTTCGCGCGCATTGTCCTGCCCCTCAGCCTGCCTGGCATCGTCACTGCGGCGACCTTCGTGTTCGTGCTGGCGATCGGCGATTTCCTGACCCCGCAAATGGTGGGCGGCCAGAACGGATTCACCTTCGGGCGGATCGTCTACAGCCAGTTCGGCACGGCCTTCAACTGGCCCTTCGGCGCGGCACTCGCGGTCATTCTGGCCGTGGTGGTGATCGCCGTCATAGCACTCGGCGGCCGGCTGGAGCGCCGCCACGCATGATGCGGCTGTCGAACCTCGCCATCGCCCTCCTGTCGGCCGTGACGGCGCTGGTTTTTCTGCTGCTGTACGGCCCCCTGCTCATCCCCATCGCCTCGTCGTTCTTCACGGTTTCGCATGGCGACGTTGAATGGCACGATCCGTCACTGTCCTCCTACCTGGCCCTGGCGCAAAACGCAGGCATCCTCGAAGCTTTCGCCAACACCCTGATCGTAGGTTTTTCGGCGACGCTCCTGGCGCTGGTCTGCGGCACTCTTCTGGCGCTGCATTATTGCGGCGGCAGGTCGCCCGCCCGCGAGGCGATGCAGTTCGCGCTGTTCCTGCCGTTCCTGATGCCGCCGATGATCACCGGCCTGTCGCTCCTGATCTTTTTCCGCGAAACCGGCATCCCGCGCTCGCTGCTGACCGTCATCGTGGGACATACGGTGTTCGTTCAGGCCTTGGCCTATCGCACCATCGTGGTCCGCCTGCAATCGATGGGACCCGACATGATCGAAGCGTCGGCCGATCTTGGCGCGTCGGCCTGGCAGACCTTCATCCACATTGTGTTGCCCAACCTCCGCAGCACGTTGATTGGCGCCGGCATCCTGAGTTTCGCGCTGTCTTTCGATGAAACGCTGATCACCCTTCTGGTCACCGGCACCGACAGCACTCTGCCCATCCGCCTGTGGGCCATGATGCGCCTCGGCTTTACGCCCGATATCAACGCCCTGGTCACGATCGTCCTTGCACTGACCATCCTGCTCTGCGTGCTGGCCGTCCGCCATCTGCTACCCGCCGAGCCAGACAGCTGACATCCCTCCGGCACGGGGAGGAAGGGCACAAGCGAACCCGGGTCCTCGCCGCAGGACTGCGGCAATGGCGACGTGGAACGCTGCGACTGCGGCAGCATGACAATTGTGTGCAGCGCGACCGGCTTGCCGCCGGGCCGCGTCAAGTTGTCAACTCCACCAGATGAGCGACGACTTCCTCGGTGATGCGGACCGTGTCGCGACCAACTCGTGTGGGATCAAGCGAGACGGTTCCGTAGTATCGACGCGGTTGTGACTTAACAAGGACTTGGGCAGTTTGCCAAGGCCAAGGGCGCTTCCATCCGGTCTTCGACGAACCTGGTGACTGTTGTCGAAGGCGAATGCCGGTAGCGGGCACCATCCTGCGACCCCTCCACAATCGCGATCTCAAACCCGTCCTAAGATCTTATCGGAAGTGAGATAGGCCATTGCCATGATCGTTTCGGTCGGATTGTAAGCTGCCAAAGTCGGGAACTGACCCCCTCCCGCCGCATATAGTCCGCGGCATTCATGGACCTCGCCAAACTTCGATGTGACCGAGGTTTTCGGATCGTCTCCCATGCGATGGACGCCGGCATCATGGACGGTCACGTGATAATGTGGTGTGGGCGAATCTTCCCAGTGATCGACAACTCCCATTTCCCTGGCGATCGAGCGCTTCACGCCCATGAAATACTCGACAGAGCGGCGATCATAGTCGGTCCAGTCATGAGTGATGCGGAGCGCCGGCTGGCCGAAGAGATCTTTCACCACGGGATCGAGATCGCAATAGGCGGCGTGGCTCGGCAGGGATGAATGCTGCGAATAGAATCGGGTGAGCTTGAGATAATTCTCGGCGATCCAGTGCTTGAAGCCGAGACCCCATTTCGGCACATGGGGCGGCAGGCCATGGATGACTTCAATCGGCTGAAGATCGCCAGTCCAGGTATTGATAGGGGAGCCCCATAACACTCCCTGGTCGTTGTCGGGAATGAGCTCGGAAGAATAATCGTCGATCACCGAACTTGCCTGCAGCGATCCCATGAACGGGTTGGTGGGCTCCGGCATCAGGCCGTTGAACCAGCCGTAATTGTGCAGCATCAGGTGCTTGCCGACGTGGCCATTGCCGTTGATGCCCGAGACCAGGAGCAGGCGCGCGTTCTCGAAGGCATAGGCGGCGAGGATCACCACCGGCGCTTCGAGACTGACCACCTTTCCGTCGCGCTCGAAATAGCTGACTCCTTTCACCCCGCCGTCCTTGCCGCGATCGACCGCAAACACCCGAGCATGAGGCCTGACGTCGAGATTGCCGGTCTCCGCCACCGCCGCCTCGATGATCTCATGGGTGGTAATTTTCGATCCCGTATGACACGGATAGCCGTGACAGAAGCCGCAATTGGTGCAAGGTGGCCTGCCTTTGTACGGCACCGTGGCAATGGCGACGGGGGTTGGAAACGGATGGAAGCCGAGCTTGCGGCATGCACCGGCGAAACTCTTTTCCGTCGAATGGCGCGGCAGCGGCGGCATCGGATAACCGCGCGACCGCGGCGCCTCGAAGGGATTGCCGCCGGGCAGGATTTCGCTTTTGACATTGCCGGGAAGACCGGCAACGCCGAGTTCCCATTCGAACCGGTCGTAATAGGGTTCGAGTTCGGCATAGCTGATCGGCCAATCGACGAGGGTGTTGCCTTCGGGCAGCGCCGATGTGCCGAACCGCTTGTCGATCGCGCTCCGCATGCGGAAATCCGCCTCGCGGAATCGGAAGGACGCAGCACCCCAGTGCATGGTGCCGCCGCCGGTGCCGATCGAGGGGGGAATCTCGAACGGATTGCCAAGCCCGATGGCGTTCGACGCCCAGGGCAAGATCAGCGCGTCCTGGTTTTCCCCAGCCCGCCAGGTCACCGGATCGGTCGCCATGCGCGGCACGATGGCGCTCCGGCAATAATAGCGGATCTCGTCAAATTTGCTGTCGAAGTCACCGGGCTTGTAGAACGCCCCCTTCTCGAGAGCGACGACCCGTTGGCCAGCGCGCGCCAGTTCGGCGGCGATGAGGCCCCCTGCGGCTCCAAGTCCCACGACGATGGCATCGATCGCAGGTTTCATTTGAGCCTCCCGACATCGGCAAGCGTCACGATGGGGATCGACCGCGCATCGAACCCTTTGGCCATCTGGGCCGGCGTATAACCCCATTGCGCGCCGGGAAAGCCGATGAGCTTCCAGCCCACCGCATTGGCATTGCCGCCATAAAGCGGATCGCCGAAGGTGCCTTCGATCGTGTGCTCGTAAACCACCGCGAAAAATTCGGCCGTTTTCGGCGGCCCATCAACCATTGCCTGCAACAGGCTATCCTGCTGGCTGCTGTCCAACGCGACAAACGGCTTGCCGTAGCTCGCCACGCTCATCGCCTCGACCCGGTCGATGCCTTCCCGGTAAAGCACCTGGAGAGAGGCGAAATAGCCGGCCAGCGCCCGGTCGATATAGACGATGGCCTGGGCCTCGCTGGCGCCCGGACTGCCCTCCTCGCTCGGCACGATGCGTGCCGCCATGGCATCGACCACACCCGCCTGATGACGGTTGAAGAACATGAGCGGCGGCATAGGGGAAGCAGATTCTGACATGACCGAATCCAGCACTAACCGATCTTGAGCGACTTGAATCGCCTGGCGTTCTCGGCAATGGCGATTTCGACGGGGAGCCGTTCCATGCTCGAGGCGCCGTAGAAACCGGCAAGGGCCGGCACATGCTTGAGAACATATTGCGTGTCCTCGGGGCTGGCGATTGGCCCTCCGTGACAGATGACCAGCACATCGGGATTGGTTTTCTTCGCCGCCTCGAGCATGGCGTTCACCTGCATGACCGCTTCGTCGAGGCTCATCACATCCTTGGCGCCGATGGTGCCGGAGAGAGTGGTGCCGACATGGGCGACGATGATGTCGGCGCCGGCTTTCGCCATGGTCACAGCTTCGGCTTCGTTGAATACATAAGGCGTGGTGAGCAGATCCATCTCGGCGGCGAGATGGATCATCTCCACTTCCTTGTCGTAGCCCATGCCCGTCTCTTCCATATTGGCGCGGATGCGGCCCTCGAACAGACCGACAGTCGGAAAGTTCTGCACGCCCCGGAAGCCGAGCTCCTTCAGTTCCTTCAGGAAACGCGGCATGTTGCGGAACGGATCGGTGCCGCACACTCCGGCGATGACCGGCACTTTCTTGACCACGGGAATGACATCGCGCGCCATTTCGACGACGATCTGGTTGGCATCGCCGTAAGGCATCAGACCGGCGATCGAGCCGCGCCCGGCCATGCGGAAGCGGCCGGAATTGTAGATGATGATGAGATCGGCGCCGCCCATCTCCGCCGATTTCGCCGAAATGCCGGTGCCAGCGCCAGCGCCAACGATCGGAATGCCCTTGGCGACCTGGGCGCGAAATCCCGACATGATGTCTTGTCTGTTGCTCATTTTTTTGCATCCTTCTTCATGAGGCGATCGAGCTCCCGCGCCATGGCGAGAGCGAAATCCTTGTCGTTGATGGCGGCATCGTTGATGACACAGGCAACGGCCGGATCGAGAGTGTCCTTGAGACCGGCGAACAGCGCCCGGTCGGCCTTGGCATGGTGAAAGACACCCCCTTCAATCGAAATCGACGAGGTGCCGCGCAGCGGCACGAAGACCGCGACCGGACCCTTGGCGCGATTGAGTTTCCGCGCCAGCATCGCGCCCAGTTCCGAACATTCCTCGGGCGTCGTCCGCATCAGCGTCACATGCGGGTTGTGGCGATAGAACCGGCGGTCCCGGAATTTCTCCGGCACGGTGCCGATGGCGCCGAAATTCACCATGTCGAGCGCGCCGAGAGATACGACCTGGGGCAGGCCCAACGCACCCGCGGCTTCGAGACGGTTGGGACCGGCGGAGAGTATACCGCCGACTAACTCGTCGGCCAGTTCCGTGGTTGTAAGATCGAGCACGCCCTGGATGACGCCATCGCTCATCAGCGCCTCCATGGCCCTGCCGCCTGCGCCATTGGCGGAGAAGACCAGCACCTCGTAGCCGGCATCTTCAAGCCAGGTCCGCGCCACGGTGGCCGCCGGCGTTGTCACGCCGAACATGGTGATGGCCACCACCAGACGCGTGGCCTTGACCAGCCCCGCCATCGACCCGGCCTTGGCCATTGCGGCCACCGCCACCGCCGCATTGGTCAGGACGCGCTCGGATATGATGTTGAGGCCTGCAATGTCGATGACCGGATAGAGCATCATGATGTCCGATGTTCCGACATAGGAGGAAACATCGCCCGCCGCGACCGTCGAGACCATGAGCTTGGGCACGCCCACGGGCAGTGCCCGCATGGCGGCCGTTGCAATCGAGGTTCCCCCCGAGCCACCCAGCGCCATCACCGCATCGAGTTTCCCCGCCCGGTAGAGGTCCCGCGCCGTTTCCGCCGCGCCACGCGCCATGACGTCCATGGCCTTGCCACGATCATTGGCGGAGCGTAGCGACTGGATATCCGCTCCGCCCGCCGCCGCGACCTTGTCCGGACCGATATCGGCCTGGCAGCCCGAAGCGGGCGAAATGCCGGTATCGACTACCAAAGTCGTGCAGCCATGCGCCTCGATCACGCGCTGGACAAAGGCATATTCCTCGCCCTTGGTGTCGAGAGTTCCGATGAGGACGACCACCGCCATGGTCAGCGCCGGGGCGGGGTAACCTGCAGACCGGGCAGGGTTTTCAGGAATTCCTCGGGTCCCGCCGGCGAATAGACGACATAGACGGTCATCGGCTCCGAGCCCGTATTGATCGTATAGTGAAATCGGCTGGCGGGAACGTAGATCGAGCAGCCGGGACCGACCTGGCGGACGACCGGATTGCCCTGCTCGTCCTCCACCATCTGCTCGCCCCGGCCGGAGATCACATGGATGATTTCCTCAGCACCCGGATGATTATGGCGTGAGTGCCCGCCTTTCGGCTGCATGACCACGATGCCGGCGCTGAAGGCCTTGGCGCCGCTCGCCTGGGGCGACACGGTGATCGAGATCGTGCCCCAGTCGAAACCCAATGTCTCGACATCGCCGGCTTCAATGAAATACCGCTCGCTCGCCATGCTCATTCTGTCCCCTGGAAATATGGCTGATGTTCCTAGCGGGCGTTGGCGGCATCGACCAGTGGCTTCAGATAGTCGAACGCCTGCTTTGCCACTGTGTCGGGTTCGATATCGCGGCGGTCAAAGCCGAGTTCCATCGCCAGATAACCGTCATAGCCGATGTCCTTCAGCGCATCGATGACCGAATGGAAGTCACCGCGGGCCTGGCCGGGCGGCAGCCGCCGCTCGTCCGAGATGTGCACATGGGCGAGGTTCTTGCCCATCTTGTAGACATAGTCCGAACTCACTTCCTTGCGGTAGAGAACATGGAACGTGTCGAACATCAGTTTGACATTCGGTTCGCCGGCATCCTCCATCAGCATGATGGCGTCGTCGCAACGATCGACCAGATTGCTGTCAAAGGAGGTGGGCTCGATCGCCAGCTGCACGCCGACATTGGCGGCAACAGGGGCAATCTCTTTGAGAGCGTCAATGCTCCACTGCCAGGCCTGGCGATGGGTCGTGCCGAACACGACCCATCCAGGAATGTAGAGAAGCGTCTTGCCGCCCCAGTCGGAAAGCAACTGGGCCAGTTCCTTGAAGTGCTCGATGGTGAAGCGGCGTTCCTCGGGGATGGGAGAACAGACATTGTGGCCCGGTCCGCCGCTCAATGCCGGCAGCATGCTGGACAGTTCGAGATCGTAGTCCTTGAGCATCTTGCCGATGTCCTTGCGGCGCTGCTTGCTGAGCGTCGGCGGGTAGCAATGCGGACTTGCCGCTCCGATCTCGATGCCGTCATAACCGATCTTCTTGATCCGCTTGATGGTCTCTTCCAGCGTATAGGCCGGAAGCCAGACCGGAAAGCTGGAATAAGGCCAGGTGTTAAACGACAGCTTCATTGCCATTGCCGATTCTCCCATTGCTACCTTGGCTTGTTAGAAGCTCTTGCCCTTGAACTCGGCCGCGTTTTCCTTGGTGACGGTCGGGGCATCGAGCTTGATGAATTCCGGCATCGGTTCGCCGGCGATCGCCTTGGCGGCGGCGACGACGCCCATCGGGGCCACCACCGGGTAGATGACACTTGAGTCCATCTTGCCTTCGGCGATCTGATCGATCGCGGCGTTCTCGCCGTCGATGCTGACGATCTTGATCTCGTTCTGGCGGCCCGCGGCTTCAATCGCCTGTATCGCGCCGAAGGTCATGATGTCGGCATGGGTGAAGACGGCGTTGATCTCGCCGGCCGGGAAGCGCTGGAGGAAGTCCTCCATCACCTGCAGACCCTTGGCCTGGTCATAGTCGGCATAGTTTTCGGCGATCACCTTGATGTCCGGCGAGTCCTTGATGGCATCCATGAAGCCCTGGTGGCGGTCGATCGTTGGGGAAGCCGCCGCTGCGCCCTGAAGCTCGACAACAGTGCCCTTGCCGCCCAGTACCTCGATCATGCGCTTTCCGGCATTGAAGCCGATATCGTAGTCGTTGGCCTTGATGGTGGTGGTCACCGGCGTGCTGACCGTGCGGTCGACCTCGATCACCTTGATGCCGGCATCCATGGCGCGCTTGACGGCCGGAGCGAGAGCGTCCTTCTCGACCGCGTTGATGATGATCACATCGACGCCTTGCGAGATGAAATTGTCGACCAGCGTGGTCTGTACGCTGGGATCGTTCTGGCCATCGCCTACGATCAGTTCAATGCCGGGAAAATACTTGGCGGCGGCATCCTCGGTGCGGGCCTTGAGGGCGGCGCCATAGGGGAATGTAAGGGAGGCGATGGCGACGCCGACCTTGCCTTTGATGCTGGCCGGATCGGCCTTGAGGGTCAGGGCTTCCTTGCATTCGGCGCCGCAGAAAGGTCCCATATCGATCGCTTCGGCGCGGGCGAAATCCGCCGGCACCAGGCTGAGCAGGGCGAATGCGGCCGAAAGCAGCAGTCCACGCCGTAAAGTCGAGGTTTTCATAAGCTTTCTCCCATTGAGAAGTTGACATTTACACATTATATTACCGACTTTTTACAGTCAATAACAAGAAGTAGAAAATCTAGAAAATAAACTTTTCCTTCCGTCAAAGTGCATTCCACTGTTGGACGATGCGATGGCGCAGACCATGGGCGGTGAACAGCACCGCTAGAATGATGATGGCGCCCTTGGCGATCTGCTGGTTGAAAGGCGACACTCCGAGAAGGTTCAGCAGGTTTGCCACCATGGCCAGAAGAAACACGCCGGCCACCGTGCCGATCACGCTGCCTCGGCCGCCCATCAGGCTGGTGCCGCCGATCACGACAGCGGCGATGCTGTCGAGCATGATGAAGCTGCCGGCGGTTGGGTGCCCGACGAACAGCCGGCTTGTCGTGATGATGCCGGCGATCGCCGCGCAGACGCCGCTGATGGCGTAGACCATGATGAGGATGCGCGCGGTGGGCACGCCCGACAGCCGCGCCGCCTCGACTCCGCCGCCGATGCCATAGACGAAGCGTCCGAACGGCACGTAACGCAGCACGAAGGTCGCCGCCACCGCAACGATGGCGAAGACGATGACCGGGCCCGGAACACCGGCGATATTGCCGTTCCCCAGAAAGCCCAACAACGCGCTGTCGGCGGCTTCCTTGGCGATCTGGATGGGTGTTCCGTTCGACAGGAGCAGTCCGACGCCGCTGCAGATCGCCATGGTGGCAAGCGTCATGATGAAAGGCTGGATGCCGAAGAAGGTGCTGCCCACGCCGTTCACCACGCCGCAGGTCATGCCGACCAGCAATGCCGCGGGCAATGCCAGAAACACGCTGACATCGGCCTTGATCAGCATCGACAACACGACACCGACCAACGCCAGGATGGCACCCACCGACAGATCGATACCGGCGGTCAGGATGACGAAGGTCATGCCGACGGCGACGACGCCGGTGATCGACGCCTGCCGCGCCACGTTGATGAGGTTTTGCGGATTGAAGAACACCGGCGCCAGCACCGTCGTGGCGACCAGCATCAAGACAAGCAATACGAGGATGACCTTGTAGTCGCGCCAGACCTGGGCGAATACCGGCGAGCCGCCGAGTAATGTATCACCCGGGTCAGCCGAGCGGGTTTGGCTGTTCATGCGTTTGCTCCCACGGCATATGAAATGATTTTCTCCTCGGTGGCTTCCGAGCGATCGAGTTCGGCGGCGATGGTGCCGCGATACATCACCAGAATGCGGTTGCTGTTCTGGATCACTTCCGGCAGCTCCGATGAAATCAGGATGATGCCCATGCCGCGCTCGCAAAGTTCGCGGACCAGCGCGTAGATCTGGGCTTTGCTCGCAACATCGATGCCGCGGGTCGGTTCATCGAGCAGAAGGATGCGGGTTCCCGCTTCCAGCCATTTCGCCAGCACGATCTTCTGCTGGTTGCCGCCCGACAGGCGTCCGACGAGAGTGGCAAGGCTGGGCAATTTGACTTTCAGCGCCGCGACGTGATCGCGCGCCTTGGCTTTCTCCCGTTTGTGGTCAATCAGGCCCTTGCGGGTCGAAGCCATGAAAATGTTCTGCAATGCCGAGAGGTTCTTGAACAGCCCTTCCGTGCCGCGGTCCTCCGGCACCAGGCCAAGGCCGTTGGCGATTGCAACCTTGGGAGAGGAGACCGTGGTCTCGCGGCCATCGATGAAAATCCGGCCGGCGTCGATCGGATCGGCGCCAAAGATCGCGCGGACAACTTCCGAGCGTCCGGCGCCCCGCAGCCCGGCAATACCGACCACTTCGCCCTGGCGCAGTGTAAAACTGATATTGCTCAGTATCCCGGTCCGCGTGAGGCCCTCGACGCGCAGCAGTTCGACCGTGTGATCGCCATGCCCTCCTGCGTTGGCAGCGCGGGCAATGTCACGCCCCACCATCTTGCGCACGAGGTCGTCGGGGGACGTTTCGGTGATCGGTCCCGCGGCGATCTGCCTGCCGTCCCGCAGCACCAGATAGCTGTCGGCCAGGCCGAAAATCTCATTGAGCCGGTGCGATATGAAAATCACCGCGACGCCGCGCGCCTTGAGTTGCAGCACCATGGCAATCAGCCGGTCAACATCCTTGCCGCCCAGCACCGCCGTCGGCTCGTCGAGAATCATGATGCGGGCGCGGCGATGCAGCGCCTTGGCGATCTCGACCATCTGGCGGTCGGCGACGCTGAGCGCCGAAACGCGCTGGCGGACTGGGAGATGCACGTCCATGTCGGCAAGCAGTTGTTCGGCCTTGCGGTGGAGGCTGCTCCACGAGATCGGCACCTTCATCTTGTGGAGTTCGCTGAAGAACAGGTTTTCGGTGACCGAGAGTTCCGGAAACAGGCTGAATTCCTGGTAGACGGTGACAATCTCGGCACGCTCGGCATCTTGTGGCGTATGGAGGCTCACAAGTTTCCCGTCGATGAGAACTTCGCCACCGGGTTCGGCATCGATCGCTCCGGAAAGGATTTTGATCAG
>JANNSP010000093.1:0-6011 GCA_031402975.1 Hyphomicrobiales bacterium
CTCGGGCGAAATCCGGATCGCCGGAAAGCCCACGAAGCTGGCCAATGCGGCGGATGCCAACAGCAAAGGCATCGGCATGGTGTTCCAGGAACAGTCGCTGCTCACCAACATGACGGTCGGCGAAAACATCTATCTCGGCAACGAGGCGCAGTTCACCCGGTTCGGTATCGTCGACTGGAAGAAGCTTTATGCCGCGGCCCAGCGCCAGTTGGTGAAAGTCGAGGTCGACGTCGATCCCCGCATGCGCGCCGATGATCTCGATTTCGCCGCGCGCCAGATGGTCGAACTCGCCAAGGCGCTGACGCTTGAGGAAAAAGCGGCTGGCCATCTCGTCATCCTCCTGGATGAGCCCACATCCGTGCTCGAACAGGCCGAGATAGAAATTCTCTTCGCGCGGGTGCGGGCGCTGAAATCGCGCGCGTCCTTCATCTTCGTGTCGCACCGCCTCGACGAGGTTCTCGAACTGTCCGACCGGATTTACGTGATGAAGGATGGCGCGGTCGTCGCCGATCTGATGGCGGCGGACGCCGATGTCACCAAGCTGCATCACTTGATGGTCGGGCGCAGCCTGCAGGCGGAATATTATCGCGAGCCCCTGCAGAAGGACTACGGCGAGGCCATCGTGCTGGAAGCCGAGGGTCTGTCGCTGGGTCATGCCTACAGCGACGTCAGTTTCAAGCTCCATGCCGGAGAAATCCTGGGGATAGCCGGGGTCATCGGCTCGGGGCGGGAGGAACTGACCCGCACACTCTCGGGCTTCGCGCCACAGAGCAGCGGGCGGCTTCTCATCGGCGGCCGCGAGATGCGCTTTACCAATCCCGCCGAAGCGGTCGATGCCGGCATCGGTTATATCCCGCGCGACCGCCGGGTCGAAGGCCTCGTGCTGTTTCTCCCCGTCGCCGCCAATATCACGCTGGCCGATCTGGCGAACCTCACGCGCTTTGGCTTGATCGATTCGAGCGAGGAGCGCCGGCTGGCGAAAACCTGGGTCGACCGGCTCAATGTGCGCACCCCCAGCATCAATACGCTGTGCCTCAATCTGTCGGGCGGAAACCAGCAGAAGGTCGTCCTGGCGAAATGGCTGAACGCCAAGGCGCGCATCCTGATCCTCGATCATCCGACCCGCGGCCTCGATGTTGGCGCCAAGGAGGAAGTCTATGAACTGGTGCGCGCCGTCACTGCCGAGGGCGTGTCGGTCATCCTGACCTCCGATACGCTGGAGGAGACCATCGGCCTCAGCCACACTGTCTTGGTGATGCGCGACGGCAAGATCACGTTCAGGACCGAAGCAAAGCCCGGCCATAAGCCGCGCCAGGTCGATCTCATCGGACACATGGTCTAGGCGATGCGGGAGATGATCAAGCAGTTTGGCTCCGACGGATTGCGGCAATGGTTGCCGCTCGCCACTTTGATCATTCTTGTCGCCGTTGTGGGCGTGCTGCAGCCGGTCTTTCTTCAGCCCGAGACGCTGCTGCAGCTCGCCAGTGACACGGCGGTACTCTTCATCCTGGCGACCGGCGTCACCTTCGTCATCATGCTGGGTGGCATCGATCTGTCGCTGCAGTCCATGGCCTCGCTGGCCAGCGTCATCGTGGCGCTCACCATCGCGCGGCTGGGTTACGCCTCATTCGTGCTGGCGGTCGACGTGGGCGCACTCGCGGGGCTGCTCTCGGGCCTCGCCCATGTGAAGCTCAAAATCCCGTCCTTTATCGCCACCCTCGCCATGGGCGGCGTCCTCTCCAGTACAGCACTTGTCACCTCCAGGGAGCGTTCGATCACGCTTGAGGACAGCGAGCGCGGCTATCAGACCTGGATCACCGGAAATGCCCTCGGCATTCCCAATGTCATCGTCGTCGGACTGATCGTGCTGGTGGTAGCTCACATGCTGCAGGCCCATACGCGCTTTGGCCGCTACAGTGCGGCAATCGGCGCGGGCGAGCCCGCGGCCTATGCGTCGGGCGTCAAGGTCGATCGCCAGAAAGTCTTTGCCTATGTGCTGTCGGCGGGCTTTGCCGCGCTGGCGGGAGTGATCCTCGCCGGGCGCCTGGCCAGCGGATCGCCGACGCTGGCCGCTGAAATGCTGCTGCCGTCGATCGCCGCTGTCGTTGTCGGCGGCACCGCGATCACCGGCGGCGTCGGCAGCATCTGGCGCACCCTCGTGGGGGCGCTGATCATCTCGGTGGTGCGGATCGGCATGACGTTTCTCGGCGTCAACATCTTCGCTCAGAACATCGTGTTCGGGGCGGTGCTGATTGCCGCAGTCGCCATCACCATCGATCGTTCCAAGATTCCGATCGTCAAGTAATCCGAAGGAGAAAGCGTTTCATGGATCTGGGCCTGCGCGACAAGGTGGCGGTGATCAGCGGCGGCAGCATCGGCATCGGCCTCGCCGTCGCCAAGGGCTTGGCCGCCGAAGGCGCCCATGTCGTCATCGCGGCGCGCAATGCCGAGCGGCTGAAACAGGCGCAAACGGAGATCGGCGGGCGCAGCATCGGCGTCGCCTGCGATGTGGCCACGTCCGAGGGCGTGGCGGCGCTTGTCGCTCGGATCGAGAAGGAATTCGGCGGCGCCGATATTCTGGTCAACAACGCCGGCACCGGCAGCAACGAGACGATCATGGAGGCCCCCGACGACAAGTGGCAGTATTACTGGGATATCCATGTCATGGCGGCGGTGCGCTTGGCGCGTGGCCTGGTGCCCTCGATGCGGCGGCGGGGCGGCGGCGTCATCCTCAACAATGCCTCGATCTGCGCCGCCCAGCCTTTGTGGTACGAACCCATCTACAACGTCACCAAGGCGGCCCTCGTGATGCTGTCGAAAACCATGGCCACCGAATTCATCAAGGACAATATCAGGGTCAACGCGGTCAATCCGGGATTCGTGCTGACTCCCGACTGGATCAAGACGGCGAAACAGCTCACGGCGGATAGCGGTGGCGACTGGCAGGGCTATATTGACAATCTCGCCAGGGAGAATGCCCCCATCGGCCGCTTCGCCACGCCCGAGGAGATCGCCGATTTCTTTGTGTTCCTGTGTTCGGCGCGGGCCAGCTATTCCGTCGGATCGACCTATTTCATCGATGGCGGCATGCTGAAAACCATCTAGGCCGGATGAAACAAAACCGCAGGTATCCCTCTTCGACAGACGTTGCCCGCCTGGCGGGAGTCTCGCAATCGGCGGTGTCGCGCGCCTTCTCGGAAGGAAAAAGCGTCTCCGAGGAAACCAGCGCCAAGGTTTTCAAGGCCGCGAAGAAACTGGGCTACAGCCCAAGCTTCATTCCGCGCATCCTGCTCAAGCACCGGTCGCACCTCGTCGCCGTGGCTATCGGCGGCACCAGCAATCCGTTTTACGCTTCGGCGCTGGAGGAATTCACCAAGGCCCTGCAGCACGCCGGCTATCAGGTTCTGCTCGTCCATGTCGACAGCGACCATGCGCTCGACGGCATCGTGCCGCGGCTAGCGAGCTACCGGGTCGATGCCATCGTCAGCGCCCTGCCGGTGCTGTCGGTGGAAGCGGCGCAGGCTTTCGCGGCGCTCCGCATCCCGGCGATCTCGTTCAACACGGTGGTCAACAACCAGTGGGTGACGTCGGTGTGTTCCGACAGCGCCGGGGGAGCCGCGGCCGTCGCGGACCTGTTCGTGAAGCGGGGAGCCAGGACGTTCGGCTTCGTCGCCGGATCGAAGGGAAGCCACGCCAGCGGCGAGCGCCTGCGCGGCTTCCGCACCCGCCTGCGGCATCACGGCCATGACGATATCGCGGTCGTTGCCGGAAACTATCACTATGATGGCGGTTTCGCCGCCGTGCGGTCCCTGATCGATCTAGGTTCCGTGCCGCAGGCGATCTTCTGCGCCAACGACCTGATGGCGCTCGGCGCCCTCGATGCGCTGCGCCATTCGGGTCATCGTATACCGGAAGATGTGCTTGTCGCCGGTTTTGACAATGTCCCGGAAGCGTCCTGGCTGTCCTACGATCTCACCACCGTGGTCCAGGATGGCGAAGCGATGGTGAGGGAAGCCATGGCGGTGCTCAAGGCCATGATGGCGTCGGACAATTCCGCCGGTGGAACGCTCCGGGTTGTGCCGGGAAGGCTTATCGAGCGATCTACCACTCTGCGCTGACCGTTTCCCCGCGCGGCTACGATGAGCCGATCGAGCGATGACGCGCCATCGTCCGTCCCAGATCCTCGAGATCGGTGTCCGTCAGCCGTGCCCGGGCAATGGGCAGCACGACGGTGTCCTCCCACTGGATGTGGCGGCGATAGCTTTCAAAGAATCCACGGAGCATATAACCGACCATGTCCGGGTTGCCGAGCTTGCGGCCCTCGCTCAGGGTTTCGAGGCTCTCGATCAGGTCGGCCGAATAGCCCTCGTCGGTCCTGTGTTCCAGCGAGAGTTTGGCCAGAATGCGCTGGATGTTGTCATTGGGTTCGGCGCGGCGCTCGATCAGGGGAAACAACCCGCGCTCCTCGTCCAGGTGGTGCAGCGGAATGTCGTTGCGTAGCGCATCCATCGCCTGCTGACAGAGGCGGCGATCGACATCCTGCGGCAGCCCATCGGCAATTCGTTCGAGCGCGTCGCACAGCAACAGCTGCATCCGGTGCATGCGTTCGATGTGGTCGAGGGCGTTGCGCCGCGTGGGCGCTCCGTTTTCGTCCGCTATCTTGCCCATTTTCGTTTGATAGGGCCGCCGGCCGGTAAGCGGCGTTGATCCAGATCAATGCCCAGTCCATTCCCCCCCTCTACAAAGTCCCATGACGAATCCCGCTCTAGCCAGCAGGGACATGGAGGGCTGACATGTCGGAACAGGCACAAATGGCAAGGATCGGGCTGATGATCCTGATCGCAATTTCCATGATGCTGCTGGCTGCCATGGCAAAGGACACGGGCTTCGCCATCCACGCCTGGATCGGTTTCATCGCCGCCGCCACATGCATCTTCTACCTGGCGCGGAACTATCCCCATGGCGGCGCCGTATCGGTCGACGGTTCAGGGTATTTCGACGGAGTGGTGAGAGCCGGCGCCATCGCGACTGTTTTCTGGGGCGTCGTTGGATTTCTTGTCGGCGTCGTGATCGCCTTCCAGCTCGCCTATCCGGTTCTCAATCTCGATCTGCAATGGACCAGCTTCGGCCGCTTGCGGCCACTCCATACCTCGGCGGTTGTCTTCGCTTTCGGCGGCAACGCGCTGATGGCCACCAGCTTCTATGTCGTGCAACGGACCTGCCGCACCCGCCTGGCGCTCGGCAATCTCGCCTGGTTCGTGTTCTGGGGTTACCAGCTTTTCATCGTGCTGGCAGCGTCCGGCTATGTGCTCGGCATCACCGAATCGCGCGAATATGCCGAGCCTGAATGGCATGTCGACCTGTGGCTCACCGTGGTCTGGGTGGCCTATCTCGCGGTGTTCCTCGGCACGCTCATGCAGCGCAAGGAACCGCACATCTTCGTCGCCAACTGGTTCTACCTGTCCTTCATCGTCACCATCGCGCTCCTGCATGTCGTCAACAACCTCGCGGTGCCGGTGTCCTTCCTCGGCTCCAAGAGCTATTCGCTGTTCTCCGGAGTCCAGGATGCGCTGACCCAGTGGTGGTACGGCCACAACGCGGTCGGTTTCTTTCTGACCGCGGGCTTCCTCGGCATGATGTATTATTTCGTGCCCAAGCGGGCCGATCGGCCGATCTATTCCTACCGCCTGTCGATCGTCCATTTCTGGTCGCTGATCTTCCTCTATATCTGGGCAGGCCCGCATCACCTTCACTACACGGCGCTGCCCGACTGGGCGCAGACGCTCGGCATGGTGTTCTCGATCATGCTGTGGATGCCCTCCTGGGGCGGCATGATCAACGGGTTGATGACGCTGTCGGGCGCCTGGGACAAGCTCCGCACCGATCCGGTGCTGCGGCTCATGGTGATCAGCATCGCGTTTTACGGCATGTCGACCTTCGAAGGCCCGATGATGTCGATCAAGTCGGTCAACTCGCTGTCGCACTATACCGACTGGACCATCGGACATGTC
>JANNSP010000094.1:0-13189 GCA_031402975.1 Hyphomicrobiales bacterium
CCAGTCGCGCTTCACCACGCAGCGGCGCGAGAGCGATACGGTCAGGATTCTCTCCGGCGTGTTCGAGGACGAGCGCAGCAAGGGACCGCGCACCACCGGTACGCCGATCATGCTGATGATCGAGAACGAGGACCAGCGCTCGAAAGATTACAGCGAGATCCGCGACAAATTCCGCCCCGGCCATGCCGACTGGACCTATCAGGCGAAATACGGATTGCGCGACTACCGGGGCGGCGGGCGTTCCTCGGCGCGCGAGACGGCGGCGCGCGTGGCGGCGGGCGCGGTGGCGCGGAAGGTGATCCCGGGAGTCTCCATCAGGGGGGCTTTGGTGCAGATGGGTCCGCACAGAATCGATCCGACGCGCTGGGACTGGGCGGAGGTCGACAAGAACCCGTTCTTCACGCCCGACGCCAAGGCGGCGGCGTTTTTCGAGGACTATCTCGACGGGGTGCGGAAAAAGGGCTCGTCCTGCGGCGCCTTGATCGAGGTGACGGCGTCGGGGGTGCCCGCAGGCTGGGGGGCGCCGGTCTATGGCAAGCTCGACCAGGATTTGGCGTCGGCCATGATGAGCATCAATGCGGTGAAGGGCGTCGAGATTGGCGCCGGGTTTTCCTCCGCCGCCCTTTCGGGGGAAGAGAATTCCGACGAAATCCGCATGCGCCACGGCAAGCCGGAATTCCTGTCGAACCACGCGGGCGGAATCCTCGGCGGGATTTCATCCGGCCAGGACATCGTCGTTCGTTTTGCGGTCAAGCCCACCTCGTCGATCCTCAGTGCACGGAAGACCGTGACGGCTTCGGGCGAGGATGCCGATATCGAGGTCAAGGGCCGGCACGATCCGTGCGTCGGCATCAGGGCGGTGCCGGTCGGTGAAGCGATGATGGCGCTGGTGCTGGCGGACCATTTTTTGCGGCACCGGGGACAGGTCGGGTAGTTCAAACGGCGGCGAAGGGCACGTTGCGGAGGGCGACCTGCCAGTAGGCGGCACTCGGCGCGCCTTGGGCCAGGGCTACATCCTCGACGGCAATTGAGGCGCCGCTGTCTTCGCCGATCATCGTCACGGTTTCGCCGAGCTTCGGGTCGCTGACGCCGCTCAGGTCGATCACCGTATATTCGGCCGAGACGGCGAGCACCGGGCAGAGTTGGCCCCGGCACAGCATGAAGGCTTTGCGGCCGGGAGCCGCGGGGCGATTGCCGTTATCCATGCCGAAGAGGATGACGCCGGTGGTGACATCGGCGGGGGCTCCATCGGGGCCGGTGCCATAAAGATCGTCTCCCACCCGGCGGGAGCCGATATGGATGAGCCGCGCCTTCAGGCTGCGCAGCGCCTTGCGGAAACCGAGAGTTTCCGCGCGGAGACCATCGATCGGGCTCAATCCGAAAGTGAGATGGCCGGGCGAAATCGTGTTGAGGGCATCGCTGAACGCGTTGGCCAGAACCGAGCTGGCGCCGCCTTGCGCATAGGGAATGCGGACCCCGTGTTCGGCTTCGATATCGCGCACCAGGGTGCTGAAGGCGGCGAGGCGCCGCTTCGACCATGCAGCACCCGCGTCATTGGAAAACGGAATGTGGGTGTAGATGCCTTCCAGATGAAGCTTGCGATGGGCAAGAACCTCGCGGACGAAGGCTTGCGCTTCATCCAGGCGGATGCCGATGCGGCCCAACCCGCAATCGACCTTGACGTGAACCGCGATGGGCTTCGGGCTCGTTTCCGACAAAGCGGCGAGCGCCGCCAGCGACTCGTGGCCATAGACAGTCGGGGTCAGCCCGTGATCGAGCAGCACGCCGTGGCCGTCGGGCAGTTGCGAGCCATAGATGACGATCGGAATTTTGACCCCGGCCCGCCTGGCCGCGATGGCGTCCAGGCAATTGGCAGTGGCCAGCGCCTCGACGCCCAGGCTCTGCAGATGGAGACTTACGGCCTCCATGCCATGGCCATAAGCATTGGCCTTGACGGGCGCGATGATCTTGACCGGGCGCCCAGCCTTCTGGCGGAGCAGCGCCAGGTTATGGGTGATGGCGCCCAGATCGAGTTCGCCCCACAGCGGACGCGCGCTGGCGTAAGGCAGGCTTTTCAAGCCGGCGCCCCGGCGGCGAATGACAATAGGCAATCCGCCGGCAGCGCCTCGATGGGCGGCAGGTCGCGATCCTCGCCCACGATGTGGCGGGGGCGGACGCTCGGGCTCGTCGCCTTGTTGGAAAACGCGTTGTAGGTGAGCGTCATCATGCGGCGCGGCCAGGGCGACAGATTGCCGGAGGACCCGTGGAGGACGTTGACATTCATGAAGATGACGGAGCCCGGGGGCCCGGTGGGGGCGACGACGCCCAGGGCCTTCACCTGCTCCTTGATGACTTCGGGACTGGTGTAGCGGAACGCATAGGAGGTGCCTTTGTCGCTCGCCTCGGGCATGTCGCCGGTCAGCCCTTGCGAGCCCGGCACCATCATCATCGGCCCGTTCATGGCGTTCACCTCGTCGAAGAAGATGAGGCAGTTCACCATGCGGGGCTCGGGGATGTGATCGTCGCGGTGGTAGGCCGGATAATCCTGGTGCCAGAACCAGGTATCGCCGTTGAAGGCCGCCTTGCAGTTGACGCCCGACTGGAAGACATAGACCCGGTCGCCCAGGATCTGCTCGGCGGCCTGGACCAGCAAGGGATGGCGCACCAGCCTGGCGAAGACCTCGTTGTGGAGATGCGGATTGACCACGGTGCGGGGCGTGACACCGTCTTTCTCCATGATGACGCGGGTGGGATCGGCGCTGTCGGAGGCGAGAATGCTTTCCAGCTCGGCGGTGAGAAGTGTGGCTTCGGCGGCGGAGAGCAGGGTCTGGCGAAAGCCATAGCCCTGGCGCCGGACTTCCTCGACAAGTGTTGCGGACATGGTGAACTCCCGGTTTGAGGCAACGGTGCCCGCGCGCGGCGCGCTTGGCAAGACCGATGTGGGGGCGGGGTAGTAAAAGGAAGGGCGGATGAGGGTCTTACTTTCTTGCCGCGATGAGGAATTCGCGGTTGCCGTCTCCTCCTTCGATGGACGATGGCGTTATGCCGTTGACGGTCCAGCCTTGGGTTTCGATGAAGTTTGACATGTCCTCGCAGACGCGGGTGTGAATCTCCGGATCGGTGACGAGGCCGCCTTTGCCGATGGCGTCGCGGCCCGCTTCGAATTGCGGTTTGATGAGAGCCACGAGATCGGCGCCGCTGGCGGCGAGCGAGAGCGCGGGAGGAAGCGCCAGTTTCAGCGAGATGAAGCTGACGTCGCAGACGATGAGGTCGATGGCCTGCGGCAGCGTTGTCAGATCGCGGGCGTTGACATTTTCCAGAACGGAGACGCGGGGGTCGTTGCGGATTACGTCGGCGAGCTGGCCGTGGCCGACATCGAGCGCTGTCACATGGGCCGCACCCTGCTCCAGCAGAACCTGGGTGAAGCCGCCGGTCGAGGCGCCGATGTCGAGGGCGTTGCGGTTCTTGCAATCGATGGCGAAATGCGTGAGACCGTGAAGAAGCTTGAGGGCGGCGCGCGAGACGTAGTGGCGGGCGGCATCCTCGGGTTCGATCACCGCGTCGGTTGCATATTTCCGCGCGGGCTTGTCAGCCTCTTCTCCGTCAATCCTGATGGTGCCGAGGCGGATCGCGTCGCTGGCGCGTGAGCGGGTGGGATAGAACCCGCGCGCCACGAGGAGTTCGTCGAGCCGGAGCCTAGGGGACATCCAGGGGTTCGGTGCCCGACGGCGTGCCGTCAGGGCGGAGCGTGATTTTCTCGATCCGCGCCTCGGCCAGTTTCAAAAGACTCTCGCAATGCTTTTTCAGCGCTTCGCCGCGGGCATAGATCTCGATTGACTGTTCGAGATCGACCTTGCCCTGTTCGAGGCGGTCGACGATCAATTCGAGTTCGGCCAGGGCTTTCTCGAAACTGAGCGTCTTGATGTCGTCAGCGGTCATCTCATCCTTTTCCCATCAATGTCCGCACATGGGCGGCGGCCGAGGATGCCAGGGCTTCGAGGTCATAGCCGCCTTCGAGAATGGACACAACGCGGCCCCCGCAATGTTTCGCGGCCAGGTCCATGAGGCGGCGGGTGATCCAGGCGAAATCGGATTCGTCAAGCTGAAGACCGCCCAGGGGATCGCGGGCGTGGGCGTCGAAGCCGGCCGAGATGACGATGAGCTGGGGCGCGAAATTTTCCAGGGCGGGAAGGATGCGCGTGGTCATGGCGGCGCGGAACGGGGCGCTGCCGTCGCCGGCGCTCAGCGGTGCGTTGAAGATGTTGCCGGCGCCGGTTTCGTGGGCTGCTCCGGTGCCAGGATAAAGCGGCATCTGATGGGTCGAGCCGTAGAAGAGTTGGGGGTCGGACCAGAAGATGTCCTGCGTGCCGTTGCCGTGATGGACATCGAAATCGACGACGGCGACGCGGCTTACGCCGTGAGTGGCGCGGGCGTGAAGAGCGGCGATCGCCGCCTGGTTGAACAGGCAGAAGCCCATGGCGCGACTGGTCTCGGCATGATGCCCCGGCGGGCGGAGGGCGCAGAAGGCGTTTTGAGCCTCGCTTGCGAACACCGCGTCGACGGCGGCGGTCGCGGCTCCCACAGCGCGAAGGGCGGCGTCCAGCGTGCCGGGCGACATCGAGGTATCGGGATCGAGATATTTGAAACCGGACTGGGGCGATGAGGCGCGCATATGAGCGAGATGGGCCGCGCTGTGGGCCAGCAGGATATCCTCGTCGCGGCCGAGGGGCGCCTCGCGGCGAATGAGCGTGGCGAAGTCCGGGGCCGACAGGGCTTGCGTCACGGCGCGGATGCGGTCGACGCGCTCGGGGTGACCTGGCGGATTGTGGTGGTCGAGGGACGCGGGGTGGGTGAAGAGAAGCGTGGCCATGGCGATGTTCTGCTATAGATTGGGCCCGATGACGTCCAGCACCGACATTGCCGCCGCCGCACGGGCACTCCGGGCGGGAGAGCTTGTCGCGTTTCCGACCGAGACGGTGTACGGCCTCGGCGCGGACGCTACGAACGACCGGGCCGTGGCGCTGGTCTATGCGGTCAAGGGACGGCCGGCCTTCAATCCGCTGATCGTGCATGTGGCGGACGCGGAGATGGCGTACGATCTGGCGGATTTTCCGGAGGACGCGAAAGGGCTGGCGCGGGCGTTCTGGCCGGGGCCGCTCAGCATCGTGGTGCCGCGGGCTAAGAAGTGTCCGGTGTCATTGCTCGCCTCGTCGGGGCTGCCAAGCCTTGCCTTGCGGGTGCCGCGCCATGATGTGGCGCTGCGGCTGCTCAGGGAATTCGGCGGGCCGGTGGTGGCGCCGAGCGCCAATCCTTCCGGTCGCGTCAGCCCGACCACGGCGGAGCATGTGCGGCGGCATCTCGGAGACAAGGTGAAAGTCATTCTCGATGGCGGACGGTGCAGCGTCGGGATCGAGTCGGCGGTGGTGAGCTTTCTCGATGGCGCGCCGAGGCTGCTGCGGGCGGGAGGTGTTGCTCGGGCCGACATCGAAAACATCATCGGACCGGTTGCCGTTGAGTCCCATTCGGCGCGTCCGCATGCGCCGGGGCAGCTTGCCAGCCACTATGCGCCCAGCGCCCAATTGCGGCTCAATGCCGACAGCCCGCGCGATGGCGAAGTCTATCTCGGTTTCGGCCTGCACGATGTGGGACCGTATAATCTTTCGCGCAACGGCGATGTGGTCGAGGCGGCGGCGAGCCTGTTCCGCCTGCTGCATGAGATCGACGCGACGGGGGTCAAGGTGATCGCGGTCGCTCCCGTTCCGCACAAGGGGCTGGGCGAAGCGATCAATGACCGGCTGCTGCGCGCCGCCGCCCCGCGCGAGACGGCGTGATGGCGACGCTTTCGGCGGACACGCTGGCGCGGCTTGTGAGCGTGGTGGGAGACCGCCACGCCATCCGCGAGCCGCGCGAAATGGAGCCGTATCTCCGCGAATGGCGCGACATCTATGTCGGACGATCGGCCGCGGTGTTGCGTCCCGCTTCGACGGACGAGGTGTCGCGCATCCTTGCCATCGCGCATGAGACGCGCACCGTGATCGTGCCGCAATCGGGCAATACCGGATTGGCCGGCGGACAGATTCCGGACCAGAGCGGCGACGAGGTGGTGCTGTCGCTCGAGCGCATGAACCGTATTCTCGATGTCGATCAGGCGGGCAACACCATGACGGTCGAGGCCGGCGTTATTCTCAAGACCGTGCAGGAGGCGGCGGAGCGGGTGGACCGGCTTTTTCCACTCAGCCTCACATCGGAAGGATCGTGCCGGATCGGCGGCAATCTTTCGACCAATGCGGGGGGCGTCAACGTGCTGGCCTATGGCAGTGCCCGCGATCTCTGTCTCGGGCTCGAAGTGGTGCTGGCCGATGGCCAGGTGTGGAATGGCCTCCGGCATCTCCGCAAGGACAATACCGGGTACGATCTGAAGAACCTGTTCATCGGCGCCGAAGGAACGCTCGGCATCATCACGCGCGCCGTCTTGAAACTCTATCCCAAGCCCAAGATGCGTGAGACGGCGTTCATCGCGGTGCCCGATCCTCAGTGCGCGGTTGAATTGCTGGGGCTGGCGAGGGACGGCAGCGGCAACCGGGTGACGGCGTTCGAGCTTATTCCGCAGATCGCCATGGAATTCACCACGCGCCACTTGGCGGTGCGCCATCCGCTGGCGGAGGTTTCGCCGTGGTATGTGCTGTGCGAACTGTCCGATGCGGGTGAGGACGCGCTGTCGCGTATTCTCGAACGCGCGATGGAAATGGGCCTGGCGAGCGACGCGGTGATCGCGCAGTCGGAGGCGCAGCGGGTGGACTTGTGGGGGTCGCGGGAACTCATTTCCGAATCGCAGAAATTCGAGGGCGGCTCGGTGAAGCATGACGTGGCAGTGCCGGTGGCGAGCGTTCCCAAATTCATGCGCGAGGCGGAAGCAGCGGTCGTGGCCTATATGCCGGGCGCCCGGGTCATCGCCTTCGGGCATTTGGGCGACGGCAATATTCACTTCAATGTGAGCCAGCCCCCGGGCATGGACAAACCCGCCTATCTCGGCCAATGGGACGCGATGAACGACGTGGTGTTCGAGGTGGTGATGAAGTTCGGCGGGTCGATCAGCGCCGAACACGGCATCGGCCGGCTCAAGCGCCATCGCATGACGGCGATCAAGTCGCCGGTCGAACTCGACATGATGCGGGGGTTGAAGCGGCTGTTCGATCCGCTGAATATTCTCAACCCCGGAAAGGTGCTGCCCGATTGATCAAGTTTCGCGAGATCGAGGATCAAGACGTCGAGGCGGTGATCGCCCTGTGGCGGGCTTGCGAACTGACGCGCCCGTGGAACGATCCGTACAAGGACATTTCGCTGGCGCGCGGGGCTGAAAATTCGGTGGTGCTGGTGGGGGAGTGCGAGGGCAAGCTCGCGGCGAGTGTCATGGCGGGGCATGACGGACATCGCGGCGCCTTGTATTATGTCGCGGTCGAACCTGAGTTTCGCGGCCGTGGTTTCGGCAAGGCGGCGGTGCGCGAAGCGGAAAGCTGGCTCGCCTGGCAGGACGTGACCAAGATCAACATCCTGGTCAGGGCGGAGAACGAAGCGGTGCGAGGGTTTTACGAGAAGCTGGGCTACGAGATCAATCCGGTGCTGTGCATGGGGCGGAAGATCGAAGCGGAGTGAGATTGCCCTTCCCCCCTCGCGGGGGAAGGTGGATCGCGCCGCTTGGCGCGAGACGGATGAGGGGGCGGCGCAGCGAGTGCTGTCGGGCGATTGACTCGCGGAACCGCCCCCTCATCCGGCGCTTCGCGCCACCTTCCCCCGCGAGGGGGGAAGGGCGAGTATGCGGGTTTCCTCCGGGCTTTTTCGGACGCTATAAGGCTGCGCATGGATTCTTTCTTTCCCCGGCTCGGCGTTTCGGCCTGCGTGTGGCGTGATGGCCGGGTGCTGATTGTCGAGCGGGGCAAGGCGCCGCTTGCCGGATTTTGGAGCCTGCCCGGCGGCAGTGTGGAATCGGGCGAGGCGGTGAAGGATGCGGCGATCCGCGAATTGCGCGAGGAAACCGGGGTTGAGGCGGCGCTCGATCATCTGGTGGGGCTGTTCGAGGTGATCCGGCGCGACGAGGCGGGAGACCTCGCGGTGCATTTCGTCATCGCCTGCTACACTGGCCTGTGGACGGGGGGCGAGGCCGTGGCCGGCAGCGATGCGGCCAATGTAGCATGGGCGGACCCGAGCCAGCTTGGCCAGCGGGCGTTCACGCCGGGCGTGCTCGACGCCATTGCGGAGGCGCGGAGACTGCTCGGGCTTTCAATCAGTTTGGACGGACCTCATTAACCTTCGTTTAAGGAATCGGTCCCTGGCCTTTCACCCTTTGCTATGGTGAAGGCCGGTGGGACGATTGAGACGCACATGCTGAAACACAATGACAAGGCTTTGCCGGTGGCGCTTTCGGGCGAGGAAAAGCATGTGGCGCTGCGCTACATCCTCGATGCCTGGGAGGAGGCCGTGTATGACGGGATCGACCCCGACTGCCTGGCGACGGCGGCGATTTTCGCCGCACTCTCCGACATGATCTCAACCTATGGCGAGGAACCGGTGGCGGTGATGTGCGAAAGGCTGCCGGCGCGCATAAGGGCGGGGGAATTCACCCTTTTGCAGACCAAGCAGTAGTCAGTAGACCAGCGGGATCAGCAGGGCGAAGCCGAAGGCGGCGATCAGCACGCCGGCCCAGCGGTTGATCCGGTCGAGGGCCGCCGGGGTGAGTTTCGACTTGAGCCGGTGGACCAGAACGGTCAGGAAAATCCACCACATGAGGCCGCCGGACGCCACGGCGGCAACCGCGATCGCCGAGCGATAGGGCGCGAGGCCGAGATTCAGGGTGGAGCTCAAGGCGCCGAACAACCCAAGCATGCCGAAGAAGGCGCCGGGATTGGTGGCGGTGAGGAAAAACGTGGTCGCGGCCTTGCGCCAATAGGTCTGGGGTTTCGGATCGTCGGCTGCCGACAAATCGGACGGTTGCCAATGCTTCCGCGCGGTGTGGACGCCCATGACGACCAGCAGCAGGCCGCCGCCCAACTGCAGCGGGAAACCGTATTGGGAAATGATGCGGCCGACGGCCATGACGCCATAGGCGGCGACGGCGGCGAAGGCGCTGTCGGCCAGCACCGCGCCCGCGCCCGCCGCGAGGCCGACGGCAGCACCATATTTGATGGTGGCGCGGATGACGATCAGGTTGACCGGACCCAAGGGTGCCGCCACCGCGAGGCCGATGGCGATGCCCAAGAGAACGACAGTCCAATCCGGCATCAGGCGATATCGACGACGACGCGGCCCCTGATGCGCCCTGCGACGATCTCGTCCCCGATGCGCGGCACGTCTTCGAGCTTGACATGGGTGGTGAGGGATTTGAGCTTGGCGCGGTCGACGTCGCGGGCGATGCGCCTCCAGGCTTCGTTGCGGCGAGGGAGTGGGGCCGTCACCGAATTGATGCCGATCAGGCGGACGCCGCGCAGGATGAAGGGGGCGACGCTGGTTGGGAGATCCATGCCCTGGGCCAGGCCGCAGGCGGCGACGGCCCCTTCCGGATTGATCTGCGACAGGACATTGGCGAGCGTCACCGAGCCCACCGAATCGATGGCGCCGGCAAAGCGCGCCTTGGCCAGCGGCTTGACGGGCGTGTTGAATTCGTCGCGGTGGATGACCTGGGAGGCGCCGAGGCTTTTGAGGAACCCCTCCTCCGCCAAGCGCCCGGTCGAGGCGATGACCCGGTAGCCGAGCGCGGCCAGGATGACGATCGAGGTGGTGCCGACGCCGCCCGCCGCCCCCGTCACCAGGATGTCGCCGTCGGATGACTTCACCCCCTGCTCTTCCAGCGCCATCACGCAGAGCATGGCGGTGAACCCGGCGACGCCCACCGCCATGGCTTCGGCCGGGCTCCAACCCTTGGGCAGGGCGACGAGCCAGTCGCCGGAGACGCGCGCGCGGCCGGCGAAGCCGCCGTGATGGCTTTCGCCCACGCCCCAGCCGCCAAGGATAACCTTGTCGCCCGGTTTCCAGGAGGGGTGGGTCGAGACGCTGACGGTGCCGGCGAAATCGACACCGGGGATCAGCGGGAACTTGCGGATGATGGGCGCCTTGCCGGTCAGCGCCAGGCCGTCCTTGTAGTTGACCGAGGAATGGCTGATGTCGACGGTGACGTCGCCGGGCATCAGATCGGCGTCGGTGAGGGTGACCAGATCGGCGCTCTGGCCGGTTTCGGTCTTGCTGACCAGGATGGCGCGGAAGGTGTCGGTCATGGAGGTCCTTTCAGGGTTTCGGTGAAACGGATGGGCTGGCCATGGGCGTGGCCGATGATTTCGTTGTCCCACATGACGCGGCGGCCGCGCACCACGGTTCCCACGGGCCAGCCGGTGACGGTTCTGCCGTCATAGGGTGTCCATTGGCAGCGGCTTTCGATCCAGGCATTGGTGATGGTTTGGCGGCGCTTCAAATCGACGATGGTGAGGTCGGCGTCGTAGCCCTCCGCAATGCGGCCCTTGTTGGCGATGCCGAAGAGGCGCTGGGGGCCGTGTGAGGTCAGATCGACGAAACGTTCGATGGAGAGGTCGCCTCGATGGACACGGTCGAGCATGACCGGCACCAGAGTCTGGACGCCCGGCATGCCGGAGGGCGATTGCGGATAGGGCCGCGCCTTTTCCTCGCGCGTGTGGGGGGCGTGATCGGAGCCCAGGATATCGATCAGGCCGGACTGGAGGGCGCGCCACAGGGCGTCGCGGTGGGCGGCCTGGCGGACCGGCGGGTTCATCTGGATGAGGCTGCCGAGGTGGGCGTAGTCCGAGGCGGAGAAGGTCAAATGTTGTGGTGTCGCCTCGATACTGGCGATGTCGCGATTGGTAGCGAGGAGCGGCAATTCGTCTGCCGTCGAGACGTGGAGGACGTGTATGCGTTTTCCGGCGGCGCGGGCGAGGCGCAGCAGGCGTTCGGTCGAGAGCCGCGCGGCTTCGACATCGCGCCAGACGGGATGGCTCGAAACATCGCCGGTTTTTTGCTCGCCGATCCGGGTGCGGAGTCGATACTCGTCTTCGCTGTGAAAGGCGGCGCGGCGGGTGATTTTCGCCAGGATGCGGGCAACCGTTGTATCATCCTCCACCAGGAGATTGCCAGTGGAAGAGCCCATGAACACCTTGATGCCGGCCGAGCCCGGCAGGCGTTCGAGTTCGGGTAGCTGGTCGATATTGTCGCGGGTGCCGCCGACATAGAAGGCGAAATCGCAATACATGCGGTTGGTGGCGCGGGTGACTTTATCGGCCAGCGCTTCCGCCGTGACCGTCAGCGGATTGGTGTTGGGCATTTCGAAGACCGAGGTGACGCCGCCCATGACGGCGGCGCGGCCGCCCGATTCGAGGTCCTCCTTGTGCTCGGCACCGGGCTCGCGCAGATGCACCTGGCTGTCGATGACGCCGGGCAGGATGTGGAGGCCGCGGCAATCGATCACCTCGCCGGCCTGACTTGCGCCGAATGAGCCGAGCCCCACGATCCGGCCGCCGGTGATGGCGACGTCGCGGGCGCCCACGCCGTCGTGATTGACCACGATGCCGCCCTTGAGGATGAGGTCAGCGGTGAAGGCCATCGCACATTCCTTGATTGTCGCTTCAGCCATACGTAAAGTTAAGCGCGGAGCCAAGCAACAGATGCAAAGCCTGAGTTTTTCCGAAGGCGTGCTGCCGGGCCGCGCGGTGGTCAAGATCGCCGGGCCCGAGGCGCAAGGCTTTCTGCACAACCTCCTGACCGCCGATATCGAGCGCCTGCAGCCGGGCGACGCCGCCTATGCGGCGCTCTTATCACCGCAGGGCAAGATGCTGTTCGAGTTTTTCGTGCTGAACGACGGCACGGGGTTTTTCCTCGACTGCGCGGGTTCGCAAAAGGCAGACCTGCTGAAGCGGCTGGGTTTCTATAGATTGCGCGCCAAGATCGCAATCAGCGAAGCGGGCGACATGGAGGTGGGTGTTGCGCCACGCGAACCGAAACAGGGGTTGCGCTATGCCGATCCCCGTACGCCTCAAATCGGCTGGCGCATGATCGTCCGGGAAAGCTCGCTGCCAGCCGCCGTGGGCTATGACGCGGCGCGGATCGCGCTGGGGCTGGCCGACAGCGATGCCGATCTGGGTTCGGGCAGTTTCTTTCCGCATGAGGCCAATCTCGACCAGTTGGGCGGGGTGAGTCTCACCAAGGGCTGCTATGTGGGCCAGGAAGTGGTGTCGCGGATGGAGCATCGCGGCACGGCGCGCAGCCGCATCCTGCCGGTGAGCTTCGACGGCGCCGCTCCGGCCAAGGGCAGCGACATCAAGGCGGGCGAGAAGGTCATCGGAACGGTTTTGAGTTCGGCCGGCCCGGATGCGTTGGCGCTGATCCGTATCGACCGGCTGGCGGAGGCGGCGGAACCGCTGGTGGCGGAGGGAATGGCGGTCGTGGTGCGGAAGCCCGACTGGGTCCGCTATGCGGTGAAGGCTTGAGCGGCGTGCTCCATGATGACGGGATCAGGCGCTGCGGCTGGGTGGGGGCCGAGCCGATCTATGTCGCCTATCACGACGAGGAATGGGGGGTGCCGGACCATGATTCGCAGCGGCTGTTCGAGAAGCTGCTGCTAGACGGGTTCCAGGCCGGGCTGTCGTGGATCACCATCCTGCGCAAGCGCGACAATTTCCGCCGCGCCTTCGACCATTTCGATCCGGAGCTGATGGCGCGCTATGACGGAAAGAAGCGCGAGAGTTTGATGGGGGACGCCGGCATCGTGCGCAACCGCGCCAAGATCGAGGCCAGCGTCACCAATGCGCAAGCCTATCTGGCGATCCCGGATTTCTCCCAGTATCTGTGGGATTTCGTCGGCGGCGCGCCGATCCAGAACAATTTCCGCAGCTCGAAAGAGGTGCCCCCTGCCCCGCCCATCGCGGAGAAGATGTCGAAGGACCTGAAGAAACGCGGCTTCCGCTTTGTAGGTCCCACCATCGTCTATGCCTTCATGCAGGCCTGCGGGCTGGTCAACGATCATCTGGTGGATTGTCACAGGCATGAGGCGGTGAAGCGTGGGCCGCGCGCGCTCTGAGGCGCCGCGCGCCTGGCAGCGCATGCTGTCGGGGCGGCGGCTCGATCTGCTCGATCCCTCGCCACTCGACATCGAGATCGAGGACATCGCCCATGGCCTGGCAAGGGTGGCCCGCTG
>JANNSP010000095.1:0-6146 GCA_031402975.1 Hyphomicrobiales bacterium
GCGAAACGGCCGAGCACGCTGTAGGTATCGAGTTCGGTGAACGCCTTGCGAACCTGGCCGCGGTCGAATGAGCCCGCGGTCGCCACGGCGGCTTCGAGGATTTGTCCCGCCGCATAGGCGGTTGCCGCGTGATAGGAGGGCGCCACCTTGAATCTCTCCTGAAACCTCTTGGCGAAATCGCGGGCGCCGGGAAAGGCGAGAGATTCGGCTGGTTCCCACAATGACGTCGAGAACACATGCTCGCCGGCGCCGCCCATATCGGTGCTCCATTCGGGGAGTGCCGGACCGACGGTCGCGAAGAAGGCCTGCGGCGACCAGCCGAGATCGATCACGCCCCGCCTGGCATTGATGGCGTCGTCCTTGAAGCCCGCCACGATCACCAGTTCGGCGCCGGCGGCGCGGGCTGCGCGAAGCGGCGCCGCAAGGTCGCGCTCACCCTTGGCAAAACGCGCCTGGCTGACAATTTTAAGCTTGAGATAGGGCGCCCATTTCAGCGTGCCCTGGGCGATGTTGCTGGCAAAGGCGTCATCGGCGGCAAGCACCGCCACGGCCGCCAGTCCCGCCCCATGGGCGAGCCGCAACATGCCGTGGGTATAGCGGCTGGCGGGCGACAGCATGGCGAACAGATTGCGGTAGCCCTTCTGCCAGATATCGTCGGCGGCCGCGCCCGGCGCCAGCATCGGCTGACCCTCCGCCTCGGCCAGGGGCGCCACCGCCGATGTCAGATCGCTCGAATAGGGGCCGAAGACGAAATCGACGGACCCTTCCGAGAAAAACCGCCGGTAAATCGTCTCGGCCCGCGACCGGTCGCTGTGGTCATCGACGATCGTCAGATCGACCGGCCGTCCGGCCACGCCGCCCCGCCCGTTCACTTCGTCGCGCCACAATTCATAGGCCCGCTGGTGCATGGCCGCCGGTCCCTTGTATTGGCCCGACAGCCCGAGCGACACGCCGATGCGCAAGGGTTGAGCCGCGAACGCCCG
This sequence comes from Hyphomicrobiales bacterium, assembly GCA_031402975.1. Classification (GTDB taxonomy): domain Bacteria; phylum Pseudomonadota; class Alphaproteobacteria; order Rhizobiales; family Aestuariivirgaceae; genus Aestuariivirga. Next base: position 984 of record JANNSP010000095.1, read on the forward strand.
TTGCTGCGCAACACCCGGAAAGGCTGAGGCGGCGGCCAGAACAAGAATGGCGCGGCGACGTTGCATCATGGCGGCGGCCCGATCCTCCATCAACCCTCCCGTCAGACGGCTCCGGAAGCAAGGGAAATCTTGCGCCGATGGGCGTTATTGCCAATGGCCGCTTGGGCCAATCGCAGGCAGATCATGTGCTATGCCTTTCCAGCCGGATGGGACACCCATGGCCGGCGCGCTGGTCCCGTCCGCAACGCCCAAATTGTGGGTAATGCCAGCGGGACGGCACCGGTTTCCGCAGCGGGTATGGATCGTGTCATGACCTGGCCAATCCTCTCCGCCACACCTCCACCACGCTTTCGAGAACCCCGGCCAGCGAGATCAGCGCTACTCCCGTCAGTTCCCTCCAGCCGAACGGCTCGCCCGCCCAGAGCGCCGCGGTCACGGTGCCGACGCTGATTTCCGTCATGAACAAGAGGCCGACCACCGCCGGTGAGAGGAGGGGCGCGCCCCACATCGAGGTGTAGACGCCGGTCATCACCACGACGACGATGGTGGGCACCAGCCACCAGAGCTGCGCTGCGGCCTGGCCGAGCGCCGGGGCAGGGGTTTGGGCGAACAGCGCCGCCGCCAATATCATCGCCACCGCCGACCACAGGAAATTCTGCGTGGTGAGTTCGAGCGCGTGGTTGGTGTTGCCCAGCCTCAACAGCACCGAGGCGACCGACCAGCCGAAGCCGGAGCCAAGGGCTGCCCAGTCGCCGAAACTGTCGGGGATGGGCCAGCCGCCGCTACCACCCAGGATCACCACCATGCCGAGAAGCGCTATGCCGATCGACATAGCCCTGAGCGCCGTGATCCGTTCGCCGAGAAATATCCGCCCGAGAACCGTCGACCACATCGGCGTCAGATAGAACAGCAGCATGGCGTCGACCACCTCGGTATAGAGCATGGCGAAGGAATAGAGCGCCAGCGGCACCGAGGTGGACAGCCCCAGCAGCACCAGCCACAGGCCTCCCTCCACGTGGCGGCGCCAGCGCCAGGCGAAGACCGGCAGCAGCAGAACCGCCGGAACCAGGTAGAACACCAGCGTCGCCCAGACGCCGGCGATGCCAACCTTTTCCAGTTCGCGCAGCGGAATCCAGAACAGGCCCCAGACGAGGCCGGAATAGGCAACGGCGATCTTGGCCAGCGTTTCGGTTTTCATCATCCGCCGTCGTTCGGGCTTGCATGAATTGCGTGAATGCGATTTGACACTGCCACAGGGCAAGCATCGGGCTCAATGGGACAGGGCATGACGGAAACGCAGAGCGAGGCGGCGATCCGCGACGAATGGGGCTCGATCGATCCCGAATTCGTCACGCGTGTCGCCGAGGCGGTTGCCGGTACCGATCCGAAACCGGTGCGCGCGCTCACCCGCGATCTGCATGCCGCCGACCTCGCCGACCTGATCGCCAGCCTCGACCAGCCCGACCGCGTCAGGCTGATCTCAGCGCTCGGCCGCTCTTTCGATGTGGAGGCGCTGGCCGAACTCGACGAGACGGTGCGCGATGAATTGCTCGAGGCGCTGCCCAACGACGTGATCGCCTCGGCCATCAAGAAGCTCGACACCGACGACGCGCTCTATCTGATCGAGGACCTCGAAGAGTCCGAGCAGCAGGATATTCTCGCCAAGGTGTCGAAGGAGGACCGCGCCACCCTGTCGCGGGCGCTGGACTATCCCGAATACACCGCCGGCCGCCTGATGCAGACGGAATTCGCCGCTGTCCCCGGTTTCTGGACCGTCGGCAAGACCGTCGATCACCTGCGCACCGAGAAGGATCTGCCCGACCGCTTCGTCGAAATCTATGTCGTCGATCCGTCTTTCCATCTCGTCGGCGTGGTGCCTTTGTCGCGCATCCTGCGGAGCCCGCGCGAACGAAAGATCGAGGCGGTGATGGATGACGAGCAGACGGTGTTCAAGGTCGGCGACGAGCAGGAGGACGTGGCCTACAAGTTCGAGCAGTACAATCTGGTCTCCGCCGCCGTCACCGATGAGAGCGGGCGTTTGGTCGGCATGCTGATGGTGGACGACATCGTCGATGTCATCCAGGAGGAAGCCGAGGAGGATATCCTGCGGCTGGGTGGCGTCGGCGGCGAGGAAAGCATTTCCGACAGCGTGTGGGAGACGACGCGCTCGCGCTTTGCCTGGCTGTTCGTCAATCTGGCGACGGCGGTGCTGGCCTCCTGGGTCATCTCGTGGTTCGATGCGACGCTCGAACAGATGGTGGCGCTGGCCATCCTCATGCCGATCGTCGCCTCGATGGGCGGCAATGCCGGAACCCAGACCATGACGGTGGCGGTGCGGGCGCTGGCGACCCGGAGCCTCGGTCCCCTCAATGCCATGCGCGTCGCCATCCGCGAAACGACCGTGGGCGTCATCAACGGTCTGCTGTTCGCGGTCATCATGGGCCTCTTCGCCTGGTGGTGGTTCGGCCAGAGCGGGCTGGGCCTCGTCATCGGCGCGGCCATGGTCATCAATCTGATCGCCGCCGCACTGGCCGGCATCCTGGTGCCGCTCGCACTCGACCAGTTCGACATCGATCCGGCAATCGCGTCCGGCACCTTCGTCACCACTGTGACCGACGTCGTCGGCTTCTTCGCCTTCCTGGGGCTCGCGGCGCTGTGGCTGATGTGACGGTCAGCGATCTGGCGGAAGGCGACAGCGACGACTGGCGGCGCCTGTGGAGCGCGTGGCAGCGCCACATGGCGGGCGCGGTTCCAGCGGACGTCACCGATAGAACCTGGAAGCTTTTGCTCGACCAGTCATCCGGCCTCCATGGCCTGCTCGCCCGTGACGCCCATGGCGGAGCGCTCGGTTTCGCCCATGCGAGCCTCACACCCTTCGCCTGGACCGGCGGTCACGTCCTCTATCTGCAAGATCTGTTCGTAAGCAGGCAAGCGCGCGGGCAGGGCGCCGGCGCCGCCCTTCTGGACGCAGTCTATCGTCTGGCCGACAGACTTGGTGTCACGCAGGTTTACTGGATGGTCGATGAAGCGGACGAGCCATTGCAGCGCTTCTATTCCCGCCACGCCGTCCGCACGCCCTATACGCGCTACATGCGATGCGCCTGGCCCTGGTAACTTGCGGTTACCCCTACAAGTGCATCAACCTCGGTTAGAATTTGTGAAGAACTCCGCCGGTAAACATCGCATCTGTCTTGCCGGGGAACAATCATGATCAAATTTCGCCAGCTTGTTGACTTGTCGTGCTTCTATGCGTTGGTGCTGATCCTGATCGGCATGGTGGCGCCCGGAACCGGACTTGCCGCCTCGCTGCTGCAGCCGTCCGCCGCCACGGTGTCCAAGGCTCCCGACAGGCTGACCAAGCGCCAGCGTCTGGTCAGCCTCGACACCTCTATCCTCGCCGCGCAGATTCACTCATCCGCCAGAGACCACGACGCCGGCCGCGCGGCCAGTTCCGAGCGCCTCGTCGGCGCTGTCACGGTCGATCTGTTCGACGGGCAGACGGTCGCCCTTCGCCGCAGCCATGTCGAGGCGGGCCAGGACGGCGGCGTTATCTGGCATGCGAGTGCCGATGGCGACGGCTACGGCATTTTCGTTCTGGCGAATAACAAACTCGTTGGCGTGATCGATTTCGGCGCCCGCCGTTACATGATCGAGCCGGCAGGACCCCAGCTCCATGCGCTGCGCGAGGTCGATGTCGCGGCCTATCCGGCCGACCGCCATATCGACAGGCCGCGCCTCAAGCGCGAAACGCGAGAGACCGCGCCGGCCAACGCACGCGCGGTCGCGCCCACCATTTTCAATCTTCTCGTCGCCTACACGTCCAGGGCCCGGACACAAATGATCTCCGGCGGCGCAACCCTCGCCCAGGTGATCGATCTCGACATCGCCATCGTCAATCAGGGCATGATCAACAGCGGCATTCCGGTGCGCGTCCGGCGGGTGGGAATCGTCGCGGTCACCTCCACCTACAACGAAGACCTGGGCACCGACGCGGTGAAGCCGCTATACGACATCACCTCCGGCACCACCGCCAATTTCCCGGCGATCCGGGCGCTTCGCACCACCCGCGCCGCCGACCTCGTCACCCTCTATATGGCCCGGACCCCCATCTCCTATTGCGGGGTCGCCTGGGTGACTTACCCCACGCCCTACGAGGCCTATGCCTTCTCCTCGGTCCATGCGCAGTGCCGTGGATCGATGACGCTGGCGCACGAGCTCGGCCACAATTTTGGGCTCTATCACGATCGCTTCGTCGAACCCGCCGCACCCGCCTCGCAATATGATTTCGGCTATGTGAACACCAGTGCCATCGGCAATTTCCGCACCATTATGTCCTATTCCAACAAGTGCTATTCGGTGCTCGGCCGCGATTGCCAGCGCATCACCTACTATTCGACACCGCTCAAGCTGTTCGGCGGCAAGAAGGTCGGCATTGCCAAGGGAACCGCGGGCGCCGCCGACGCGGCGCGCTGGATCAACGAGACGAAGCTGATCATCAGCGGCTTCCGGTAGTAAAGCCTGCCTGGAACTGGTGGCGTTTTTGGGCCGGGGCGGCCAATTCCCCGCCCTTGCATTTGCTGAAGTTTCCCCCTAAACCGCAGCCCAAATCCATCATCCCAACTCGAGGAGAGACGAAGCCCCATGGCGCGCGTCACCGTTGAAGACTGCATCGACAAGCTGCCGAACCGCTTCGAGCTGGTTCTCTTATCGGCCCACCGCGCCCGCATGGTGTCGCAGGGGGCCCCCATAACGATCGAGCGCGACAACGACAAGAACCCGGTCGTGGCGCTGCGCGAGATCGCCGACGAGACGGTGTCGGCCGACGATCTGCGCGAGGAATTCATCCATGCCATGCAGAAGCATGTCGAGGTGGACGAGCCCGAGCCCACCGCAATGCCGCTGATCCAGCAACTGGGCGATATGAGCGTCGTCAACGACACGCAAGGCTCCGAGGACCAGCCCGAACTCGAGCAGATGACAGAAGAGGAACTGCTGCGCGGCCTCGAAGGCATGCCTCCCGCCGAAAGCCCCGGCAGCCAGCGCAACGGCTACTGAGTTACCTTACATAGCGGAATTTGCAGGCCGGACTCGCGTCCGGCCTTTTTTAACGTATCATGGACCGATGATACGGCAATATGAGCTGGTGGAGAGGGTGGTGAAATA
>JANNSP010000096.1:0-3403 GCA_031402975.1 Hyphomicrobiales bacterium
GCATGATCTCCATGGCCATGCTAACAGAAAACCAGATAGCGCCGATTGCCGGCCCGACCGGCGCACTACTTGATAATGCTACCGCTGAGATCGTCAGTCGAGTTGGCGGCATACAGAGTCACACTGGCAAGGAGAACGCCCAGTCATCCGAACTCGCGGCCATCGCCGTGATGACCTACGCCGAGTTGCACGTCGCGTGGCGGCGACACTATCGCGCAGTCCCGCCGAAGAAGATGAGCCGCGACATTCTTGAACTTGGGATCGCATGGAGGATCCAGGAGAGCAAACTCGGAGGATTAGGGGCGGCTGTGAAGCGGCAGATCGCTGAACTTGCTAGGACCATGGAAGCGAAGTCCGATATGGCGAAGCCGAGAGCGATCTCTCTGAAGTCAGGGGCGCGGTTGCTTCGAACCTGGGAGGGCTTTACACACGAAGTCCTGGTCGTGGAGGACGGGTTCCTTTGGGCCGGGAGGACGTGGCGGTCGCTGTCGGCGATTGCCCGCGAAATCACAGGGACACGTTGGTCTGGTCCCCGGTTCTTCGGGCTGACAGTCACTATGAATTCCAAGGTCTCGGAGCAGAAGGCAGAGGTGTCAGATCATGAGTAAAACTGGCACGCCCGGCAACCGGCACAATGGAGCCGTGGGAACCCGCTGCGCCATTTACACCCGCAAATCCTCCGAGGAGGGCCTGGAGCAGGAGTTCAATTCGTTGGATGCGCAGCGCGAGGCCTGTGAAGCCTACATCCTGAGCCAGAAGAGCACCGGCTGGGTGGCATTGCCGGACATGTATGACGACGGCGGCATCTCGGGCGGCACACTGGAACGCCCTGCACTCCAGCGCCTGCTCGCCGATATAGCCGCCGGACGGATAGACACTGTGGTCGTCTATAAGGTTGATCGCCTCACCCGCTCGCTCAGTGATTTCGCCAAGATCGTCGATGCCTTTGATGCCAAGGGCGTGTCGTTTGTTTCGGTGACGCAGCAGTTCAACACCACCACCTCGATGGGACGGCTGACACTGAACATGCTGCTCTCCTTCGCCCAGTTCGAACGTGAAGTCACGGGCGAGCGGATCCGCGATAAGATCGCGGCTTCAAAGCAGAAGGGAATGTGGATGGGTGGCGTCGTGCCCCTGGGCTACGATGTTGCAGATCGCAAGCTTGTCGTAAATAAAGCGGAGGCTGACAGTGTCCGCCACATCTTCCGGCGCTATGCGACCCTCAAATCTGTCAATGTATTGAAGGATGAACTGGAAGCCGAGAGAGTTGCCAGCAAAGCCAGGACGAACAGGTTCGGACGCTCGAGCGGTGGCACGGCGATCAACCGTGGCGCTCTGTATCGAATGTTGCAGAACCGGATCTATCGCGGCAAGATCGTCCACAAGGGCAAGTGCCATCCCGGTCTGCACGAAACCATTGTTGACGAAGCACTCTGGAACGAGGTGCAATTGGCGCTGGCCGGGAATCGCGTCGAGCGCATCAGCCGGTCGACGGCAGCATCACCCAGCCTGCTCGCCGGCCTCGTCTATGATGACGGTGGGGACCGCATGTCACCGACCCATGCCAACAAAAAGGGCACCCGCTACCGCTATTATGTCAGTCAGTCCCTGATCAAGCGCAGCCGACCGAAGGCTCCGGGAACCGCGTGCCGGGTCCCGGCGGCAGACCTTGAAGCAATCGTGGAGGACCGGATCTGTGCGCTGCTGCGAGATAGCACCACCGTGTTCAATGCAGCCGGTGACAGTTCCGCGAATGTCGAAACGTCCAGAAACTTGATCGCCCAGGCTGCCGGTCTGGCACAGCGCTGGCCAACCCTTGCGGCCGCTGACAAACGCATGATCCTGCAAATACTAGTCGCCAGGATCGATGTGCGACCGGCGACAGTCGACATCGCAATCCGGCCGATGACACTTGCCAAGGTTGTCGAACCTCAAGCCGACCTCGCGAAACTGACCGCCTCCAACATGGCAGACTTGCCAACCCAATTTCTGTCGGTGCCGGTGATCATAAGGCGCACCGGAATGGAAATGAAGCTCCTGATCCAGGGCGCCACGGGCAGCAAACGTCAGGAGCCAGATCACAGCCTCATCCGGCTCATTGGACAAGCTCGCCAGTTCAATGACATGTTCATGAACGGCAGAGGCAAAACGATCCGCGAGCTTAGCCGCGAGGCCGACGTCTGCCCGTCATATTTTACGCGCGTGTTCCGGCTGAGCTTCCTGGCCCCTGAGATTGCGAAGGCTATTCTGCACGGCCGTCATCCTGCCGCACTCACTGCAAAGTCCCTCCTCGGCCATAATCAGCTCGAAAGAGACTGGTCCAGGCAGCGCGTCCAGCTGGGTCTCTCCTGATCCAACGCACGTTCTCCCACCGCCTAAACCGCGCCGCAGCGAAACGCGGCGCGGTCTTCAGTTGCTGCGGTGACCGGGAACCGCGTTGCTGGTATCCGCAGCGGTACCACCAAAATCGGCGTAAGAGACTTTGCCACCAGATCGCGCCGGGAAGCCGCACCAAAGGCGTCTCTGAGACCGGCTTCAGGATGGCCGATCGACGCAAGCCACGGACATGTCGGGCACAAATTGCCCTTCACCCAAAATCGATTTTTATCCAGTAATATCAATTAGTTAGGTGGCGGAGAGGGAGGGATTCGAACCCCCGGTACGGTCACCCGTACTCCGCATTTCGAGTGCGGCGCGATCGACCACTCTGCCACCTCTCCGCGGTCCGAAACGGTATTCGCCGGGTGGTAGATAGCGAAGCGGGCAGCCTATGCCAACCCCCAATCGCGCCTCGGTTGACACATCGTGAGCTTCTGCTAGAAGCCCCGGCGCTCAATCAAAGGCATTTTCCATGGGTTACAGGGTTGCGGTTGTCGGCGCCACCGGCAATGTCGGTCGCGAAATGCTCAATATCCTAGCCGAGCGGGAATTTCCCGCCGACGAGGTGACGGCCCTTGCCTCTCGGCGCTCGATGGGCGTCGAGGTGTCGTATGGCGAGCGCAACCTCAAATGCCAGGATCTCGAGCGCTTCGATTTCTCCACCGCCGATTTCTGCCTGATGTCGGCGGGTTCGGCCGTTTCCAAGGAATGGTCGCCCAAGATCGGGGCGGCGGGCTGCATCGTCATCGATAACTCGTCGTGCTGGCGCTACGAGCAGGACGTGCCGCTGATCGTTCCCGAAGTGAACGCCCATGTCCTCGAAGAATACATGCGGCGCAAGACGAGGCGCAACATCATCGCCAATCCCAATTGCTCGACGGCGCAGCTCGTTGTCGTGCTGAAGCCCTTGCATGACGTGGCGCGGATTTCGCGCGTCGTGGTCGCCACCTATCAGTCTGTGTCGGGCGCCGGCAAGGAGGGGCTCGATGAATTGTGGAACCAGACCAAGGGCATCTTCGTCACC
>JANNSP010000097.1:0-8768 GCA_031402975.1 Hyphomicrobiales bacterium
GGGCGCGCCGTCGACCATCAGTTCGGTTCCTCCCTTGCGCAGCAGGAGTGATATTCCGTCGTCCGTTTCGACCGTGATGTTCCACGTCTGCTCGCCGGTCTGGCGCCAGTCGAGGACGGCCGACATGTCTGCTTGACCTCCTGCCGATGGCTTGAAGCGGATTCGTCCGGCGATGGGGGTTGCCCGGTTGCGCGGAATCTCCATGATCGATTCGGCGACGAAGATCGGCGACGGCATGATCTTGGTCACGATCGAGAAGGCATTGATGGCGGGATCGAACACGCCGAAACCGCCCGGCTCCCAGATCCAGTCCTGTCCCGGATGCCAATGGCGCACGTCTTCCTTCCATTCGACATGAAGCTTTCGCACCACTTTGCCTGCGAGGATCCGCTTCGCCTGATCGACGGCCGCATTGTATTGCGAGTGCCAAGTTGTGAACAAAATACACCTGCAAGCCGCAGCGTGCTCGATGAGAGCCGCGAGTTCTCCCATGGTCGGCGTCGGCGGCTTTTCCATCAGGATCGGAAGTCCGGCATCGATGCAGTCGCGGGCGATGGCGAAACGTGGGCCGGGCGGCATGCACAGCGCCACCGCATCGAGCTTCACACCGCTTGCCAGCAATTCGCCGGTTGTCTTGAAGCTTGGCACGCCAAAATCCACGCTCCGCGAACTTACAACGGCGGCCAGTTCGAAGTCCGGGCTCTTTTCAACCACCGGGAGATGCTGGTCGCGGGCGATCTTGCCAATCCCCACAATACCGATCCTGAAAGCCATCTTTCGCCCCCTTTTTGTCACAATACCCGAGGCCTTGGCGATCTTCGCCGCAATTGTCAAACCTAGCGGGCGATACCGACAAGGACGGCGCAGACGTCTTGTCCGTGGTTACGGTAGCTGTGGAGGAAGCCCGAGTCGAAATACATTGAATCTCCTTGACCGAGTATGGTCTCATCGGCTTCCAGCTTCACGGCCAGTTCTCCCTCGATCACATAAATGATTTCCGCGCCCGTGTGCCTGTGCGGCTCCGCTGCAGGCGAGTGCGGTTCGAACAGCGCATAGTAAGCTTCAATCTTGCGATCGCTAACGGGAAAGTCGAGACTCTCGAAGTAATACGAAGGCAATACGTCGCCCGGACGATTGGGGAGTCTCAACCGGTCTTTCCGCCTGACTACGGCAAGCGTCGGCCTGTCCTTCGACTCGACGAAGAAGTGCTCAAGACCGACACCAAACACCAGAGCAATTCGCAGCAGTGTGGGTAGGGTTGGAAAGAGTTGCCCCCGTTCGATCTTGGACAGCAGGCCCGACGAGAGGCCGGTATGCTCGCCCAGCTGCACCAGACCCAGATTCTTCTTTTGGCGAAGCTCCTTGATCTTCCTGCCGATTTCGTAAGAGGCCAAACCACTAACCAGCGTGTCGGAAAGCATAGGCACCGTCTTTCATTTTTCCCGACAATAGAAATCAGTTGGTATATCTATACTACAGTGAAAATACAATTTCACTTCACGAAAATGTGCATGTTGCTCAATCAGATTTGTACTACATGAAAATTCAGCGTGTCCATCGGATCGCGGGATGCAGGGCCACTTCCGGTCCGCATCAAACAAGGAGCAAATCATGAAACTTGGAATTGGAAAGTATGCGGCCATCGCTGTAACGGCGACCGGACTCGTCATGGGCAACGCTTATGCGGCCGGCAAGGACATTGTCGATACGGCTGTCGAGACGGGTCAATTCAAGACTCTGGCCGCCGCTCTCGGCGCTGCCGGCCTCGTCGATACGTTGAAAGGCACGGGTCCGTTTACGGTCTTCGCCCCAACCGACGCGGCATTCGCCAAGCTCCCGGCCGGCACTGTCGAAGACTTGCTGAAGCCCGAGAACAAGGAAAAGCTCACCGCCATTCTCACCTACCACGTCGTTTCCGGCTCGGTGCTGGCGGCCGATGTCATGAAGGTCAAGGAAGCCGCGACCGTCAACGGATCAATGGTGAAGGTGAATGCCGACGGCGGCAGCGTCATGATCAATGACGCGACGGTCACGACAGCGGACATTGCCGCATCGAACGGCGTCATTCACGTCATCGATACCGTCCTGTTGCCCCCGGCCAACTAAGCCGCGCCGTCAATCCGAGCCGCCTTCGAGATCAAAACTTAGTCTCGAAGGCGCTCTGCGCACCGCAACAAAGGACTTAATAGACATGAAAGCACTGAACCTCCTTACCCTTATCCTCCTCATCGTTGGCGGCTTGAACTGGGGCCTGGTTGGCCTCTTGGATTTCGACCTGGTCGCGTCGATCTTCGGAGCCGGATCGATGCTGGCGCGGATCGTCTACATTCTTGTCGGTCTGTCGGCGGTTTGGCAGACCATCTTGTTGACTGGCGCGATGGGAAAGGCCGAGTTGTCCTCCCGGCACGGCACTCCCCAGCGCTAGGATAGCGCCCGCTGCCCCCTGGGGCAGCGGGTGAACTATTGTTCTATGACAGGAAGACGCTCTCCGGGATAAGGCGTAGTATTTATGGGAAGCTCCGGGCGCACTTGCCTCGGCCGTCGCTTTCCGGCATGTGAGCGTCGCGGCAGGGCGGGGATGATCCAGCCTCTGACGCTATCACTGGACGTATAAATGTCCACGCGCCGGAGACCCCTTGCATGAGCGATGAAGGCGAATTGGATCTAAATGCACTCGATAATGAAGAGCTGGTCCAGCAGGTTCATGACGATCTCTATGACGGCCTGAAAGAAGAGGTCGAGAAAGCCGTTCACATTCTGCTCGGTCGCGGCTGGGCGCCCTACAAGGTCCTGACTGAAGCGCTGGTCGAAGGCATGCGCATTGTCGGCATCGATTTCCGGGATGGCATTCTGTTTGTGCCCGAGGTCCTGCTGGCGGCCAATTCGATGAAGGCCGGCATGTTCATCCTGCGCCCGCTGCTCATCGCCACGGGGGCGCCGCGCCAGGGCAAGATGGTGATCGGCACCGTCAAGGGCGACATTCATGACATCGGCAAGAACCTCGTCGGCATGATGATGGAAGGGGCGGGCTTCGAGGTCATCGATCTCGGCATCAACAATCCGGTCGAGAAATATCTGAACGCCATTGCCGAACACCAACCCGACATCCTGGGCATGTCGGCGCTGCTGACCACCACCATGCCCTATATGAAGGTCGTCATCGACACACTGAAGGAGAAGGGCATGCGCGACGACTATATCGTGCTGGTTGGAGGTGCCCCCCTCAACGAGGAATTCGCCAAGGCGATCGGCGCCGATGCCTATTGCCGCGATGCCGCGGTCGCCGTGGAGACGGCGAAAATGTATATGGCGCGGAAGCATAACCAGATGGCAAAGGCCTAACCCGCGTGTTCTCCCAAGCAACGTAACGTTAAGTAAGGGAATATGGCAGTTCACCCATATTGCCAAGGTTCAAGCGGCGGGCGAAAAAGTTCTGCTGGATAGACCACAGATTGCGGTGAACATCATCAAAACAAGTACAATCAGCCCGGCCAATTCAGGCGGGGCGGTCACTGTTTATTGCCTCGCTGCAATGATGGTCGAAGAAGCCAGCCGCCAAGGCTGTCACGACTTCGCGGCAGCAATGGAAACCACTCTGGCGGCGCTGCTGTCAAGTTTGCCGCATGACCAGCAATCCGAGGCTTTGCGCCTTTCCTATGAACTTGCATTGGATGTCGGCGCTCCGTCGGCCCCCCGGCTGCGCCTGGTTTACTCCCGGACCTAAAAATCCGTAGGCTCGCCGCCTTCGCTTTCGCGCCGCGCCACGAAGCGGTCGATGTCTTCGATGATCGCCGGATCGAGACCCGGTTCTGTGTATTCCGCCAGCGCCTGTTTCCATAGCGCATTGGCTTTCTGGTGGGCCTGGGGCGAGCCCGCTTGTTCCCATTGGCGGAAGTTGCGCCAGTCGGAAATGAGCGGCTGATAGAAGGCCGTGGAGTAGCGCTCCAGTGTGTGCTGCGCGCCGAAGAAATGACCGCCAGGCCCTACCTCGATCATCGCATCGAGCCCCATGCTCGCCTCGCTGACTTCGATCGGCTTGAGGAATTCCATGACCATCTGCAGGAGGTCGACGTCGAGGGCGAATTTCTCGTAGGAGGCGACGAGGCCTCCCTCCATCCAGCCGGCCGCATGCTGGATGACATTGCCACCGCCCATGATGGCTCCCCATAGCGAAAACACCGTCTCATAAGCCGCCTGGGCATCAACGCTGTTGGCGGCATTGGTGCTCGATGTGCGGTAGGGCAGCTTGTGAAAGCGGGCGAGTTGCCCACCGGCGATACAGGCCTTCATGTATTCGGGCGTGCCGAAGGCGGGGGCGCCCGACTTCATGTCGACATTCGAGGTGAAGCCGCCATAGACGAAGGGAGCGCCCGGATTGGCCAGCTGCGATATGGCAAGTCCCGCCATCGCCTCGGCATTCTGCTCGACCAGGGCGCCGGCCAGCGTCACCGGAGCCATGGCGCCGGCGAGCGTGAAGGGCGTCAACACGCAGATCTGATTGAGCCTGGCCATTTCGATAATGCCCATGGCCATGGGAGCGTCGAGCTTCAGCGGTGAATTGGTGTTGATGACGGTATAGGCCGACGGTTCGCGGAGGAACTGCTCCTTCGAAACCCCCCGCGCCAGCCGCGCGATTTCCAGGCTGTCGAACAGGCGGTGGCGCCCTGTGGAGATGACGAAGGGGACCTTGTCGGAGAGCCTCACCTTGTTCCGCATGATATGGAGGTGGCGGATCGAGGCGTGGACGTCGAGCGCGTCGACCGAGCCGCCGCCCGCCGTATGGACGCAGTTGAAGAACTGTGAAAGCCTGACGAAATTTGCGTTGTCGGCCAATGTTCCGGGCCGCCGTCCGCCTTCGAGGTCGGAGCAGTTGGGGGGACCACCCACCGGCGCGAAGGCAATCCACTTGCCGCCGATCCGGATATTGTGGGCCGGATTTCGCGCGTGGAAGGTGAACTCCTCGGGCGGCGTGGTCAGCGCCTGGGCGACAATCTCGCGCCCGATCCGGACCCGTTCTCCCGTCACGATGGCGCCGGCTTTCGCCAGGATGTCGCGCGCTTCCGGATACAGCATGTCCATGCCGATCTCTTCGAGCACCCTGAGCGACTGCTGGTGGATGGTCTCGATCTGGTCGTCCGACAGGATGCGCGACGGTTCGAGCGTCATGCGGGGCTGCGACCAGGGTAGCTGGTTGACCGGGTTGTGGGCGGCGCCGGTGCGGCGGCCACGGCGAACGGCAGTCATGGGTTCATCCTTGCGAATTCGACGGCGATCAAGGCCGCGATCCTGGCGTTGTTCCTGACCAGCGCGATGTTCGCCTGAAGCGAGCGACCACCGGTGGTTTCAGCCAGTTGCGCCAGCAGGAACGGCGTCACCTCTTTTCCCTTTATGCCACGTTGCAAGGCTTCCGCCACCGCATTTTCGATGGCGGCGGACATCTCGTGAGCCGGGATTTCGGATTCGATCGGGATGGGGTTGGCGATGACGATGCCGCCTTCGAGGCCCAGCCGCCATTTGGCCTGCATCAAGGAGGCGACCTCTTCTGGACTGTCGCAGCGCATGCTGAGCTTGTGGCCGCTGCTATGCGAATAGAAAGCCGGAAACTCGTCCGTGCCGAAACCTATGACCGGCACGCCCAGCGTTTCCAGCGGTTCAAGGGTGAGGCGGAGATCGAGAATGGCCTTGGCCCCGGCCGTCACCACCGTCACGCTGCTTTTGGCGAACTCATGGAGATCGGCGGAGACATCGAAACTCGTTTCGGCGCCGCGATGCACGCCGCCGATGCCGCCGGTGGCGAATACCCTGATGCCGGCCATCGCGGCGATCCGCATGGTCGAGGCGACGGTGGTGGCGCCATCGAGCCCCCGCGCGACGATGAAGGCGAGATCGCGCGTCGATGCCTTGGCGATGCGGGCACCCTCGCGGGCCAGGTGGTGAAGGTCTTCAGCCGGCAGACCAACCTTGATGCGGCCGGCGAGAATGGCGATTGTCGCCGGCACCGCGCCATTGTCGCGAACGATGGCCTCGACCTCGCGCGCCGTCTCCAGGTTCTGCGGATACGGCATGCCATGGGCGATGATCGTCGACTCAAGCGCCACTACCGCCCGGCCCTGCGCCAGCGCTTCGCGAACCTCCGGAGAAATATCGATATCCATAACCTTATGCCTCATCGCGGCGACGATTTATGACCGGGAATCTGTATGAATCGACCAAAAAATAATTTGCCGGGCAATTTAGGAATTGTTTCACGTGAAACATCGCAGTCGAGGCTTAAAATCATATACTTGCAGGCCCGCCCGGGGAGCGGTTTGACCGGCGCGCCAGTCGAAGATGCGAGACAAAAGCTGACAAAATCGTCGAGTTTGGGAGACATTTGCTGCAGTGGAGGGCCCTCATCCGGCCTTCGGCCACCTTCTCCCATGGCTTCGCCACGGGCGAAGGCATGTGACCGTTATCCGCCTTCTCCCGTTCCGCTCCTGGGCGGGATGGGAGAAGGTCCCGGCAGGGGGATGAGGGTTCTGTCAGCCAGCAGCGCACCGTAACGATGTTTAACTGACCGCCCGACGCTCCACTCCCGCCAGGTCATACAGCCTGGCGCGGCTGAGCGATGCCACCGTGGAGGCGTCCGAACCGAGCTTGCTTGCCGCCGCAGCCTGGCCGAGGCGGGCGGCATCTACAAGAGCAAGTCCGTCGAGGAGGCCGCACACCAGGCCCGCCACGGCGGCGTCGCCGGCTCCGGTTACGTCGGTTACGGAGGGGCCCTTGATTGCTGGAATGGACAGCAGGGACTGGCCGTCGCCCGACACGACCGCTCCCTCGGGGCCTCGATGCATAATGACATTGGCGAAGCCCATGGCGTGGACGGCGGCGATCGCGGGTTCGATTTCAGTCAGGGCGGTTATGGCGAAGAGTTGGTCGATGTTGGGTGTGATCGCGTAGGCTCTCACGGGGAAATTTTTGAGCTTCATGATCTTGGGGACGGAGACGGGTTCGATCAGCAGGCGATTGCCAAGTTCGACGCAGAGTCGTTCGAGCAAGTCCACTTCGAGGTTGCAGTCGGCGACGACGAAATCGGCCGCCGCCAGCGCTTGCTCGTCGGCGTGTGACAGCGTGAGTTGAGCGAGGATCGCCATGTCGTTGATGGCGCCGGTCATCTCGCCCTTGGAATCGAGCAAGGCGACGTAGACGCCGGTCTGGCCCTTGATCCGCTTGACCAGGGAGATGTCGACACCGGCTTTGTTGGTCTCATCGAGAAGGAAGCGTCCGTAGGCGTCGTCGCCCACCACCGAGATGAGGGCCGTGTCGATGCCGAGCAGCGCCAGGTTATGCGCGATGTTGCGGGCGACGCCGCCGGCGGCCGTGATGACCGTGCCCGGATTCGATGTGGCCGCGATGATCGTCTCCGTCGCCCGGGCCTTCACATCGACATTGGCGCCGCCGATGACCACGACTTTCGTCATGGATCAGAAATCCGTGGGCGCGCCGCCCTCGCGCTTTCGCCGGTCGACGAAGGCATCGAGTTCCTCGCGGATGGCGGTGTCCATCGGAGGTTCCTTGTAGTCCGCCAGCGCCTGCTTGTAGACGGTGTTGGCGCGCTGCATCGCCTCGGGTTTTCCCGCCGCCAGCCATTGCTGGTTGTTGCGCCAATCGGAAATGATGGGCGCGTAAAAGGCGGTGGAAAAGCGCGTGAGCGTATGCGCCGCGCCGAAGAAATGCCCGCCGGGTCCGACCTCGCGGATCGCCTCGACGCCGAGTGCTTCTTCGTTCGTTTCCAGAGGCGCCAGGAATTCCATCACCATCTGAATGAGATCGCAGTCGAGCACGAATTTCTCGAAGCTGGCGACGAGGCCCCCTTCGAGCCAGCCGGCACCATGCATGATGAGATTGCCGCCGCCCATGGTGACGCCCCACAGCGAGAACACGCTCTCGTAGGCGGCTTGTGCATCGACCGTGTTGGCGGCACAGGTGTTCGACGTGCGGTAGGGCACGTTGTAGCGCCGCGCCAACTGCCCGCCGACGATTGCCGCCTTCATGTATTCGGGCGTGCCGAAGGCGGGCGCTCCCGACTTCATGTCAACATTGGACGTGAAGCCGCCGTAGATGAAGGGCGAACCCTTGCGCACCACTTGCGTGAACACCATGCCCGCCAGCGCCTCGGCATTCTGCTCGACAAGCGCTCCCGCCACCGTCACCGGGGCCATGGCGCCGGCGAGGGTAAAAGGTGTGACGCAGATGATCTGGTTTCGCGACGACATCTCGATGATGCCGCGCAGCATGGGTGCATCGAGTTTGAGCGGCGAGTTGGTGTTGACGATCGAGAACAGCGAGGGCTCGCGTTCGAGCTGTTCGTGGCTGATGCCCCGCGCGATGCGGGCGATCTCGATCCCGTCGAGAATGCGTTCGGCACCCAGCGAATAGGCATGATACGGCTTGTCGGTCAGAATGGCCACATCGCGCAGCGCGTCGAGATGGCGGATCGAGGCATGGAGATCGACGGGCTCGACCGGATAGCCGGAGATGAAACCGATGCAGTTGAAATACTGCGCCAGCTTGAGAAGCTTGCGGAAATCGTCATGCGTGCCGGTGCGCCGTCCGCCCTCCATGTCGGAGCAGTTGGGCGGGCTGGCGACGGTGCCGAACAGCATGTTGTTGCCGCCGATCCGGGCATTGTTCGCCGGGTTGCGGGCGTGGAAGGTGAATTCCGCCGGCGCGGATTTTATCAACTCCTCGATCATCGCCGGATCGAAGCGCACCCGTTCGCCGTCGAT
>JANNSP010000098.1:0-4295 GCA_031402975.1 Hyphomicrobiales bacterium
CCCCCACGCGGGGGAAGGTGGATCGCGCCCCATGGCGCGAGACGGATGAGGGGGCGGTGCAGCCAGTGAAGTCTGGCGACGGAACATGCGGCACCGGCCCCTCATCCGGCGCTACGCGCCACCTTCCCCCGCGAGGGGGGAAGGGTGTTTTCTACTGCCCCCGCCGGTACCCGCCGCCCGCGATTTCGTAATAATCCCCGGCATCGTCGCAGAAGATATGACCGGCCAGCTTCACTCCCGTCGGGCCGTCGACCGATCCCGCCGCGATCGAGGTATAGTCGCGCCCGTCGCCCTTCCAGAACAGCACCGAGCCGCATTCGCTGCAGAAGCCGCGCTTCGCCTTGTCGCTGGAGCGATACCATTTGAGGCCACGGTCCTCGACAATCCGAAGATCGCCATCCTGGGCCGCCGTCGACGAAAGATAATTCCCGGTCTGCTTGCGGCACTGGGTGCAATGGCACGCGATCACGTCGCGCAATGGTCCGTGCACCTCATATTTCACCGCCCCGCACAGGCACGATCCGGTCTTCATGTCTTGAACTCCATCGCCAAGGCTCGAATATGCTCCGGCCCGATGCCGCAGCAGCCGCCGAAAATCGACGCTCCCTGGGTTTTCCACGCCCTCGACCGCGCCACCAGTTGGGTTGGCTCGATGATATCGACGAACTGCCAGTCGGGCATGGTGAAATAACCGCTCTCGGGATAGACGCCGAGCGGCCCGTCCCAGTGCCGCCGCACGATCGCCAGCGCCTCGCCGGTATCGTTGGGCGAGGTGTGCATGACGGTGATGACGGCGGGGCTGGTGGCAACGAGGCGCTTCACCACGTCCTCGAACAACCAGTCGGCCCTGCCCCAGCCTTGCAACTCGCCATCGTCGCGGCGTTCGGCGGAGAGCCCGGCCCACACCGGGAGGCCGGTGGCGATCGCCGCCTCCGCCGCCCACACCGCGTAATCGCCGTCGCGCAGCATTTCCATCATCAGGAGATCGACACCCAGCGTTGCGAAATGATCCGCCTTGCGCTGGAACAGGCGGCGGGCTTCGGCCTCGGGCCAGTCGCGCGCCAGATTGTTGCGGTCGGAGCCCTCGCGCATCGGGCGCATGGTCGAGATTGACCCGGCTACCGCGGTCGTTGTGCCCTCCGCGGCTTTGCGCGCAATCGCCAGCGCCGCTTTGTCGATTGCCAGCAGATCGTCGTCGCGGTGAAGCGCGTTGAACAGCAAGGGGCTGGTGGCGAAAGTATTGGCGATGATCACCTCGGCGCCGGCCTCGATATAATCGCGGTGAACCGCTTCGACGATGGCTGGAGGGGTGAGATTGACCTCGGCGCACCAGGTGGCGCCGTCCATCGGCGCTCCCCGCTTCTGAATATCGGTGCCGGTGCCGCCATCGATGATGATGGCAGCGCCCGCCGCCAGCTTCCGCGCAATCTGTTGGTACACTTACCCCTCCGCCATCTGTCTCGCGCCCAGAAACGCCGTCATGTGAAACCGCATCTGCTCAGGCCGATAGGCGAAGCCTTGTCCCACGGGACAGGCGCGGCGCGCAAGACAGCCGCCCTCCACGCAATTCGCGCCCGCAGTGGTGCGAAGATGCGACGCGCAAGTCCCCACATCATAGGCCGATCCGGAAAACGCGTTCACCGGACAAGCCGAAAGACAGGGTTTGGCGATACAGGTTTCGCACGGATGGGCTCCCGGACTCTGTCGCGGCAGATCGAAGGCCACCGGAAACAGCAGTGCGGCGCGATAGGCGTGCCACAGTCCATACGTGGAGTGAATGTTGAGGCCGAGCGGCGACACATGCCCGGCCCCTCCCCGCCTCGCCCAGGCGAGAAACGGCGGATAGGGCTTGTCGAAGGGATAGACGGCATCGGCATCGAGATCGGCGGCAAGAACATCGACCGCCGTTTTCGTCCATTGATCGAGACTGCCAGTGCCACGCGCGCGGGTGAACCTGCGGAACATGTCAGGGCCGGCATTGCCGATCAGAATGACGAAGCGCGATTGACCGGGAACTTTGTCGCCCGGCGCCGGCTCGAACCAGCCCAGCGGCATGAAGCTGGCGCGCCGGATCACGCCCAGCACCGGATGCTCCATTTATCTGATCCAGCGCGGATCGCCTGGTTCCATCATGACGCGGTCGAGCTTGATGTCATGCCGCGACCGCAGCACATCGTCGATCTCGCGCGGCAGATAGTCGGGATAATAGGTCGAGAGGATTTCGCGCTTCTTCGCCGCCGCGCGCTCGATCAGGTCGGGCTTGCCCGCCTCGAGCCATTCCTTGGGGCTCATGCGGTTGGCGACGAGCGGATAGACATATTCCTTCTGCATCAGGCTCAGCGTCTGGTTGTTGCCGAGATAATGTCCGGGGCCTTCCAGGCAGACATCGGCGATCACCTCGAGCGACAGCGTCTCGTCATTGACCTCGATGCCCCGCACATTGCGGTTGATCGAGCCCAGCATGTCGTTGTCGATCAGCAGGCTTTCGAGGCAGAAGCCCAAGAGCGAGGCGTGCATCCCGGCCGATTCATACATGAGGTTGATACCGGTCATGGCGGAAATCCCGGCGGTGACACCTTTCTCGTAGCCGGCCTGCATGTCGGGCATTTTCGAATCGCACATGCCCGCCGCCGAGCCCACCGTCAGATTGTAGAAATGCCCCATCTGGGCGCAGCCCGACGTTATCAGCGCCTGCTCGCCCGAGCCTCCCGACATCGCTCCAGTGCGCAAGTCCGAGACGAACGGCCACGGCCCCCAGATCGCCACCGCGCCCGGCACGATGCAGTTGATATAAACCAGTCCCGCCAGGCATTCGGCGACGGCCTGGACGATCGTCCCCGCCAGTGCTGCGGGTGCGGTGGCTCCCGCCTGCGCCGCCGACAGCAGCAGCACCGGCATGCCGCCCCTGGCCGCCGCTTCGAGGCAGCGGCAGGCGTCCTCGGCGAATTTCATCGGTGGCACGACGAAGCAGTTGGACTGCGACACGAAGGGGCGTTCGCGCCATGTGGCCTCGCTGCCTGCCACGACATGCAGCATTTTCAGGCATTCCTCGACATGGGCCGCCTCGACCATCGACGTCCCCACATGTTTCGAGGTCCCGGCCAGGCAGGCATACATCGTGTTGATATCGAGGTCGTGGCCGGTCAGCATGTCGCGCGCGGTGAGGGAACGCTGGAAGAAATGGATATGGTCGCAGGTATCGACGATCCTCGCCGCGTCATAAAGGTCGGCCAGCAGCGACTCGCGATAGGTCCGGGTTTCGGGCTCGACGATGAACACCGCCGCCCCCGCCGTGCCGAAATAGACGCGGTTGCCGGAGGGTTCCATGTCGTGTTTGGGATCGCGGCCATGCAGCACAAAGTTCCTGGCGCAATTGGCCAGCACATCCTCGACCAGGGCACGCGGAATGCACAACCGGTCCCTGGCATTCATGAAACAGCCGCGCGCCGTCATCGCTTCGACGCAACTGGGGATCGGCTGGCCCAGCCCCACGGTTTCAAGGAGCTTGAGCGCCGTCTCATGGATGCGCTGCAAGTCGAGATCGCTCAGCGGCTTGTATTGCCCGCCGGTCATCCCCGGACGAACCGCGGCTTCCGCCATGGGAATGGGCCGCGAGCGCAAAGCTTTGCGCGCCTCGCGCCCGCCACGCCTACGGGACAGGTCTTCCACGATAGCCATTTTTCTTTTTCCCTTCTCCCATGGGGAGAGGAAGATATGCCGGGTTCCTCGGCCACTGCAAAGGGACAATGTTTCGCTTCAGCTGGTGAGAAAAAATCACCCTATTTCAACCTGGCGTGCGCAATAAGGTATGATAGCAGTAACTTTGACAATCCATTGGTGAATTTCGTGGCCCGGCGTGACCTTCCCCCCTTGCGTGCCCTCACCGCCTTCGAGGCGGCGGCCCGGCTTGGCAGCTTCCGGCTGGCGGCGGGCGAACTCGGCATCACGCGCTCGGCCATCAGCCACCAGGTGAAGGCACTGGAGCAGCGGATCGGCGTCCAGCTGTTCCGCCGCGACGCGAGACGAGCCGAACTGACCCCCGTGGGTCATTCGTATTTCCCGGCGATCCGCGATGCCTTCGACCGGATCGACACCGAGACCCGGACACTCCGGCCCCCCGCCGCCGACAACGAACTCACGGTCCAGGTCTATGTGACGGTGCCGAACAGCATGTTGTTGCCGCCGATCCGGGCATTGTTCGCCGGGTTGCGGGCGTGGAAGGTGAATTCCGCCGGCGCGGATTTTATCAACTCCTCGATCATCGCCGGATCGAAGCGCACCCGTTCGCCGTCGAT
>JANNSP010000099.1:0-1656 GCA_031402975.1 Hyphomicrobiales bacterium
CCAGCCACTGTTCGGAACCAGTTTCCTGATCGAGGCGATGTTCGCAAAGGAGAACTGGTTCGGCGGCGGCCTCACCTATGGCGAGGTGTTTCTGCAATCCGAACAGGAATTCTCCCGCTTCAATTTCGAATATGCCGATACCGCAATTCTCCTTCAGCATTTCACCGACGCCGAAAAGGAATGCCGCGCTCTGTTGACCGCGGGCCAAATGGCGCTTCCCGCTTATGACCAGTGTATCAAGGCCTCGCATGCCTTCAACCTGCTGGATGCGCGTGGCGTCATCTCGGTCACCGAACGCCAGGCCTACATCTTCCGGGTGCGCGAACTGGCCAAGGGCTGCTGCGAAGCCTGGAGCCGCACGGCGGGAGGCGGGGCCTGATGCCGGAACTGCTGCTCGAACTCTATTCCGAGGAAATCCCCGCCCGCATGCAGGCGAAGGCGGCCGATGATTTGTGCGGCCTCGTCACCAATGCACTGATTGAATCTGGCCTCACTTATGAGGGTGCCCAGGCGCACGCGACACCCCGCCGCCTCGTCCTCTCGGTCGAAGGGCTCGACGCCAAGGCGAAGGGGGTCAAGGAGGAGCGCAAGGGTCCCCGTATCGATGCTCCGCCAGCCGCCATCGACGGCTTTCTCAAATCGACCGGGCTCCGGCTCGAAGACCTGAAAATCCAGGACGACAAGAAGGGCAAAGTCTATTTGGCCTCGATCGACAGGCCGGGCCGCGAGGCAACCACCATCATCGCAGAGATCGTGCCGGCGATCATCCGCTCCTTCCCCTGGCCCAAATCCATGCGCTGGGGGGCGGGCACGCTGCGCTGGGTCAGGCCGCTGCAGTCGATCCTCTGCGCCTTCGACGGCGAAACCGTTCCGTTCGAGATTGAGGGATTGCAAAGCGGCAACGCCACGCGCGGCCACCGCTTCATGGCGCCGAAGAAAATCACCGCGCGCCGCTTCGACGATTATGTGACGAAACTCCACGACGCCAGGGTCATCGTCGATGCCAGCACCCGCGCCGAGACGATCCGCGCCGAAGCCCGCAATCTCGCTTTCGCGCAAGGCCTCGATTTGATCGAGGACGAGGGCCTGATCCGCGAAACGGCTGGGCTAGCCGAATGGCCCGTGGTGCTGATGGGAAGTTTCGACGAAAAATTCCTGGGGCTCCCCCCCGAAGTCATCGCCACCTCGCTCAAGAACCACCAGAAATGTTTTGCGCTGAACGATGCGAAATCGGGCAAGCTCGCCAACCGCTATATCCTCGTCGCCAATCTCGTCGCATCCGATGGCGGCAAGCAGATCGTCGCCGGCAACAACAAGGTGATCGCCGCGCGGCTCAGCGACGCAAGATTTTTCTGGGACCAGGATCGTAAAGTCTCGCTCGATCAACTCCTGCCGAAACTCGACGCGATCACCTTCCACGCCAAGCTCGGTTCGCAAGGCGAGCGCGTCAAGCGCATCGAGGCGCTGGCGGGCGAGATCGCCAGGACCATCGGCGCCGATGTCGAGAAATCCAAGCTCGCGGCCCGCCTCGCCAAGGCCGATCTGGTCACCGGCATGGTCGGCGAATTCCCCGAACTGCAAGGCCTGATGGGGCGGTACTACGCGCTCGATCAGGGCGTGGACGCGGACGTGGCAGAGGCCATTCGCGACCACTAC
>JANNSP010000100.1:0-9537 GCA_031402975.1 Hyphomicrobiales bacterium
GGCCAAGCAGATCGCCAGCCAGCGCGGCATCGAGGTGATCGAACTTGGCCGCGCGGTGCGCGAGGCCGTCGCCTCCTCGTGGAATTTCTACGTGGCCTTGGGGCAGACGATCACGGCGGCGCGGGCCCAGGTATCGGCGTCGCAATTGGCGCTCGAAGGCGTGGGCGAGGAATACCAGGCGGGATCGCGCACTACGCTCGACGTGCTCGATGCGCAGCGCGAAGTCGTCAATGCGCGCATCACGCTGGTCGAGGCCGAGCGCGACCGGGTGGTTGCCGCCTATCAATTGCTGGCCGCGACCGGGCAGCTAACCCCCCAGCATCTGGGCCTGGGCGTCGCGGTTTACGATGTCGAGGAAAATTATCGCCGGGTTCGCGACAAATGGATCGGAACCGGTGTCGAAACGGTGGAGTAGCCGAGGTTCGATATCGACAAGCGAACCCACATGACGTAATCCTCTGCTCCTGCGGTCTGTGTTTGGGGTAGGCGGGTGACGGCGGAACCGAAAATGGAAGAGTTGCTCGCTTCCATCAGGAAAGCGATCAACGAGGACATCGGCGAACCGCCACCGCCACGGCGTGACCTTCCCGTCAGCGGAGCGGTGCGCGAATCACGGTTGAAAGCCGCTCCGCCCAGCGTGCCGACGGTCGCCAACGAGATCGAGGAACTGCGCAGCCGGATCAACAGGAACCGCACCGCGGAAGGCTTCGCCAAGGCGTCCTCGCCACCGGCGCCTCCGCCCCGGACACCCGGCTTTGCCGGCATTCTGGGAGGCGACGGCGACCGGCTCAAACGGGCCCCCGAGCCTCCGCCACCGCCTGTCCTGCGCGCGAGTTTCGCCGAAACCGACACGCGGCACCGCGATTACCACTATGAGCGTCAGCCGCTACGCGAGCCCGAGCCGGTATTCCAGGCTCCTGCCGCGTATGCCACCGAATCGCCCGTCATGGCGGCGGAAACCTCGGCGGCGGCGAGCGTCGCCTTCCACCGCCTGGCGGACAGCCTCTTGAGCCGCGCCACCGGCGACCGCTCGATCGAGGACATGACCCGCGAACTGCTGCGCACCATGGTGAAGCAGTGGCTCGACGACAATCTTCCCGGCATGGTCGAACGCCTGGTGCGCGAGGAAATCGAAAGAGTGGCCAGGCGCACAAGATAGAGGCGGTAATCGTTGCATGCGGCGGCGGGCTGGTGTTTAAGGCGGCCCTCATCGCAATTCAAGCTATGGCCGCCACCTCCCATGCTCGACAAGACCTTCACGCCCGCCGAAATGGAATCCCGCCTCTATGCGGAATGGGAGACGCGCGGCTTTTTCAAGCCCGGACGCCGCCCCAAGGCCAAGCCCTTCACCATCGTCATTCCGCCGCCCAATGTGACGGGCTCGCTCCATATCGGGCACGCCTTCACCTTTACGCTCCAGGATATCCTGATCCGCTTCGAGCGCATGCGGGGCCGCGATGTGTTGTGGCAGCCGGGCACCGACCATGCCGGCATCGCCACCCAGATGGTGGTCGAGCGATTGCTGCAACAGGAGAACAAGACCGACCGCCGGACCATGGGCCGTGACGCCTTCGTCAGCCGGGTCTGGCAGTGGAAGGATGAATCGGGCGGCGCCATCACCCAGCAGCTTCGCCGCCTGGGCGCCTCCTGCGACTGGTCGCGCGAGCGCTTCACCATGGACGAGGGCCTGTCGAAAGCAGTGCTCAAGGTGTTCGTCCAGCTCTACCGCGACGGGCTGATCTACAAGGACCGGCGCCTGGTCAACTGGGACCCGAAGCTGCTGACCGCCATTTCCGACCTCGAAGTGGTCGAGAAGGAGGTGAAGGGCTCGCTCTGGCATATCCGCTATCCCATCGATGGCAGCGACGAGACGATCACCGTGGCGACGACGCGGCCCGAAACCATGCTCGGCGACAGCGGCATCGCGGTCCATCCGGACAACCCGAAATACCAGCATCTCATCGGCAGGAAGGCGCGCTTGCCGCTGGTCGGCCGCCTTATCCCCATCGTCGCCGACGACTATGCCGATCCCGAGAAGGGCACAGGAGCGGTCAAGATCACCCCGGCCCACGACTTCAACGATTTTGAGGTTGGCAGACGCCATTCGCTGAGCCAGATCAACATTCTGGACCAGTTTGCCAAGATTCAACTTAAGGACAACGAAGCCTTCCTGGCGGGGGCCGATGTGCCGCCCTCGACCTTGGCGCTCCATAGCCTCGACCGCTTCGAGGCCCGCAAACGCATCGTCGGGCTGCTGGAGGAGCAGGGGTTCCTGGAGCAAACCGAGCGCCATGTCTATCAGGTGCCGCATGGTGACCGCTCCGACGTGGTGATCGAGCCGTGGCTCACCGAGCAGTGGTATGTGAACGCCGCCGAACTGGCGCGCCCCGCCATCGCCGCCGTCGAATCGGGCGACACTGTTTTTGTCCCGAAGAACTGGGAAAAGACCTATTTCGAATGGATGCGCAACATCCAGCCGTGGTGCATCTCGCGCCAGTTGTGGTGGGGCCACCAGATTCCGGCGTGGTATGGACCGGACGGCACGGTCTTCGTCGAGGAGACGGAAAACCTGGCGCTCGAGCAGGCAGAGCGTCATTATGGCTCACGCGTGGCGCTCGCGCGCGACGAGGATGTACTCGACACCTGGTTCTCCTCCGCCCTCTGGCCCTTCTCCACGCTCGGCTGGCCCGAGTCCACGGCGGAGCTCAAGCGCCATTACAAGACCGACGTGCTGGTCACCGGCTTCGATATCATTTTCTTCTGGGTTGCCAGGATGATGATGATGGGACTTCACCTGATGAAGGAGGTGCCGTTCCACACCGTCTATATCCATGCCCTGGTCCGCGACGAGAAGGGCCAGAAAATGTCGAAGTCGAAGGGCAATGTGATCGATCCCCTGGACTTGATCGACAGTTACGGCGCCGACGCCATGCGCTTCACGCTTGCCGCCATGGCGGCCCAGGGCCGCGACATCAAGCTGTCGGCGGCCCGCGTCGAGGGCTACCGCAATTTCGGCACCAAGCTGTGGAACGCGGCGCGCTTCGCGGAAATGAACGGTGCGGCCCGCGACGACAGCTACGATCCCGTGGCGGCCCGCGTCACCGTCAACCGCTGGATCGCGGGCGAGGCCTCGCGCACTCGCAACGCCGTGACCAAGGCGCTCGAAGAATACCGCTTCAACGAGGCGGCGGCGGTCCTCTATCACTTCGTGTGGAATGTGTTCTGCGATTGGTATGTCGAACTGATCAAGCCCATCCTCACCGGCTCCGACGATGCGGCCCGGATCGAGACCAGGGCTTCGGCCGCCTG
Organism: Hyphomicrobiales bacterium; assembly: GCA_031402975.1. Lineage (GTDB taxonomy): Bacteria > Pseudomonadota > Alphaproteobacteria > Rhizobiales > Aestuariivirgaceae > Aestuariivirga. Next base: position 3,310 of record JANNSP010000100.1, read on the forward strand.
GGTGCTCGACCAGATTTTCCTGCTGCTCCATCCCTTCATGCCCTTCGTCACCGAGGAACTGTGGCAGAAGACGGCGGCGCGCCAGACCTGGCTGATCGAAACCGGCTGGCCTTCCTACAAGGGCCTCGGCGACAAGGCAGCCGATGCCGAGATCGGCTGGGTGATCGAATTGATTTCCGACATCCGCTCGGTCAGGGCTGAAATGAACGTGCCCGCCGGCGCCAAGATCGCCTGTGTCATCGCCGGTGCCGGAAGCGAGACCCGCCGCCGCGCCGCCCAGTGGGAGACCGAGATCATGCGGCTGGCGCGATTGTCCTCGATCTCCTTCGAGGACAAGGTGCCGAAAGCCTCGGCCCAGATCGTGCTGGGCGAGGCGACCGTGGCGCTGCCGCTGGAAGGCGTCATCGACTTCGCCGCCGAACAGGCGCGCCTCACCAAGGACCTTGAACGGATCGGCAAGGACCTGGCGGCGATCGCCGCCCGCCTCGACAATCCGGGCTTTGTCGCCAAGGCGCCGGAGGAGGTGCTGATCGAGGCCCGCGACAGGAAAGCCGAACTCGAAGCGCGGATGGCGAAGGTTCGGGATGCCTTGAAGCTGCTGGCGTAGGTCAGCTCCGGCCAAGCCTGGTCATGAAATAAGAGGCAAGCTCACGGGTGAGGCGGCGCAATTCCGGCGTGGGCTGCTGCCGCACATAGCAGGACGCGATCCTTTCCATGACCTCGCCGAGGGAGCCCCGGTCCGTCCGCGTCGAAAGTGCCGCGAACGCCGGGCGGTTCAGCGTATAGCTCTTCTGGCCATCCATGACGCGCACCAGGCCCTCCAGCCGGATCCAGTCCTCGGTCCGCGTGGCAAGCTGTCCAGCGTCAGAGTCCGAAAGATGCGCCGAGACGGCTCTGAGCATGGCCCGGTCGAACAGCGAGGACGGCAAGGGAATCTTGCCATAGAGATTGCCAAGGCACAGCACGAGCAGCTCGAGGAAGGGGTCGCGGAATGGCTCGGCGGCGGCCGCCGCTTCGGGCGCATCCTTGCGGATCGCGGCGATTTCCGCCGCAAGGCCCTTCACAACCTCATCGAGTGAATTGGGATCGTTGGTCATGATGCCGCCTTTCCGGAACGACTAGGCGGCGAGTCGGCCTCTTTGTAAAGCCGCGAAACGTCAGGGACACCGCCTCGACCACGGGGTAAGACTGCGGCGCTTGAGGAGGGGCGATAGTTTCAACTGCTTCGCCCTGGCGCAGAACGCGGCGAAATCGATGCCGGTGTCGGTATATTCGACCGCGAACACGGCTTTCCCCGCCGCGATGAACGGCCTGAGCGAGGCGCACCACCCCTGGTCGAAGCAGTCCTCGGTCAGCGCCCAGTCCATATGCGCGACGAGGGCGGGCACCAGTTCGGGCACGTTCTTGAGGCCGATCGACAAGCCTCGCTGATGCGCCTGCGCCGCCAGCCAACGGATGAACCGCACTTCGTCGGCGCGGGTCAGCGGGAATCCCGTATCGGCCTCGTAGCCATCGAGATTGTCGGGTTCGACCGCGTGAAAGCCCTTGGCCTTGCAGCGGTTCAGACGCGCCGCCAGGATCGGACCGATAACTGCTATCTTGCGGATATCGAGCCAGCGTTCGCCGGGCCAGCCGGCGAGCGGCTTGCCAATGACGCTGGCCGGAAACAGGCCCTTGTCCGGCCGCCAGTTTTCCCACGAGCCGACGCTGATATAGCAAATGACCTTCTTGCCCTTGGCCTTGAGTGCGGCAACCTGTGCTGCCGAAGTTTCAAAAAGATCGACATCGACGGCCGCAGCCGCCGGGATGGTGCCCGCGTAATCCTGCAGGATCCATTCGAAACTCGTCCCCGGAGGCGGCACCCACGGCGCCGACCGGACGGGTTCGGAGGCGATTGAAAGAAACGCCAGGGCCGCGAGCATGAACCGCTTCATCATGGTCGCATCTAAGCAGAGTTTCAGAGTTTCGACAACGCAACCTTTTCCTCTCACCCGCGCCAGCGGGGAGAGGAGGGGACCCGCTGCGAAGCAGTGGGGAGGAGAGGGGCCAACGGACATTTTTCGTGATAGATCTCTGCCATGCGCGGTCCCGATCGCATTGAGCGCATCTTGACCGGGCGCCCCTCTCCTCTCCCCGTATCGCTGGCGCGAGGACAAGTGGGCGCGGTTCACATTTGCGTATTCCCCTCCCCATATGAGTGGAATCCCGCTATAAGGATCGGCCCACGAGAGGTTCCACCCATGAATGTCCAGTATGCCCGCCCGCAAGCGCTCGACAAGCTCGATCCCGTGTGGAGCCGTATCGTCGCGGAAGCCTCCGACATCGCTCGCCACGAGCCGGTGCTGGGTGGATTCGTCTTTTCCTCGATCCTCAATCACGACAATTTCGAGCAGGCGCTGATCCATCGCCTGGCCCAACGCCTTGGCAACGCCGATATCGGCGCCGACCTCGTGGTCCAGGCCTTCGCGGACGCATTGGAGGCTGAGCCCGAGATCGGGTTCGCGGCGCGCGCCGACATCATTGCCACCTTCGAGCGCGACCCGGCCTGCCACCGCTATGCCGATCCTCTGCTCTATTTCAAGGGCTACCAGGCGATCCAGACGCATCGCATGGCGCATCGCCTGTGGCACCTGGGGCGCAAGGATTTCGCCTATTACCTGCAGAGCCGCTCGTCGGTCATCGCCTCGGTCGATATCCATCCCGCGGCGCGCATCGGCCGGGGCATCATGGTCGATCACGGCCATGACATCGTCATCGGCGAAACGGCGCTTGTGGAAGATGACGTCTCGATCATGCAGGGCGTAACGCTGGGCGGCACCGGCAAGGAAAGCGGCGACCGGCACCCCAAGATCCGTCACGGCGTGCTGATCGGGGCAGGGGCCAAGATTCTCGGCAATATCGAGATCGGTCATTGCTCCAGGGTCGCCGCCTGCTCGGTCGTGCTCCACCCGGTACCGCCCAACACCACGGTCGCCGGCGTTCCCGCCAAGATCGTGGGCTATGCCGGCTGCGAGCAGCCGTCGCGGGTGATGGACCACAATGTCGAGCCCGTTGCGGAAGGGTAAGTTTAAGACTAGAGGGGCGGCACACCTTTGAAGGAGCCCCCGTCTTGAAGCCAGACGAGATTGTCAAGCTTACCAAGTTCATGCGAGCCAAATTCCAGCTCGCCAGCCTCAGCGTGCGCAAGCGCCCGATGAAGGATGATTCGGCCGAGGTTTATATCGGCGAGGAGTTCATTGGCGTGATTTTCCGCGACGACGAGGATGGCGAGCTCTCGTATAATTTTTCGATGGCGATCCTCGACTTCGATCTCGAATGACTGAACGCCGGATGAACGGACCACTCGGGATCGGTTAAGGCCGGTCTTGCGATCCTGCGAATCGATATGTCCGCTGGATTCGGAGGTGCAACATGAAGAACTTGATGATGATCGCCATGATGGGTGTCATGGGGTGGGCCGGATCGAGCCTCGCGGGAACCGTCGATCCCGAAGGCGTCATTCATCCGGACAAGGTGTGTCCCGATGCCGCGGTCTGCGCGCGGGCGGAACAGCCGGAAGAGCCGGATCGCGGCTGGAGACGTTCCACCAGCTGCCGTGATGCGCGGAAGTCATTGTACCGCCGGGGTTTCCATTCGATCAACACCGAGCGCTGCGGCCGCTCGACCTATCGCTTCACCGCCTGGCGCCTGGGCTCGATCTACCGGATCAAGGTCTCGGCGCGCACCGGTAGGATTATTTCGGCGCAAGCTTTCCTGCTGCGCGGCCTTCCCGATCAATAGGCCCTGAAACGAAAACCGCCCCGGTTGTGCCGGGGCGGCAAGTCACTCAAATCAGGATGGATTACTGGGCGGCGTTATAGCACGCCCTGTCGCCTTCGCGGCCGAACTCAACCCAGCGCGCATCGACGTCGTTCGCGGCGTCAACCGGCGAACTGTCCCACGAATAGGCGGTCGAGCCAAACCAGGCCCGGCAACCGTAGTAGCGCTCGGTCGTCATGTAATCGCCGTAGCGGCCGTCCGACCGGTTGGCGACGCCTGACGACACGAAGACGGAGGAAGCCGGGCTCAAGGTCTTGAGACGAACCACGCCCCGCACCGCTGGGCCGCCGCCGCCGTTCCTGCCGCCGAATGCCAGCGCCATGCCGATATTGCCGCGGCTGTTGGACTGCATCGAGGGATAGCCCCAGCAGGAATTATTGCTGAAGATATCGGGCTGCGCGATCAGAACGCGATCGGAAACCCGGAAGGTCGTGCCGCGCAGATAGGCGTGCGGCCGGCCGGCTTGTGGCGCCGAGAAGTTATAGCAGGTCAGCACCGGTACAGTCTGGTCGACACCCTTGGCCATGGTGCAGCGGGTACGGAAGCCCGCGATGCCAAAGGCCGTGGAACGTTCGATGAAGTCGAAATTGCCCGTGCCGCCGCGGCAGTCCGGGTTAGTGAAGACCGAGTTTGCAACGCTGCGCACCACCGAGGTGGGAGCCGCATCAGACTGGTTCCAGTTGAACACCCGCATGGACGTGGCGCTGTCGTTCTGCACCCACATCATCTGCGGGAAGTCATAGGCGCCGCCCGCCGGAACCCAGACCCGCTGGCCGACAACGGTGGAACTCTGGGTGAAGGATTGCACCGTGGTGGTCAGGCAGTTCCGCATGGAGTTCTTGTTGAAGCGATAGATGCGAGCAAAGCCACCGCCATTGATGGTCACATAGACATTGAGGTTCGAGACGGCGATGTGCGGATAGTCCGGCACGATGTTGTTGGCAGCGCCGGCCGGGTCGATCGTGTAGCTGCAAAGGGTCGTTCCAAGGTCCGTGGGCTTCTTCACGAACATCCGGAACACGCCATTGGTGAGCGCCGAATTGATGTAAAGATAGACATGGAAGCCGGTATTGGTGGTGTCGTCCATCGCCATGTCGTTGTCGCAACACAGCACGGGCGCGTCGGCGGGTCCGGCGGGCATCGTCCGCGCGGCGTAGGTCAAGCCATGATTGGTCGAGAATTCCAGATGCGAGAAATTGCCGGCATAGAGAACCTGGGCGCGATTGTTGATCGCGGCCGGTTCGGCGAGGGTGGAATTCGCCGCGTTCTCGGCACTCGTATTCTTGTTGTTTCTGCCGATCTGCAGCGTATCGGGAGCCCGCGAGGTGTTCTGGCCGGGTTCGGACGGCGCAATGCCGGCCACCGCGGCCTCCAGTGCCGCGTCGCTCGCGCCACCAGATGCCTTGGCCCCCGCTGCCAAAGCTTCACGGCGCGCGTGGAAGCGGCGTTCCAGATCGGCCTTTTCGGCCGCCGACATCGCTGGGGCCCTGGCGGCCGCCAGTTCCGCCGGATTGTCGGGAGACACAGTTTCCGCCAGCACTGGTCCAGCCATGGCGGCAACCGCCAACATGACCGCAGCTGTGGCGGCTCCGGTCAGCGCCCCTCGATATTTTCTGCTCAGAAAAGATTGCCTGAACATTCGTTTCCTCCTCCGTGGTTTAATTTGCCCTCTCGACTCCAGTCTAACATTAAAAATAATTCACGGCTAGGGATAACCTGCGTGAAATCGAAATCTTATCCTTGAGTTAATCGATAAAATTTATCTCGATTTCATCCGCTTGACTCAAACCATCAACCCCTTCATACAGCGCTCCACTGAAGGGCCCGGGCCAAACCCGGGCTCGTTGGCGTTTGGCTCTAGCATCGGTTTTGCCCACTTTTTCTCGCGGGCGATTCGGGGGAGTGTCCCGAGCGGCAAAGGGGGCGGACTGTAAATCCGCTGGCTTCGCCTTCGTAGGTTCGAGTCCTACCTCCCCCACCAACAGGTGCCGGGTGTCAGGAGTCAGGTGTCAAGGGTGCAGGTGTCAGGTGTCGGGTATCAGCGGTTTTCTTGATACCTGATACCTGACACCTGAAAGCGGGTGTAGCTCAATGGTAGAGCAGCAGCCTTCCAAGCTGAATACGAGGGTTCGATTCCCTTCACCCGCTCCAGCCTTCGCTGCTTCGCAGCTAAGGCTAGGCGGGCCAAGGAAGAAGCAGACAGCGAAGGCTGTCGCGTCGAAGCCCGAAGGGCGAAGACGGACTGGTAGATAGGAAGACGAGGTTTAACTCCGATGGCCAAAGAGAAATTCAAGCGCGACAAGCCGCATTGCAACATCGGCACGATCGGTCATGTCGATCACGGCAAGACGTCGCTGACGGCGGCGATCACCAAGGTGCTCGCCGAGACGGGCGGGGCCACCTACACGG
>JANNSP010000101.1:0-9525 GCA_031402975.1 Hyphomicrobiales bacterium
CGATCAACGGGTCAATCCGGCCTTCGGCGGCCTTGCGGTTCAAATTGACGCAATAGGTGTCGAGCGCGTCGGCCTCGCCTTTTTTCTTCGGCGACTCGCGCTCGTCGTCGTTGCCGCCGCCCGACTGCTGGTCCTGCTCGACGCCGCGCACGGGCCTCGCATCCGACAGGCTGGCGCGTTTGGCGATGCCGTGGGAAATGTAGTTGACCGCGTCATAGCGGGTCATGTCCTGCTCCTGCAGGAAGAAGGCGGCATGGCTTTCGCGCTCGGCGAAGATGGCGACCAGCACATTGGCGCCGGTCACTTCCTCGCGGCCCGACGACTGCACATGGATGACGGCGCGCTGGATGACCCGCTGGAAGCCGGCGGTGGGCTTCGAATCCTCAGCCCCCTCGGAAATGAGATTGGCCAGCTCGTTGTCGATATAGGCTTCGAGGCTCTGGCGCAGCATGCCGATATCGACATTGCAGGCGCGCATGACGGCGGCGGCGTCCTTGTCCTCGGTCAAGGCCAGGAGAAGATGTTCGAGCGTCGCATATTCGTGATGGCGCTCGTTGGCGATCGCCAGCGCGCGATGCAAGGCTTTTTCCAGGCTGCGGGAGAATGTCGGCATCCGTTATTCCTTTTCCATCGTGCACTGTAACGGATGCTGGTGTTTCCGGGCAAAATCCATCACCTGGGTTACCTTGGTCTCCGCCACTTCAAACGTATAGACGCCGCAGATGCCGACGCCCTTCTGGTGGACATGCAGCATGACGCGGGTCGCCTCCTCGCGCCCCTTGCCGAAAAACTTCTCGAGAACCAGCACCACGAACTCCATCGGCGTGTAGTCGTCGTTGAGCAGCAGCACCTTATAGAGCGAAGGCTTGCTTGTCTTCACCTCCGGGCGCGTGATGACGCCCGTCTGATTGCCATCGTTGTTGCGGTCCCGCTTCGGCATGAGGTGATTATATAATTGCTTTCGGCCGGAATGGGAGAGGGTAATCGCGGCGGAATTCGGACCAAGCATCCGAAACAAAAATAAAGGCCGCTGAACAAGCGGCCTCGAAACGCGATATGCCGTGCCGGGATCCGATCAGGAAACCTTGCGGCGCGTGGTCTTTTTAGCAGCGACGGCGGTTTTCTTCGGCGGCGCGAGAGCTACCGATTCGCTCGATACGAGTTCGTAGGCCCTGAGCCAGTGGGCTTCGGCGCGGCCCTCGGGGCGGCCTTCTTCGAGCCAAAGGCCATAAGCGATGGCCCGGATGCTGTCTTCAGTTGGATGCGAGGCGGTGTGCGGCATGGTTGATTCCCTGGGTTGAGATGGAATCACCCATAAACCAGTTTATGGTGCAATGCAACATAAAGTGACCATGCGCTATACCGGCAACAATCCGGCCCACAGAATGCCGAGTCCCAAGAACGATGTGCCGATCTCGTAGGCGACGTACCATTTGCCGTATTTGATGAGCTTTTTCGTCATGGCGGCTCTCCGTGGGACGTTGGAGGTCCCGTGGAGACAGCAGAGCAAGCCTCATGCCAGGGCGCCAGCGAGCGAGACGAGGCTTTGGGTCATGAGGCTGTGAGGACTGCTCAATTCGGCGGCGATCGAGAAATGGTCGGCGCCTTCGACTTCGTTCCAGGTGACATCGAGACCGAGGCCCGACCAGGCGGCGGCAAGTGTCGCCGATTGGCGCCGGAATTCGGCGGTTTCAATGCTTCCGGCCCAGATCGCCGCGGCAAAGCGGTGGTTTACGGGCCACAGCAGCGGGCTGGCGATCACCGCTTGTTCAGGCGACAGGCGCAGGTCCGCATTGATCGGAGTGGCAAGCAGCGGCCGGAGATCGAAGATGCCGCTGACCGGAAAGACCGCCCGCACCATGTCGCGGGGCTGTCCAAATTGCGTCCAGTCGGTCGCCGCCATTGAGGCCGCTAGGTGGCCTCCGGCCGAATGGCCCACAACAATCAGTGGACGGCCGTATTGCCGCCAGAAATGAAGGCAGCACTGGCGCATCTCGTCGATGATATCGGGGAGCGTCACTTCGGGGCATAGGGTGTATCCGGGGATGGCCACGGAGAAGCCATGCGCCAGGGGACCGGCTGCCATGTGCGTGAAACTGGATTTCTCCAGGCTGCGCCAGTAGCCGCCATGGATGAACACGATGAGCGGCCTGGCGGCGCCGCCGGGTGCCTGAATGACATCGAAGCGGTTGCGCGGGCGGGCGCCGTAAACCTGGTCCAATTCAACGGGATGGGAGGCGCGGAAACCCGCCGCGTCGCGGGCCCAGCCGGCGATGATCGACGGATGCTCCGGCACCGCGGCGCGATTGTCGTAAAGCCTTGCGAGGTCCATCGCGTTCACCTGTCTCGTTGCCGGGTGATGGATATCACAGACCCGGCGCGGCTCGGCCGGTAATTTAAAGCCACACTCAATCGGGAGCGACTGCCATGACCACCACCACACTCACCCACAAGCACTCCAGCGCCGGATCGGGAGCGGGCCTGTCGTCAACGGTTCTCACCACGATCAGCCGCCATTTCGTTCGCCGCCGCGCCCATGCGGCGCTCTCCAATCTGGATGACCGCATGCTGCGCGATATCGGGTTGACCCGGGCGGACGTAGAAAGAATGGCGCAGCGGGGTTAGGTCTTGTCTTCGCCCCGCGACAGCGGGGAGAAGAAGGGGACCCATCGCATCTTTGCGATGGGGGAGATGAGGGGCCCACTGGCAGAACTTGCGCGAGGGCCCCTCTCCTCCCCCACTGCTTCGCAGCGGGTACCCTTCCTCTCCCCGCTTCGCGGGAGCGAGGACAAAGTTTAATTCTTGTCCAGGAACCACAAGCCCTTGCGCTTGCGTTTGGCGCTGTAGAGGCCGCCGCCGAAATCGAGGCCGCCGCTGACCACGACTTTGGTGTTCTGCATCCCCGTCTTGCGCACCAGGCTGAACAGCTTGGCGGCGTTGTCGGGGTGGAGGCGGACGCAGCCATGCGAGACGCGGCGGCCGAGGCTTTTCACATGGAAGCTGCCATGGATGGCGTGGCCCCGCGCCGTGAAGAAGATCGAATGCGGCATGGGGGCGTCGTCCCATTCGTTGGAAAAATGATCCGCTTCCATGCGGAAGGGACGGAATTCGCCGCTCGGCGTCGAATAGCCCGACGCTCCGGTCGATACCGGCCAGACATATTTCTTTTCGCCATCGACGGTCACCGTCATCTTCTGACTGATTTTGCTGATCGAAATGACCACCGATTTGCTGGTTGTTTTGGCCAAGACGGGTGCGGTCGAGGACAAAACTCCGAAAATCATCAATAACCCGAGCAACCAGACGCGCATGTTCTCTCCCCTTTACCTGAGCGGGATATAAATCAGCCCGCGCGATCCGTCGAGGGCGGTCTGGGGAACCTCGAATATTACAAATCGGCCTTGTGGTCATCCGCAAGGAACCAATCGCTTCCGGCTACGTTAGGTTCGCGAGGTATGGACAGACTGGGTTTGCCCTGGCCTTTCAGAGTTAAGTCAATCCGTTTGATGGAGCATTACCATGTTCAACAAGTTGTATCCGCTGGCTGTGGCGGCAGTTCTCGGCATCGGTGCCTTGGCGATGCCCGCCAGCACCGCGTCCGCCGCGATCACCTATCTGCCCAACCAGATGAACCTGACCGAAGCCGTGGGCACCGATGGCCTGTTGCAGCAGGCCAATCACCGCCGCGGCCATGTGTACTATAACCGCAAGCGCCACGGCGACCGCTCGCGCTACCGGAACGATCGGCGCCGCCACTATAACAATGGCTACTATTATTCCACCCCGTGGTGGCTGTTGACCGCTCCCCTGGTGATCGGCGGCAACTATTCGAACCGCTATTCGAACCGCCGTGGTTACGGCGACCGCCACGTGCAGTGGTGCTACGACCGTTATCGCTCGTACAACGCCCGCTACAACACCTGGGTCTCGTATAGCGGCAACGTCAATCAGTGCAACAGCCCCTACGGCTGACCGCCTGAAAGATAGGCGGAGACCGGTGCCTCGCGAGAGACGCCGGTCTTTTTTTGTGACCTTTTAACGCCGGTCCACGACCCTGGCCCTTGTCAGCGCCTTGACGCCGTGAGAGGTTGGCGGTCCTATCAGGGGGCACACAATGGCTATCAAGAAGAAATACACCGCAGTCGTCACATCGGTCGGCGGGCGGGGCGGCGGTACGGCGAAGTCCCCGGATGGCGCCATCGATTTCAAGATCGGCGCGCCCAAGGTTCTGGGCGGCAATGACGACGGGATCAATCCGGACCAGTTGTTCGCGGCGGGCTATTCCACCTGCTATCTCGGCGCCATCAAGTTCGTGGCCGGCAAGGAGAAGAAGCCGGTGGCGATCGCGCCCGAATCCTCGGTGACGGCGCATGTCAGCTTCGGGCCGCGCGACGACAAGAAGGGCTTCGGCATCGAGGTGAAGCTCGAAGTGAGCCTGCCCGGGTTGAAGAAGGCACAAGCCGCGGCACTCGCCAAGAAGGCCCATGTCGTCTGCCCCTACAGCCATGCGATCCGCAAGAACGTGAAGGTGACAACCAGGATCGTCTAGCCACGCCCATGACCGGATTGACGGGGAGGCTTGCGCTCAGGGGCGGCACCCCCCTCGCCCAAGGCGCCAGCCGGCTGGTCTATGCGCATCCGGCCGACCCGTCGCTCCTCGTCAAGGTGATGCGGGCTGAGTTCCTGGATGAGCGCAAGCGCGCCCGCAACTGGCTCGACCGGCGCAAGCCCACCCGCATGGTCAGCATCTTCGCCAAGGAGATGCGCGAACAGCTCGTGCTCCTCAGCCGGGGCGAGGAGATCGAGCGATTCATGGCCAGGGTCTATGGCTTCTGCGACACCGATATGGGGCTCGGAATGGTGGTCAAGGCGGCGACAGGCGCCGGCGGCGAGCTTGCCCCCAGTCTCATGCGCATCATCCGCCAGCGCCGCTACAACGCCGCTATCGAGAGCGATTTCGAGCGTTTCGTTCAACTTGTGCTCGATTCGGCGGTGACGCTGGCCGATGCCAATCTGGAGAACATCGTGCATGAGGCGGCGGACGGCGGGCGCTTCGTGCTGATCGACGGTTATGGCGAGGGCGCGCTGTTTCCGGTCAAGGGTTTCTTTCCAGGCTACAACCGGCGGCACAAGGAACGGCTGCTGCGGGAACTGCGCCACAGCGTGGCGCGGGCGTTGAAATCACCCCGCTAGCAGGCTTTTCACCAGGGCGCCGGCCTTGGCCATGTCGATCTGGCCGGCATAGTGGGTCTTCACTGCGGCCATCACCTTGCCCATGTCCTTGATCGAACTGGCCCCTACCTTGGCGATCACGGCGGAGATCGCGGTTTTCGCGTCCGCCTCGGACAGCTGTTGCGGCATCCAGGACTGGATGATGGCGATTTCCTCGCGCTCGGCCGCCGCCAGTTCGGGCCGGCCGCCCTCATCGTAAACATCAGCACTTTCCTGGCGCTGCTTCACCATTTTGGCGAACAGGTCGATGAGGCCCGCGTCCGGGGTCAGCACCGAGTCGTGGCCGTCGGTGCGGCTCAGGATGTCCTTGTCCTTGATCGCCGAATTCATCAAACGCAGCGTCGAGACGCGGCGCTTGTCGCCCGACTTCATGGCGAGCTTCAGGGCGTCGTTGATGCGGGCGCGGAAACTCATGAGGCGCTCCATAGGAGGAATCCCCCGCCCTCGCAACCTTGACGCTTGCGCGAGGCCGCGGGTAGGATCGGAAACGAGCGAAGATCCGGTTTTCTCGGCCGAAAAAAAATTTTGGCCGGTCCTAGGAATAGTTTCAATGACGGCATCGCCCTTTGAAACCTACCTGCACGCCCTGGCCCGGACCTACCGGGGCGGCGAGGGCACTGAACATTCCGGCCGGGGCGCGCTCGAAACCTTGCTCAGGGCGGTGGCGGGCACGGGCGATCCCAACCTCAACGTCCAGCACGAGATGGGCCGCGAGGGCGACAAGGGCGCGCCCGACTTCCGCGTCATGAAGCCGGGCCAGATCATCGGCTATGTCGAGAACAAGAAGATCGGCGACAAGCTCTCGGCGGTGCTCAAGTCGGACCAGATCAAGAAATACCGGGCGCTTTCGGGAAACCTGATCCTCACCAACTATCTCGATTTCATCTGGATCGAGGGCGACACGATCCATCCGGCGGCAAGCCTCGCCCACGAGGCGGACATAGAATCAGGCAAACCGAGGTTCAGACCGGACAGCGCCGCCGCCGTCGAAAAACTGCTGACCGGGTTCTTCTCGACACCGCCCATCGGCATTGGACGAGCGCAGAAACTGGCGGTGGCACTGGCGGTGCGGAGCCAGATGCTCCGGGATTTCCTCGACGAGGAATTGGTGCGGCAGGAACGGGACCAGTCCGGCGGACGGCTGTTCGGCCTCTACGGCGTGTTCAAGCAGCAGGTGTTCCATGAACTCACCCTCAAGGAGTTTGCCGACGCCCTGGCGCAGACGCTGAGTTACGGGCTGTTCCTGGCAAAGCTCAATGCCGAGACTCAGACTATCACGCTCGACAACGCCCGCCAGTTCGTGCCCGGCGCCTTCCGCCTGATCCGCGAACTGGTGAGCTTCCTCGACGACCTCAAGTCGCAGGAATACCGCGAGATCAGATGGGTGATCGAGGAAGTGCTGTCGATCGTCAACGGCCTCGACATCGCCGCCATCCACGAGGACCTCGCTTTCAAGAACCGCAGGCCGATGAGCCGCAAGATGAAGGCCGGCGACGAAGAGGAATGGCGGCTGTTCTCGCGCGATCCCTTCATCTATTTCTACGAGGACTTTCTCGCCAAATACGACAAGGACATGAAGAAGGCGCGCGACGTCTACTACACGCCGCCGCCCATCGTGAATTTCATCGTCCGCGCCGTGGACGACATTCTGAAGGACAAGTTCGAGATCGCCGATGGCCTGGCCGACCACAGCCGCGTGACGGTTGCTGGATTTCGCCTGCGGCACCGGCACGTTTCTTTTGGAAGTGTGCCAGCGGATTTTCGAGAATATCGGCGGCGCCGACGCGGGCAAGGCCGGGCATATCGTGCGCGAGCACATCCTGAAAAACCTGTTCGGCTTCGAGTATCTGATCGCGCCTTACACCGTGGCGCATCTCAAGCTGTCGCAATATCTCAAGGAACAAGGCCATCCGCTGGCGGAGAACGAGCGGCTGCAGGTGTTTCTGACCAACACGCTGGAGCCGATTGAACCGCAGGCGCAGTTGCTGCTGCCCGCCGTGACAGCCGAAGTGAAGGCGGCTCAGGCGGTGAAGGACAAAGCTATTCTGGTCATCGTGGGAAATCCGCCCTACTCCGGTCATTCCAAAAACAATTCTCCCTATGTGAAGGCAACCATCGATGCCTACAAACTGGTGAACGGCAAACCCTTGGGAGAGAAAAATCCTAAATGGCTGCAGGACGACTATGTAAAATTCATCCGCTTTGCCCAGATGAAGATGGACGCGGTGGAGGAAGGCGTCGTCGGCATCATCACCAATCATTCATGGCTCGACAACCCGACCTTTCGCGGCATGCGGCGTTCGCTCATGCAGACCTTCGACCAGATTTACGTGCTGGACCTGCACGGCAACTCCAAGAAAAAAGAACGCGCGCCGGATGGTTCCAAGGACGAGAATGTTTTCGATATTGAGCAGGGAGTTGCCATCAGTCTTTTTGTCAAGAAACCGGGATTGACGCGCGGAATATGGCGCGGAGATTTGTGGGGAAGTCGACTCATGAAATATGCAGTTGCAGCCGAACGAACTCTTGCAAGTGAAATCAATACCAAGCTCACGCCAACAATACCACAATACGCGTTCGTAGTGCGGGACCTAAACATAGTTGAGTTCTACGAAGCCGGGACATCCATACCAGATATTTTCGATCTTGGAAGTGTCGGGCTAATGACGGCACGCGATAATTTATGTATCCAGTTCACCGATCGAGAGGCCATCCGTGTCGTGCGCGATTTCGCGTCTTTAGAAACCGAAGAGGCGAGGCGACGTTACAATCTGGGCGATGACGTTCGAGATTGGCGAGTAGAATGGGCGCAGAATGACATACGTGAAAGCAAGGTGAGTGATGACCGGATAACGTCCATCATGTATCGGCCATTCGACATACGTTGGACATACTATACTGGGCACTCGCGGGGCTTCCATTGTTACCCACGGTCTTCCGTGTCAGAGCAAATGCTCAACAGACAGAACATTGCTCTTCTCACTGCCAGGAGCAATAAATCGCCAGAGCCTAATCATTTTTTTGTTACAGAATATTTATCAGAAGCCAAGACGGGCGAGTCGACTACACAGTCATATTTCTTTCCCCTTTGGCGTAGCGAGTCAGAAAACTTCGCCCCCACTTTCCGCTCGTTCCTCGATGCGCGTTACGACCACCACTATACGCCGGAGGAAATTCTCGGCTATATCTATGCCGTGCTGCATGCGCCATGCTACCGCAGCCGTTATGCCGAGTTTCTGCGCATCGATTTTCCGCGCATTCCGTTTGCCGAGGCGAAACAGGACTTCGATGGACTGTCGACTCTTGGCAGCGCGCTGGTGGAGGTTCATCTGCTGCGCAAGCGCGTTGCGAGAAAGCTTGCGGTCTATCACGGAAGGGGCGATCACCTGGTGGAGGCGGTTCGTTATTCGCTGCAGGAACAGGCGATCTGGATCAACAAGTCGCGGTACTTTTCTCCGGTGCCCGACGATGTGTGGAATTTTCACATCGGCGGCTACCAGGTGCTCGACAAATATCTGAAGTCGCGGAAGGGGCGGACGCTTTCGCTGGACGAGATCGAGCATGTGGACGCCGTGGCCGGTGTGTTGGCTTTTATGATTTCGCAGATGGCGGAGATCGACACCGCGTATGGCGCGGCGTTTCCAGCGGGAAAGGTGAACTGAGCCACCGCCAGACCCCCACCCCTACCCCTCCCCGCAAGGGGGAGGGAGGAAATTATCCTGTCAGCCCCTTCGTGGCCGCACCCGCAATGGCGAGGGAGAGATGGGGATAAGCGTCGATGCCTTCTCGTATTTGCCGGTGTCCTGGGGCATGATCTGGCCGAATCGGAAAATTGCATGTCCCTGAGCCAGCCTTCCCTATTCGGCGACGACCAGTCCGACCTGTTCGGACCCGCTCCGCCGCCGCCTTACGTGCCGAAGCCCCAACATGTGCGGAACCGCTTCATCGATTTCCTGGCGCAGTTGAGGCAAGCCGAGTCTTGGCCCTGGGACGAGAGCCAGATGGAAATCTACCGCGCGCGCGTGTGGCCCTATCTCTATGAGCGCCTGCCCGATCAAGCCGAGGCGGCGGAGTGGAAGCGCAAGCTCGACGCGGAAGCGGCCCGGCTTGACGCGGTGGGCCCTCCTCCCGCATAGACTCCGCGCAAATCCCGGAGACTCGTTTGATGCCTGTCAGGAAGCCCTCGAAGGCCCGTGTTGCCTCGCGCCCCGTGTTCGGCGACTGGGACGTTCGGCGCGTGACCGGTGTTCTGGTGCTGGCCGACGGCACCGTGCTGGAGGGGTTCGGCCTGGG
>JANNSP010000102.1:0-7976 GCA_031402975.1 Hyphomicrobiales bacterium
GATAGGGCCGGATCAGCTTGACCTTGATCAAGTCCCAGATGATGCGGGTCATCTCGTCGCCGTCGAGTTCGACAACCGGGTTATCGACCTTTATTTTCGCCATGATGGATGCCTCGCTGCGCTTTTCGAACCGCGCCTATAGCAGGGGGCATTGGCCTGGGCAAACCGGCGAAACGGCGAAGACCGGGTCACGATCGCCGCCGCTTCTCATTATTGTTTGTGGCGCGAATAAACCTCGATCGACTCCGATATCCGGTGCCGCTCCAGCCCGATATCGGCGAGGCTACGCCTATCAAGCCGGCCCAGCACGCGTATCGACGCGCGCATCCCGCGCCTGCGTGCCATCCAGGAGAAAAACCCGGTTGACCGCAAAGCCCGGAGGAGGGGAACGAACCAGATGGACTCTCCCCCGATCACTGAAATCTTCATGCGGCCTCCTTGCAGGCGAGCGCTATCTCTTCGACATGGCGGTGGTCGGTGCCGCAACAGCCGCCGAGCACGGACAAATGCGACAGCCGCTTGCGCAAGTCGCGGTATTGCTGCCCGAGCTCCACCGGATTGCCGTCGTCGAGATCGGTTGCCTGGTCCAGCTCGGCATGGCTCCGCATCGAGGCGTTGGCCCTGATGCCGCGAATGCGCGAGGTCCAGCCATTGCCCGATTCCAGGACGTGGCCGAAATGGGTGGGATGGGCGCAGTTCACCATGTAATAGGCGGGCGCCGCCCCGGTCTTCTCATCGACACTCTCGATCGCCTGGCGCAGCGTTTCGCCCGATGGCAGGGTGCCATCGGTTTCGACGGTGAACGAAATCGCCACGGGCATGCCGGCCGCCGCCGCGGCGCGCGTAATGCCTACCGCCTCGTTGAGATTGGTCATGGTGATCGCCGACACGAGATCAGCCGCCGTCGTGGCGAAAACCCCGGCCTGCACGGAATGATAGTCCTGGGCTTCCGCCTCGCTCATCAGACGGCCGGGGTCATAACCATCGCCGCGCGGTCCGATGCAGCCGCTGATCGGCATCGGGCTCGCCGCTGATTCGAACTCGTGCCGCACATTCTCCAGCACGGCGATCGAAGCCCGGTTGATGTCCGCCAGCCCGGTTGCCGAATAACCAAGCTTGGCGCCCCAGTCGGGGTTGGCCCGCCAGGTCGGCGCTTCGAAGATGAAGCCCATGGCGTTCCGCCTCGCGATCTCCGCGTGGCGCGCGTAGTAGTCGCGGACGACCTTGGTGCCCGCCGCTGTCTTGAGAAGGTCAAAGCTGGCGAAATGCGGAAGCTCGATGCCGTCGAGAAAGATCAGTGTCGTTTCCATACCTGAATCGGTGAGGAACAATTGTCCGCACATCTGCGGAAGGTTATGCCGGTACTTGCTCATGTCGGTCTCCTGAATTTGATTGCCGGTCGAGGTAGTTCTTGATGCCCTAGAGAACCCACAAAAAATAGAAGACGCATGGTCTGGTCTGTCGTTAAAATGAAAACAGTGATAGTTATCAAGCGCTTGACCATCTCGATCCGGTACAAACTGCGCCACACCTGATCCGAAATTCCACGCAACTGCACTTACGGTACACTCGCATGAAGGCAAATGTAGCAAGACGCGGCGCCGATACGCGCGAACGCATCCTGGACGCGGCCCAGGACGCGGTTCTCGCCAAGGGCTTCGCCGCCACCTCGATCGACGAGATCATCGCCGCGGTGAACATCACCAAGAGCGGCTTCTTCTACCATTTCCGCGACAAGAGCGATCTCGCCAAGGCGCTGCTGCAACGCTACATCGACACCGAGAACGGCATTCTGGACGACTTGTTCGGCCGCGCCGACGAACTGCACGAAAACCCGCTGCACGGCTTTCTCGTCGGCCTCAAGCTGCTGGCCGAGATGATGGGGGATCTGCCGGCGGCGCATCCGGGATGCATGATCGCCGCTGTTTGCTATCAGGAGCAGTTGTTCAACCGCGATGTCGTCGAACTGAACGCGGCCGGCATGATCAGTTGGCGCAGGCGGTTCCGCGAACGGCTGGAACTGATCTCCGAGCGCCATCCGCCGCGCGTGAATGTCGATCTTTCAGCCCTTGCCGACATGGTGTCGAGCCTCATCGACGGCGGCATCGTCCTCTCCAAGGTGATGAAGGACAAACTGCTTCTGCCACAGCAGGTGATGCTCTACCGCGAATTCATTCGCGCCATCTTCCTGGGAACCGGCGAGACGGAGCAGCGCGCCTAGCCGAAGCGTTTCCCCGTTGCGGCGAAATCGTCTATAGCGGGGACGAGCGAGAAGGCGGTTACCGGAACATGAAGGAAATGGCGGCCAACATCATCGATGGCGGCACGGCGGTGGAAACAACGGCGGACGGCCGGCAGGCGCGGTTCCATGCTCTGTGGCTGCGCGACAATGCGCCCGACGCCGAGACGCGGAGCGCCACGAACGGTCAGCGGCTGATCACCATTCTCGATATCCCGGCGGCAACGACGATCGGCGCCGTGAAAGCCGAGGACAGTGGCGTCGAGATCCGTTTCGAGCCGGAAGGTAAGACCGTGCGCTATCCGGCTGAGTGGTTGGCGGCGCATATTTATGACGGGCCGCCGGCACAGACGAGAGGCTGGACTGCTCCTGAGATCATCCGCTGGGACTCGATGCTCCAACCGGAGGTTCCATCCGGAAGTTATGAGGAGATTGCGAAAGATCGCGCGGCGCTCGGCAGGTGGCTGGCCGCGATACGGCGCTATGGCTTCGCGGTGATGACAAATGTTCCTGCCGAAAGCGGTGCGCTGTGCAAGGTGGCGGAGCTGTTCGGTTATGTGCGCGAGACCAATTACGGGCGCTGGTTCGAAGTCAGGGCCGAGGTCAATCCGAGCAATCTGGCTTACACCAATCTCGGTCTCCAGGCCCATACCGACAATCCCTATCGCGATCCCGTGCCGACCCTGCAACTCCTGGCCTGCCTTGAAAACAGTGTGGACGGCGGCGATTCGATGGTGGCCGATGGCTTCAGGATCGCAGAGCGCCTGGCGCAGGAGAGCTCACGTCATTTCGATCTGCTGGCGAAATATTGCGCGCGGTTCGAATATACCGGGAGCGATGGCGTGCGGCTTCGCGCCAAGCGGCCCATCATCGAACTCGGTCCCGACGGCGAGATGATCGCCATCCGCTTCAACAACCGGTCTGCCGCGGCCTTCACCGATATTCCCTATGACGACATGACGGAGTATTACGCCGCCTACCGGCGCTTCGCCGAACTGATCGAGGACCAATCGCTGCAGGTGACGTTCAAGCTCAAGCCCGGCGAATTGTTCATCGTCGACAACACCCGCGTGCTGCATGCGCGGAAAGCATTTTCCGGCTGCGGCAAGCGCTGGCTGCAGGGTTGCTACGCCGACAAGGACGGGATGCTGTCGATGCTCGCGGCGATCGAGGAAGAAGGTTTGCGCCGATGAGTCCGGATCGTTCCACTATCGTCTCTTTCATCGCAGACATCTTCGAGCGGCGCGGTGCCGACTCCTATCTGGGCGAACCCGTCACCATGTCGCAGCACATGCTGCAGGCGGCGGTTTTGGCGGAGCGCGAGAGCGCCCCGGACGAGCTTGTGGCGGCGGCCTTGCTGCACGACATCGGGCACTACACCAGCGAGTTTGGCCCGATGTCGCTGGGCGACACGGCCGACAATTTCCATGACGAGGCGGGGGCCAAGGTGCTGGCGCCGTTTTTTCCATCCGTCGTCACCGATTGCGTTCTCCTTCATGTGGCGGCGAAGCGCTATCTCGTGGCGACCGATCCCTCCTACAACGGCAAACTGTCGGAGGCCTCGAAACATACGCTCACGCTGCAGGGCGGGCCGATGTCCGCCGATGAGGCCGCGGAGTTCCGGCGCAATCCGCATCATGAGGCGGCGGTGCGCGTGCGCCGCTGGGATGAGCTGGCCAAGGATCCGGCGATGGCGACGCCGCCCTTCACGTACTACATTCCGCTGTTGCAGCGCGTGGTCGACCGCCACATGGGCGCATGAGCGACACCGCTTCCGCAGGCCTGCAACCGTCGTCCAACGCGCTGCATCACCGGCCGTTCGTGTTCTACTGGTTCGCCATGTCGGCGGCGGGTTTCGCCGTGCAGATCATGTCGGTGTCGGTCGGCTGGCAGGTCTATGACATCACCCGCGACCCGCTCGATCTGGGACTTGTGGGGCTGGCGCAGTTCATGCCGCCGCTACTTCTGGTGCTGGTCACCGGCCTCATCGCCGACAAGTTCAACCGCCGCGTGGTGATGGCGCTGTGCCTGGCGCTGGAAGCCGTGTGCGCGGGCGCGCTCATTCTGTTCACGCTGTCGTCGCCCACCAAAGTGTGGCCGGTGTTCATCATCCTTGCTGTATTGGGCGTGGCGCGGGCCTTCCTCAATCCGGCGGCCGACGCGCTCGCCCCCAACCTGTTGCCGCGCGCGGCGATCGCCCACGGCATCTCGCTCAATTCGATGAGCTGGCAGATCGGCAATATCGTGGGGCCGGTGATGGGCGGCCTTCTCTACGGCATCTCGGGTGCGGCAGCCTATGGCACCGCGCTGGCGCTGGTCGGACTGGCGATCATCCTTGTGCTGATGATCGGCGCCGTGGCGCAGAAAAACCATGCCGAGGAGACCAGCCTCTCGACATTGCTTGCCGGCTTCCGCTTCATCCGAAGCGAGAAGATCGTGCTGGGCGCCATCTCGCTCGATCTGTTCGCGGTGCTGCTCGGGGGTGCCGTGGCATTGATGCCGGTCTATGCGCGTGACATTCTGGAGGTGGGGCCGTGGGGTCTGGGCCTGCTTCGCGCCGCGCCCGGCATCGGGGCTGTCGCCATGGCGCTGTGGCTGGCGAAGTTCGGAGTCAAAAACCATGCGGGAAAGATTCTGTTCCTGTTCGTCGCCGCATTCGGCTTTTTCACCGTGGTCTTTGGACTTTCGACCTGGGTGCCGCTCTCGATTTTCGCGCTGATGATGATGGGCGCGTCCGACATGGTGAGCGTCTACATCCGCGAGACGCTTCTGCAGCTATGGACGCCGGACGATGTCCGAGGCCGCGTCAACGCCGTCAACCGGGTGTTCATCGGCGCCTCGAACGAGCTGGGCGAATTCCGCGCCGGAGTGGTAGCTGCGTGGATCGGCGCCGTCGCCGCAGTGACGATCGGAGGTGCGGGAACAATGGCGGTCGCCTATTTCTGGTCGCGCTGGTTCCCGGAACTGAGGAACGCAAGAACTCTGGATGGGAGAAGGTAGAACCGGGTCATGGCGGGGACTGACAAGACTCGTAACCAGGTTCTGGGGCCAGCGCCGATTGTCGTGCTGGTCAATCCGCAGCTTGGCGAGAATATCGGCACGGCGGCGCGCGCCATGGCGAATTTCGGTTTGCATGAGTTGCGGATCGTCGATCCCCGCGACGGCTGGCCCAGCGAGAAGGCGTTGACATCGTCGTCCGGCGCCAACTGGATCATCGAGGGGGCTCACGTCTTCGACGATCTGGCGCGGTCGCTGCACGACGTGAATTACGTCTATGCGACGACGGCGAGGCCGCGCGGCATGACCAAGGACGTGGTGACGCCGGAACAGGCGGGCGCTGATATGCGAGCGCGGATTTCACGCGGAGAGAAGCTCGCCGTGCTGTTCGGGCGCGAGCGCTGGGGTTTGAACAATGACGAGGTGTCGCTGGCCGACGTGATCGTCACCGCTCCGGTCAATCCGGCCTTCGCCTCGATCAATATCGCGCAAGCCGTGCTGCTCATCGGCTATGAATGGTACAAGGACCAGGCTGTAAGCCTCGGCCAGAAAACGCCGGAGCTTGCCGCCCTTGATGGTCCAGGCTTGCAGACGCCCGATACGCGGCCCGCCACGAAGGAAGAACTCTACGGCTTCCTCGAGCATCTCGAACGCGAACTCGATGCGTCGGGATTTTTCAAGACGGCGGCGAAGAAGCCGGGCATCATGCGCAACATCCGGAATATGTATGCGAGAGCGGGCTTGACCGAACAGGAAGTGCGAAGCTTGCGCGGCATGGTGGCGTCACTGACGCGGGCGCATATGAGAGGGAAGGAATAAGAAAAGTGAAACGCGATATTTCTTCCCCTTCCCCCCTCGCGGGGGAAGGTGGCGCGAAGCGCCGGATGAGGGGGTGGTTCCACGAGTCATGCTTTGTTGACTCGCTGCACCGCCCCCTCATCCGTCTCGCGCCTACAGGCGCGATCCACCTTCCCCCGCGAGGGGGGAAGGGAAAAGATTTCAGTTTTTGCTTATGACACGTCCCCGCATTCTGCTGTTTGACTCCGGCATGGGCGGATTGACCGTGGCGCGGGCCGTCGCCATGCAGAGTCCGGAGGCGCATCTCGTCTATGCCGCCGACAATGCGGGCTTTCCCTATGGCGCGTGGCCGGAGGAGGCGCTGGTTCGGCGCATCGTGGATGTCGTCGGCGTGCTGATCAAAACCGCGGAGCCGCATATCGTGGTCATCGCCTGCAACACGGCGTCCACCATCGCGTTGGGGGCGCTCCGCGAAGCCTATGCGCTGCCGTTCGTCGGCACGGTGCCGGCGATCAAGCCCGCCGCGGCGCAGACCAAATCCGGCATCATCGGGGTTCTGGCCACGCCCGGCACGGTGTCGCGTGAGTATACCCGCGCGCTCATTCACACCTATGCCTTTCACTGCAAGGTGTTCCTGCACGGAGCGCAGCGGCTCGCCGAAATGGCCGAACGGAAGCTTGGCGGGGCTGCGGTCGATCCGCGCGAACTCCGCCGCGAGATTTCTCCTGTGTTCAGGCGGCGTGATGGCAAGCGGACCGATGTCGTGGTGCTGGGCTGCACTCACTATCCACTGCTGATCGAGGATATCGAAAAGGTGGCGCCGTGGCCGGTAACCTATCTCGATCCCGCAGCGGCGATTGCGAGGCGCGCCGGCGACGTGCTCGACGAGACGCCGCGTTCCGAGGCCAGTGGCGAAGTACCTCCGCATGGCACGGTGCTGTTGACCTCGGCCAGGGGCATCTCGGCTTCGCTCGGGGCCTATGCGGCGCTAGGCTTTGCCAGCCACCGGGTGATCGATCTCCCCGTTTGACAGTGTGGGCACCCTTGCTTTATAGCCACCGCCAGCACGGGGCGCGCTTAGACTGCGTCCCGTGTTTGCTTGCCCGTGGACCCTTGAGGGTCCTGTCGGCCGGGAAACCGGCGCCGAGGAGGGTAGGTCCAACCATTGACTGGAGACCGTAAATGACAAAGCGTGCAACCGCCAAATACAAGATCGACCGCCGCATGGGCGAGAATATCTGGGGCCGCCCCAAGAGCCCGGTCAACAAGCGAGAATATGGCCCGGGCCAGCATGGCCAGCGGCGCAAGGGCAAGATGTCGGACTTCGGCATTCAGCTCAAGGCCAAGCAGAAACTGAAAGGCTACTACGCCAACATTTCCGAGCGGCAGTTCCGGAAGGTGTATGAGGAAGCCTCGCGCATGACCGGCAGCTCATCGGAAAATCTCATCGGCCTGTTGGAGCGCCGCCTCGACGCCATCGTCTATCGCGCCAAGTTCGTGCCGACGATCTTCGCGGCGCGCCAGTTCGTCAGCCACGGCCATGTCAAGGTGAACGGCCGGCGCGTCACCATTCCCTCCATGCGGATCAAGGCCGGCGACATGATCGAGCTGACACCCAAGGCCAAGGATCTCGTCGTCGTGCTGGAAGCCACCCAACTCGCCGAGCGCGACGTGCCGGATTATGTCGAGCACGACCACAAGGCGATGACGGCCAGGCTGGTGCGCGTGCCGGCGCTGTCGGACGTGCCCTATCCTGTGCAGATGGAGCCGCACTTCGTCGTCGAGTATTATTCGCGGTAAACTTGATTGGATACCGATTGTAGGCGGTGGGTCTTAAGGCCCGCCATCTATGTTCTTTTTGGAAGGCGGCATAAGCTGAGGACTGTCGAAGCCACGTCCTGTTAGCGATTTCCATTCCAAGTGAATAATGGGAATTTCGAAG
>JANNSP010000103.1:0-5840 GCA_031402975.1 Hyphomicrobiales bacterium
CGGACACGGTGCGGGAAGCGCCCCAATGCCTAGCCTCAGCCCTCAGCAGACCAATTGGGCAATTGAAGCGAGCATGAGTTGGGTCAAGAGCCTCGTCCAGAGACTATGATGCTTGCGAGCAGGCATGAAAACATTCGGAACTGGGCCGTCCTTTTGTGTCCGATTGATTGGCTAACGTCCACTCTGGATAAAAAGTGGAAATCGAAGTGAACTCCAGCCTGATTGCAGCCGCATTTGGCGGCTTGTTTGTGGCGCTTCAGAATCGTTGTAGGAAATGCTCATGCTCAACCGGATCGTGGCGCTTGTCCTTGCCTGCCTGCTGCTGGCGCCACCGGCGATGGCCGATGACAAATTCTTAGCCTTCATCGAGACGCTGTGGCCGAAAGCCAAGGCGGCGGGGATTTCGCGGGATTTGTTCGACCGCGCCTTCGCCGGCATCACCGAGCCCGATGCGGCCGTCTTGAAACTCGCCAGGACGCAGCCGGAATTCACCTCGACCACGTCGGAATATCTGGCCAAGGCGGTGACGCCGATCCGCATCGAGACCGGCCAGCAGATGAAGGGTTCGGAAGCGAAATTGCTGGCGGCCATCGAGAAGAAATACGGCGTCGACCGCCATGTCGTGCTTGGCATCTGGGGCATGGAGTCGAATTTCGGCAAGGACAAGGGCTCGATGAAGGTGATGCGCTCGCTCGCCACCTTGATCTATGCCGGCCGCAAGAAGGACTATGCCCGCCAGCAATATATCTCAGCCCTCAAGATCCTGAAGCAGGGCCTGGTCAAGCCTGAAAACTTTACCGGGTCGTGGGCCGCCGCCATGGGCCACACGCAGTTCATTCCGTCCTCCTATCTGGCTTACGCCGTCGATTGGACCGGCGACGGGGTGAGGGACATCTGGAACTCGAAAGAGGACGCGCTGGCCTCCACCGCCAATTATCTGGCCAAGGCCGGGTGGAAGGCCGACCGCCCGTGGGGCTGGGAAGTGAAACTCCCCGATCGATTCGACAAGGCGCTGATCGGGCGCAAGAAATGGCGGACCGTCGCCGAATGGTCGAAACTCGGCATCGCTCCGGCGCGCGGCGGCAAGTTCGGTTCGGCCAATGCCGACGCTTTCGTCATGGTGCCGCAAGGGGTGGGCGGCCCGGCCTTTCTGGTGACCAGGAATTTCCTCGCCATCATGGACTATAATTTTTCGCATTCCTATGCGGTGGCTGTCGGCCATCTGGGAGATCGCATCAGGGGCGAAGGTCCGATCCAGGCCTCGTGGCCCCAGGTCAGCTACGACCTGAGTTTTGCCGAGCGCGTCGAATTGCAGAAGCGGCTGGAAACCCGAGGCTTCGAAACCGGCGGCAGCGACGGCCGCTTCGGCGCCCGGACTTATGAGGCGATCATCGCCTACCAGAAAAAAGCCGGCCTGCCGCTCGACGGCGTTCCCTCGGTCAAGCTGCTGGAAAAGATGCGGAGTGGAAGTTAGGGTCTTGGCATGATCAGGTTTGCGCTTCTTATCCTCATCGCAATCTTCGGCAGCACCCTGGCGCGGTCCCAGACCGCCACCACCGGACCCATCATGGGATCGGAGGCGGCGGAGGAACTGGCGCCGCCGGTGGAATCGATCGACGAGACCTACCGCATCCTGGTGATCGGCGATGCGCTCGGCGGTGGCCTAGGCGCGGGGCTCGCTCGCATGGCTGAACTGGAAACAGGCTACGACGTCAAGGTGCGTTTCAAGGAAGAGTCCGGCATTGCGCGCTCCGAGGTCTATGACTGGAGCGAGGCGCTGCCCAAAATCCTGGTCGGCAACGACTATGACGCGGTCGTCGTGTTGCTGGGCGCCAACGACCGGCAGGGCATCCGCGATGGCCAGGCGCGATTGGCATTCAACTCGCCCGAATGGATCGCCGCTTATATGACGCGGACCGATCTCATTCTCGACGCGCTGGCCCAGTCCGGTGTCGATGTCTTCTGGGTCAGCCCGCCGCCGATGGCCGACGCCACCTACGATGCCGCGATGCAGGTGTTGGGCGCGCTGCAGAAAGACCGGGCACTGGCCAAGGGCGTCCGCTTTGTCGATATTCGCGCCGCTTTCCTCAACCCCGATGGCGCCTACACCGATACCGGCCCCGACGACACCGGCGACATCCGCAAGCTCCGCAGCCGCGACGGCGTCACCTTCTTCAAGCAGGGCAACAACCGCCTGGGGCAACTGGTGCTCGATGCCATCATGAAAGCGCGGGGTGGCATCGATCCCGTCCCCGCCGTTCCCGTGGCCGAGCAGGCCAATGTGCCGCTGTTCGGGCAGGCCCAGACCGATGGCAGCGACCTCACGCTGCGCGTCGCCGATGTCAAGGTTGCGGATGTGCTCACCAGCGACGCGGTCCAGTCGGGCAGCGCCGATCACCTCGCCGCATTGAAGTCGCTGGCGGTACCCGGAAGTGCGGCGGAGAAACTGTTCTCGCTGGGCGAAGCGGACCTCGCGCCACCCGGCCGCGCCGACGATTTCCGGCTCGCGCCGTAATCCCTCAACGCGGCAGGTCGCTCGCTCCCATCAGGAATTCGTCGACGGCGCGCGCCGCCTGGCGGCCTTCGCGGATCGCCCACACCACCAGCGACTGGCCGCGCCGCATGTCGCCGGCGGCGAAAATCTTGTCCACGCTGGCGCGATAATTCAGCGTATTGGCCGCGACATTGCCGCGCCCGTCGAGCTTCACGCCCAAGCCCGCCAGCATGCCGTCATGGACGGGATGCAGGAAGCCCATCGCAAGCAAGACGAGATCGGCCTTGAGGTCGAACTCACTGCCGGCCACCGGCTGCATTTTGCCATCGACCCTAGCGCAGTGCAGCACCTTCACCTCGCCGTTCTCGCCGGAGAATGACTTGGTGACGACGGAGAAATCGCGTTCCGCTCCTTCCTGCTGCGACGACGAGGTGCGGAGCTTCAACGGCCAGTCGGGCCAGGTCAGCAGCTTGTTCTCGCGCTCCGGCGGCTTCGGCATGATTTCGAGCTGCGTGACCGAAAGGGCGCCCTGGCGAATGGACGTCCCGATGCAGTCGGAGCCGGTATCGCCGCCGCCGATGACGATCACATGCTTGCCATTGGCGAGGATCGGGCGGTTGTCGAGTGGTGGTTCCTTGGACACGCGGCGATTCTGCTGCGGCAGGAAATCCATGGCGAATTGAATGCCGTTGAGTTCGCGCCCGGGAATCGGCAGATCGCGGGCCTTCTCGGCGCCGCCGGTCATCAGCACCGCGTCGAAGCTGCCGGCAAGCTGCGCCGCGTCCTGGCTGACGCCGACATGCACGCCATAATGGAAGGTGACGCCTTCGGCTTCCATCTGCGCGACACGGCGGTCGATCAGGTGCTTTTCCATCTTGAAATCGGGAATGCCGTAGCGCAGTAATCCGCCCGCCTTGCCCTGCTTCTCGTACACATGAACGCTGTGTCCGGCGCGCGCCAGTTGCTGAGCGGCGGCCAGCCCTGAGGGACCCGAGCCCACGACCGCCACCTTCTTCCCCGTCTTGTCGCTATAGCTTTCCGGCCTGACCCAGCCGTTCTCCCAGGCCTTGTCGACAATGGCGCATTCGATCGTCTTGATGGTCACCGGGTTGTCGTC
Source organism: Hyphomicrobiales bacterium (assembly GCA_031402975.1). Lineage (GTDB taxonomy): Bacteria > Pseudomonadota > Alphaproteobacteria > Rhizobiales > Aestuariivirgaceae > Aestuariivirga. The sequence goes on from JANNSP010000103.1 coordinate 3,612, forward strand.
GATGTTGAGCGTGCACGACGCCTCGCAAGGGGCGGGGCAGATGCGGCCGGTGAATTCGGGAAAATTGTTGGTCGAATGCAGGTTGCGCGCCGCCTCCTGCCAGTCGCCCAGATAGACGAGATCGTTCCAATCGGGGATCTGGTTGTTCACCGGGCAACCGGTATGGCAATAGGGAATGCCGCAATTCATGCAGCGCGCCGCCTGCGCCTTGGTCGCGTCCTCCGACAAGGGAATGACGAACTCGTTGTAATGCCGGATGCGATCGGCGGCCGGCTTGTACTTCCGCTCCTGCCGTTCGATCTCGAGGAAGCCTGTGACTTTGCCCATGTTCTGACTCTATTTTTCCACGCGAAGGAATTTCAGTTTATAGTGGACGTCGAGGAATGATCGTTGAAACAAGTGCGGAGCACTACTGGTGACATCCTTTACGGTGAAACTGTTTCGTGACGGCAAGGACCTCATGTTCCTCTTGCCGGAGGTATTGGTCAGGGACTGGGAGATTGAAGAGGGCAATGATGTTGAGTGGTCATTGTTCGACAACAGAACGGCAGCATTAAGTTTCACAGAGAACAAGCCAATAGAATAACCCTCTCCGCTCCTTCCTCTTCCTCCCTCGCGGGGGAAGGTGGCGCGAAGCGCCGGATGAGGGGGCGCCTCCGCGAGTCGCACCCTCGACTTGACTCGCTGAACCGCCCCCTCATCCGACTCGCGCCTGCGGCGCGATCCACCTTCCCCCGCGAGGGGGGAAGGGGAATCGAAGGTTGGCTCTTTGGAGCTAAGCTGAAACATTTCTCACGCGCTCCGCTTCACGCCGATCGTCATGCCGTCGCTGGTGGCTTGCGCCTTTTCCAGTTCCTGGAGCGCGCGGGCGTATTCGACCGGCATGACTTTCACGAACTTCGGCAGATACCGCGCCCAGTTGTCCATGATCGCCATGGCGCGCGACGAGCCGGTATATTTCACGTGGCGGGTCAGCAGTTCCCACACCCGCTCGCCGTCATGCTTGTCCATGCCGGAGGTCAAATCCACCAGGCCATGACTTTCGAGATCGCCGCCATGGTGGTGCAAGCGTTCGATCGTTGCCTCCTCGGCCGGGATCGGTTGCAGATCGACCATCGCCAGGTTGCAGCGCTGGGCGAAGTCGCCCGCCTCGTCGAGGACATAGGCGACGCCGCCCGACATGCCGGCGGCGAAGTTGCGGCCCGTTTCGCCGATGACGAGCACCACGCCGCCCGTCATGTATTCGCAGCCGTGATCGCCGCAACCCTCGACGACCGCGACGGCGCCGGAATTCCTCACCGCGAAGCGCTCACCCGCGACGCCCCGGAAATAGCATTCGCCGGTGATGGCGCCATAGAGCACGGTGTTGCCGACGATGATCGACTTCTCGGGAACGAACCCGATCTTGTCATGCGGCTTGACGATGAGCTTGCCGCCCGACAGGCCCTTGCCGACATAGTCGTTGGCCTCGCCGGTCAGGTCAAGGGTCACGCCATGTGCTGCCCAGGCGCCGAAACTCTGGCCGGCGATGCCGGTCAGGCTGATATGGATCGTGTCGTCGGGCAGGCCCTCGTGTCCATAACGTTTGGCGACTTCGCCCGACAGCATGGCGCCGGTGGTACGGTCGGAATTCCTGATCGGCGATACGATCTCGACTTTCAGCCCATGTTCCAGCGCCGGCATCGCCTCGGCGATGAGCTTGCGGTCGAGGATGTGGTCGATGCCGTGATTCTGCGCCGTCATCTTTCGCGTGGCGACGGGACCGGTCACATCGGGCTTGGCGAAGATGCGCGAGAAATCGAGCCCGCGCGCCTTCCAGTGGGCGATGGCTTCGGCCTGGTCGAGCCATTCGGTGGCGCCGATCAGGTCGCTATAGGACTTGCAGCCCATGGCGGCCAGATATTCGCGCACCTCTTCGGCGACGAAGAAGAAATAGTTGATGACATGCTCGGGCTGGCCCTTGAAGCGCTTGCGCAGTTCCGGGTCTTGCGTCGCGACACCGACGGGACAGGTGTTGAGATGGCACTTCCGCATCATGATGCAGCCGGCCGCGATCAGCGGCGCGGTGGCAAAGCCGATCTCGTCCGCCCCCAGCAATGCCGCGATCACCACGTCGCGCCCGGTGCGGATGCCACCGTCGGCCTGCACGGAGATGCGGCCGCGGAGATCGTTGGCAACCAGTGTCTGCTGGGTTTCGGCGAGGCCGATTTCCCAAGGCGAACCCGCGTG
>JANNSP010000104.1:0-8966 GCA_031402975.1 Hyphomicrobiales bacterium
GGGGGAATTGGCGATCACCCTCTGGCGCTCGTCCGGCATGATGGGGCCCAGCCTCGACGACGGCGGGCGGATGAGCGTGCGCTCGACCATGGTCGGCACGCCCTTGGGATCGAGCACCGAGACCAGCGCCTCGCCCTTGCCCAATTGCGTGATCACCTCCTCGGTCTTGAACGATGGGTTGGGCCGGAAGGTGGACGCCGCCGTCGCAACCGCCTTCTGCTCCCTCGGCGTATAGGCGCGGAGCGCGTGCTGCACGCGGTTGCCCATCTGGGCCAGCACGCTTTCCGGAATGTCGAGCGGATTCTGCGTCACGAAATAAACGCCCACCCCCTTGGAGCGGATGAGCTTCACCGTCTGCTCGATCTTCTGGATCAACCCTTGCGGTGCTTCCGCGAACAAGAGATGCGCCTCGTCGAAGAAGAACACGAGCTTGGGTTTTTCCAGATCGCCCACCTCAGGCAAATCCTCGAACAGTTCCGACATAAGCCACAGCAAAAACGTGGCATAGAGCTGCGGCGAACTGATCAGGCGGTCGGCGGCGAGAACATTCATGTAGCCCCGCCCGTCGCGCGTGGTGCGCATCAGGTCGGCGATATCGAGGGCCGGCTCGCCGAAAAACCGGTCGCCGCCCTGTTCCTCGATCACCACCAGGCGGCGCTGGATGGCGCCGATCGTCTGGTCGTTGACATTGCCGTATTCGGTGCGGATATCGCCGCCGCGCGCCGCCAGATCCGACAAAAGCGCGCGCAAATCCTTGAGGTCGAGCAGCGCCAGCCCCTCCTCGTCGGCGATCTTGAAGGCGATGTTCATCGCCCCTTCCTGCGCGTCGGTCAGGCCCATCAGGCGGCACAGCAGCAACGGCCCCATCTCGGTCACAGTGGTGCGGATCGGATGGCCCTGCTCGCCGAACAGATCCCAGAAGATCGTCGGCACCGCCTCGAAACCATAATCGTCGAAGCCGATCTTCTTCGCCCGCTCGATGAGGAAATCCTTGGGTTCGCCTTGTTGCGAAATGCCGGCGAGATCGCCTTTCACATCGGCGGCGAAGACCGGAACGCCCGCCTTTGAAAATCCTTCCGCCATGATCTGCAGCGTCACGGTCTTGCCCGTGCCGGTCGCTCCGGTGATCAGCCCGTGGCGGTTGGCGAGCGCCAGAAACAGCTCCTCGCGCTTGCCGCTTTGTCCCAGAAATATCGTGTTGTCGCTCATGGCGTCCCTGCTCTATCGTGCGCGCCGGATATGACGGGAGAGCGCTGCCCAATGCAAGACCTGATTGAACGGATCGTGAGCGCCACCGGGCTTGATCGGACACAAGCGGAAAAGGCGCTGGGCATAACGCTCTCGCTGCTCAAATCCGAGGGCGACGCGGCAAAGGTCGAGGAACTGTTCGTCAAACTACCAGGTGCGGCGGACCTCGCCGAACGCCACGGCAAATCGGCGACGAGCGGATTTCTCGGCGGACTCTTGGGCGGTCCGCTCGCCGCCATCGGCAAGCTCAAATCGGCGGGGCTGAGCATGGACCAGATCAAGCAACTGGGCCAGGTGACGCTCGACTATGCCAAGGAGAAGGCCGGCGCCAAGCTGGTGAAAGAGGCGGCGGGCTCGATCCCCGGCCTCAGCGCCTATGTCTGACGGGTGAGTGAGATCGACGGGCTCGACATCGCTCCCCTGTACCGGCGGATCGCGGGCCCGCGCGCCGAACGAATGCGCATTGCTCCGTGGACGGTGTTTCAGCGTGTCGATCATCCGGACCCAGCGAAAGCCAATGCCCAGGCTCTCGACGACCTGAGCCATGGCGCCACCGGCCTGTCGCTGATTTTCGATGGCGCCGCGTCGGCGCGCGGATTCGGCATCGATCCCGGCCAATTGTCCATCATTCTCGAAGGCGTTCCGCTGCATGCGATCGCCATCCGCCTGGAGGGAGATGAGAATGCGGCGCGGCAGTTCGCGGAGTACATCGCTCGTCAGCCGCTCGATCCGGATCGCCTCGACATTTCCGTGGGTGACGCCGACGGACGGAAATTTCACGAACGGGGCTGCACCGCGGCGCAAGAGCTAGGCGCGGTGCTGCTGACCGCGTCGCCGAACGCCGGCGTCACGCTGGCCGCCGACCAGGACCTGTTCCTCACCCTCGCCAAATTCCGCGCCCTGCGACTGCTGTGGCCGCGCATCTCCGGCCAACCTCTCCGCCTCCATGCCGAAACCTCCTGGCGCATGATGGCGGCGCGCGATCCGCATATGAATATCCTGCGTGGCGTGCATGGCCTGTGCGGCGCGGTCCTGGGAGGAGCCGATTCCGTCAGTGTACTGCCTTTTTCGCTAGCGCAAGGGTTACCCAACAGCTTCGCCCGGCGGATCGCGCGCAACATGCAGATGATCCTCTCGGAAGAAAGCAACCTGTGGCGCGTCGCCGACCCGGCCTCCGGTGCCGGCTATGTCGAAGACCTCACGGATCAAATCTGCAAACAGGCCTGGTCCATTTTCAAGAGCGGCCAATTGCCGGAGCCGGGTTCCAACACCCGAAATCTCCCCATCATCGGCACAAGTCTTTTCCCTCCGCCCACGGAGCATCCTCCCGAAATCGAGCCCCTCGTCTTCGCCCGCGACAGCGGGAGAAGAAGGGACCCGCCGCGAAGCGGTGGGGAGATGAGGGTCTCTCCGCGGGAGACGCCTGAAGCCCCTCCCGCTGACGCAAGCGAGGATGGCGTATGGTGCACACCCGAGGGCATCTCGATCAAGCCGCGCTACACCGCCGCCGACACGCCGGATTTCGTCGAGACACTCCCCGGAAAACCGCCTTACCTTCGCGGTCCCTACGCCTCGATGTATACCGCGCAAGCCTGGACCATCCGGCAATATGCGGGGTTCTCTACGGCGCAGGATTCCAACGCCTTCTACCGCCGCAATCTCGCCGCCGGGCAGAAGGGCCTCTCCATCGCCTTCGATCTGGCCACCCACCGAGGCTACGACTCCGATCACCCACGCGTCGCCGGCGATGTCGGCATGGCGGGCGTGGCGATCGATTCGATCTACGACATGCGCACGTTGTTCGATCGCATTCCGCTGGCTGAGATGACCGTGTCGATGACCATGAATGGCGCCGTGCTGCCGGTGATGGCGCTCTATATCGTGGCGGCCGAGGAGCAGGGAGTCGCGCCCGAACAGCTTGCCGGAACGATCCAGAACGACATCCTCAAGGAGTTCATGGTTCGGAACACTTATATCTATCCGCCGCGCCATTCGATGCGGATCGTCTCCGACATTTTCAAATACACATCGGCCCGCATGCCGAAGTTCAATTCGATCTCGATCTCCGGCTATCACATGCAGGAAGCGGGAGCCACCGCCGATCTCGAACTCGCCTACACGCTGGCCGACGGCGTCGATTACGTTCGCGCCGGCCTTGCCGCCGGACTCGATATCGACCGGTTCGCGCCGAGGCTCTCTTTCTTCTGGGGCATCGGCATGGATTATTTCATGGAGATTGCAAAGCTGCGCGCCGGGCGCCTCTTGTGGTCGCGGCTGATGCAGCAGTTCAATCCGAAGGATGAGCGCTCGCTCAGCCTGCGCTGTCATTGCCAGACCAGCGGCTGGAGCTTGGCCGCGCAGGACGTGTTCAACAATGTGACACGGACCCAGATCGAAGCGATGGCGGCGACACAAGGCGGAACCCAGTCGCTTCATACCAATTCGCTCGACGAAGCTCTTGCTCTGCCCACGGACTTTTCCGCCCGGATCGCCCGCAACACCCAGCTCCTGATGCAACACGAGACCGGCATCTGCCGGGTGATCGATCCATGGGGCGGAAGCTATTTCATCGAGGCGCTGACTGCTGAACTTGCGGCGAAGGCGTTGAGCCATATCGAGGAAGTGGAGCGTCTGGGCGGCATGGCGAAAGCCATCGAGGCCGGCATTCCGAAACTTAGGATCGAGGAAGCCGCAGCCCGCACTCAGGCGCTCATCGACGCCGGCGAGCAGACGGTTGTCGGCGTCAACAAATATAGGACCGATGGCGACACGGTGATTGACATCCTCACCGTCGACAATTCTGCGGTTCGTGCAAGTCAGATCGAGAAGCTCAACCGCCTCCGGTCCGAACGCGACGGCGCCCGCTGCACGGCGGCGCTCGACGCGCTGTCTGAAGTGGCGCGCTCGGGCCAGGGCAATCTCCTCGCAGCGGCGGTCGACGCGGCGCGTGCCCTCGCCACGGTCGGAGAAATTTCTGCGGCACTCGAAGCGGTGTGGGGCCGGCATCAGGCGAAGACGCAAATTGTGTCCGGCATCTATGCATCAACGCCCCGGGACCACCACAAGATCGACCGTGCGCGCCAAGCGGTCGCGGCGTTCAGCGAGGCGGAGGGAAGACCGCCCCGCATTCTTGTCGCGAAAATCGGACAGGACGGGCATGACCGGGGACAGAAAGTGATTGCGTCGGCCTTCGCCGATATCGGCATGGATGTGAAAGTCGGCGGGCTGTTCGCCACGCCGGAAGAAGTAGCTCAGCTTGCGGTCGCGGAAAACGTGCATGTCGTCGGCGTGTCGTCGCTCACCGCCGGGCATCTCACCCATGTGCCGCTGCTGATGTCGGCGCTGGCCGCAGGGGGACGGCCCGATATCATGATCGTGGTGGGAGGCATCGTTCCGCCCGAAGACGCCGAGCGGCTGCTGGCAATGGGCGTCGCCGCCATTTATCCGCCAGGCACCGTCATTCCCGACGCCGCGCGAAGTTTGATCGACCGTCTCAACGAAAGACTAGGTTACGCCCAGCGCAAGGTATCGTAGACTCTTTTTCTCCTCTCCCATCGGGAGAGGAAGGGGCCACTCCTTCTACTTTTGGGAGAAGCGAAAGTTACACACATGGGCCTTCAAGTCCCAGCTTCCTCATCAGCGCCGCGTAGTGATTGAACTCGCGCACCAGTTCGGCGCCGTGGCGTTTGATCAAAGTGTCGCGCGCAGCGGGATCGTTGACCGAGGAGAGCGCGCCCCAGATCGCCGCCATCGCCTCGGCGCGTAGACGCGCTTCGGCGAGTGCATCCTGACTCGCGACGGCGCGGGCAATCGTTTCGCGCGACACCTTGCCGACGCCCGGCACCGTGAGGCCACCGGCGTCGGCATAGCCCGGCGGCAACTCACCCTTGCGGTTGATCACGCGTCTGTACCGGATCGCATCGATCAACTGGTCGACGGCCTGCTTCGCGCCCTCGACGCGCGACACATGCTCGGTATCGGCCGCCGCATGCGGCAATAGTTCAATGCGGCCTGGATAGCGTTTCGCCAGATCGAGATAGGGCAGCAGCGGCCCCGACAATTTTCCCGTCGTATCCCTGAACAAGTCGGCATCGATCGCGGCATGACGTATCTTGCCCCTGGCCAGCGCCCGATCGAGCGCCGGGATATCCACCACCTCACCCCGGTCGTAATTGACGAGGACCGCGCCGTCATTCATGGCGTTGAGAACGTCTGCATCAACCACATTGGCATTGGCGTATTTTCCGGTGACGGCGTTGAGCGGTCCAAGCCCCGTATGCGGGCTCAGCACGTCGGCGCCGCGCGCGGCCTCCTCCGGCGTCGCAGCAAATTCGAACCCTTCCGATTCGATCCACTCCTTGTGACGCGGCCGCGCGTGAATGGCGACCCGCATGCCGAAAGCCGCAGCCAATTTCGCAACTTCGCGGCCGATATTTCCGTAACCCAGAATGGCGAGCTTTTTTCCCTCCAGCTTCTCGACCGGATAGTGGCGGAGATCGCGGCCCGTATCGAAATCGCCGGCCAGGCAGCGCGCATGCAACTCTTCAACCGGTAGCGCCGGCATCACGCGGAGCAGCGCCTTCATCACCATCTGCGCGGTGGCGCGGCTGTTGAAGCTCGGCGTGTTCATCAAGGGTGCTGTACCACCCTCGCCATTGCCGCCGCCCCACGAGGCCGAACCCATATTGCCGGTGCCCGCCCCGATCCGCACGCCGCCCTCGGCGAAGATCGCAGCCGCGGGAATGGGCGTTGCGGCGGCGATCACCGCGTCGAAACTGCCTTTGTCCGTGTGCTGAAGAATATCCGCCCCCGTCAACTCAGGCGCGTAGAAGAAATGGATGCCCGGCGGCAATGTCCCTTTCGCCTCGAGCCCCTGATGAAACATGCAGCCCCTGGCCTCGACATGGGCCTTGACCGCGCCGTGATCGGGAACGCCTGCCGCACCGAACTTCAATCCCACGAGATCGGCGATCAGCACCTTGTAAGCCTTCGCCGGATCGTCGCGGCGAATATCGCCACCGATTCGTGCTGCGTCGAAGTTCACGCCATGGCGGAGCAGCTCCTCTTCGATCACCACGATCCGGGCGCGGTGCCAGGCATAGGAGAGATTGTCGAGAAGCGCCGTGATGTCGTCGGCGTCCCGGATGCCGCCGATCCAGGCGCGATAATCGCCGGGCGTGCCGGGAAACGCATTGACATAGCGCGCCACATCGAGCCCCGCCTCGTATTCGCCATTGGGATGGGTCAAGCCGTCATAGGACAGCACCTGTTTCGAGCCCGCCAACACACGCGCATGCAGCGCCTCATCGGCGAAATCGGGATCGTTCACCCGGAGCAAAGTGACAGCGGCGCCGCGCCGCTCGCTGTCGGCCACTCCCGCCTCGAACAGCGGCGACACCGCGACCCAGTCGTCGATCACCTGGCGATTGAGAACCGAGCGGCGGTTCATCTCGCTCACCGGCCCGATGCGTTTCTCGGTGCGCAGCAGACCGAAGGTCGTCTCGGCGAAGGCCAGCGTCGAATAAGTGTTGATGACGCCGCCCATCATGCGGTTTTCGATGGGATCGTAAATCGGCCCGAGCTTCACGCTGCGCTCGCCCGTCAAGGGCCGCTTCGGATCGGTGGGCGCCGCGAGTTTCAACTGCCGTGGGATTGCCCAGGACGGATTTTTCTGGTTCGCCTCGATCAGCTCCAGGGCCGGCACCGTCAGCGACACGACACAGTAACCCGAAATGCCGCCCACGGCTTTCTGGAACGGCAGGAACAGGCAGCACTTGGCCATCACCTCGGCAACCGTCGCCGGCCCCCACGGCATGGCGCCAAGCATCGACGTCGCATCGAGCACCGCGTGATGCTCCTTCGGATTGCGGTCGATCCAGTCGAGAAGATTTCCGATATCGCGGTCGGAATAAGTGGTGGCGCCCGTCGTCTCGTGGCCGACGCCGAGGAACACCTTGATCCCCATGCGCTCCAGCACATCGGAGGCCGGAACCGTTCCTTCGTCCTTCGCAAAATGCACGCGCGTCTCGTCGCCGTTCTTCGCGTAGCGATGCATCTCGACGATCTGCGCGCCCCAGGACTGGCGGAAGAAACCGCCGCGCATCCCGGCCTCCGATTCAGGTGCCGGCGTATCGATGAACACATGCTGGGCCGGATCGTTGGCGGTGATCAAATGCAGCGCCGCCACGGTGAAGCCCGAATGGCCGCCGCCGAGGCCCACCGCCATGCGGCTCGATTTGGGAAACTCGAAGTAGCGATGAATCTCGCGCATCATGTCGAGCAGGATTCTATCGGCCGGATATCCCCGGTGCATTCTGCGGGCGATTTCTCCGGCGGTGAAACAGCCGATGTCGCGGCCGGTATCATCAAGCTTGCGATAGGTCCGCTCCAGCCAGCGCTCGAATTCAAAGCGCAGCATCCGGCGCTCGGTTTCATCGGCGGTGACATCGGTGATGGGACCCACGCCGAAGAACGGATTGGAGGTGCGATGCGGCGGGCCGGAAGCCGTCGCCTTGAGCGAGCCCTCGCGCAGGCGCTGCAATCTGTTGATCTCGGTCATGGTCGCATTCCTCTTCCGTCTTCGCCTCGCGACAGCGGGGAGAAGAAGGGGCCCCATCGCCACTCGGCGATGGGGGAGATGAGGGGCCCGCCGCAGAATTGAGACAGGCCCCTCTCCTCCCCCATCATGCTACCGCATGACGGGTCCCCTTCCTCACCCCGCTTCGCGGGAGCGAGGACGTTTACGTTATCCCCGGCAGGTTCAGACCCTGCTCCTTCGCACACTCGACCGCGATGTCATATCCGGCATCGGCGTGACGCATGACTCCGCTGGCGGGATCGTTCCACAGCACGCGTTCGAGCCTTCGCGCCGCGTCGTCGGTTCCGTCCGCCACGATCACCATGCCGGCATGTTGCGAATAGCCGATGCCGACGCCGCCGCCGTGATGGATGGAAACCCAGGTCGCGCCGCTCGCGGTATTGAGCAGCGCGTTGAGCAGTGGCCAGTCCGACACCGCGTCCGAACCATCGAGCATTGCCTCCGTTTCGCGATTGGGCGAGGCGACGGAGCCTGAATCGAGATGATCGCGGCCGATGACAATGGGTGCCTCGACTTCGCCCGACCGTACCATCTCGTTGAAGGCAAGCCCCAGGCGATGACGCTGGCCCAGACCCACCCAGCAGATGCGGGCGGGCAGCCCCTGGAAAGCGATGCGCTGCCTGGCCATGTCAAGCCAGTTGTGCAGATGCGGATCGTCGGGGATGAGTTCCTTGACGCGCCGGTCGGTCTTGTAGATGTCTTCAGGGTTGCCGGAAAGTGCGGCCCAGCGGAACGGCCCGATGCCGCGGCAGAACAGCGGGCGGATATAGGCGGGAACGAAACCGGGAAACTCGAAGGCGTTGGTCACACCCATCTCCAGCGCCATCTGGCGGATGTTGTTGCCGTAGTCGAGCACCGGCACGCCCTGGTGATGATAATCGAGCATCGCCTCGACATGCACCTTCATCGATTGCATGGCGGCGGTCTTGACACTTTGCGGATCGGTGACGCGCTTCTCCTCCCACTGCGCCAGCGTCCAGCCGGCCGGGAGATAGCCGTTGACCGGATCATGCGCCGAAGTCTGGTCGGTCACGGCATCGGGCCTGATGCCGCGTTTGACAAACTCGGGCAACAGCTCCGCCGCGTTGCCGAGCAGGCCGACGGATACCGGCTTTCCCTC
>JANNSP010000105.1:0-1858 GCA_031402975.1 Hyphomicrobiales bacterium
CGGCGGTGCCGTCGATCTCGACCGAACTTCTGGCGACCGCCGACGGCGAGCTTAACCGCGAGCTCAACCGCTTTCTGTTCGATCCGCCCTCCGACCCGCATTTGCTGAAGGGCAAGAAGATCGCCATCTGCTGCACCAACGGTGTCGAGGAAGTGGAAATCACCGGCTCGATCCGCTGGCTCACCGAGCATGGCGCGGTTGTTCATATCGTCTCGCCGCGCATCGGCGAGTTTCCGGCGACGCTGGGCTTGCGCTTTCCGCCGCTGGCTGCGACGCATGTCCTGGCGATCCGTCTCATGGAAAACGCGGGCTGGCTCAAGATCGACCGCTATCTCGATGAAGCGAAGGTCGCCGACTACGACGCGGTAATCTTTCCCGGCGGTTGCTGGAATCCCGATTTCCTGCGCGCCGACAAACTCGCACAGGCCTTCGTGCGCGACATGCACGCGTCAGGCAAGCCCACCTGTGGCATCTGCCATGGGCAGTGGGTGATGGTGAGCGCCAGGATGCTCAAGGGAAAGAAGGCAACCGCCGTGTGGAATATCCAGATCGACCTCGAAAATGCCGGGGCGACGGTGATAGACGAACCCTGCGTGGTCGATGGCAATCTCATCACCGCGCGCTTCCCCTACGACCTGCCGCGCATGATCGAGGCCCTGGTGGCGCAACTGGTGAAATAGTCAGGAGCGCGGCCGTTCCTTTTTCGGATCGTAATGCGGGAAGGCGGTGACCACCGCCGGCAGGCGTTTCTGATGGCCGTCGAGCTTGCCGATTTCCACCGCTGTTCCGATTGCCGCATGAGTGACGTCGAGCCGCGCCAGCGCGATGTTCTTCTTCAGGATGGGCGAGCGCGTGCTGCTGGTGACGGTGCCAACCTGGGCGCGGCCCACATGAATGCAGTCGCCATGGCCCACCGTTTCGTTGGACGCGATGTCGAGACCCACGAGCCTGTGGCGCGGATGCTCCTTGCGTTCGACGAGTGCTGCCCGTCCGATGAAATCATCGGTCTTCGATTTGAGCGGCACGGTGAAGCCGATGCCAGCCTCGAAGGGATCGGTCTGGTCGGTAAATTCATAATTGGCGAAGATAAGCCCCGCCTCGATCCGCAGCATGTCGAGGGCTTCGAGTCCCAAGGCTGAAATTCCATGCTTCGCGCCAGCCTCCCAGACCGCGTCGAAAACGCTAGGCGCGTCCTTGGGATGGCAGAAAATCTCGTAGCCCTGTTCGCCCGTGTAACCGGTGCGGGAGACAACGACGGGGGCGCCCTCGAAATGGCCGATGCGGCCGATCGCGAAACGGAACCACTCCAATTCTCCGGCCGAGGCTTGCGACGGCGCGGTCCAGATGATCTACGTCATGAGCTCACGCGATTTCGGCCCCTGCACCGCGATGTTGTGCATCTGGTCCGTCGACGAGCGCACCCACGCCTTGAAGCCCATTTTCTCCGCCTGCTGACGAAGCCACAGGCCGGAAAACTCATCGCCGCCGATCCAGCGGAAATTGTTCTGCGCCAATCGCAGCACGGTGCCGTCGTCGATCATGCCGCCGTGCTCGTAGCACATGGCGGTGTAAACGACCTGGCCCGGCGACAGTTTTCTGATATCGCGTGTGAGGCAGTATTGCAGCAGCGCCTCGGCGTCGGGGCCCGTCACCTCGAACTTGCGCAGAGGCGACAGATCCATCACCGCGACGCGCTCGCGGCACGCCCAGTATTCGTCGATAGCCCCACCTTTGGCGAACGCATGCGGCACCCAGTAGCCGCGATATTCACCGAACGAGCGCGTCAACGCCGACGTGCGGGGATGGAAACCCGTCTCGCGGGTCAGTTGCAGGGGAGCATCCGGGGTCATGCGGGTTC
>JANNSP010000106.1:0-3509 GCA_031402975.1 Hyphomicrobiales bacterium
CTATGATGGCGGCGAGCCCACCGGTGCCCCAGACCGCAATGGCAAGAAGATCACCGTGGTCGATATCCCGAAGCTGATCGGCATCGGCTATTTCGCCGCCACCACCAAGGGCATCCTCGACGCCGCCGCCGAATTGGGCAACGTCGATGCCAAGACCGACGGCCCGACCAAGGCCAACATCGACGAACAGATCACCTTCATCGACAACTACATCACGTCAGGCGTGGACGGCATCCTGTTCGCCGCCAACGATCCCGTCGCCATAGCACCGGTGTTGAAGAAGGCGCTGGCCGCCGGCATCAATGTCGTGGGCTATGACGCCAACTCGACGCCCGACGCCCGCCAGTGGTTCGTCAACCAGGCGCAGTTCAACGGCATCGCCAAGGGCCTCGTCGACAACATGGCGAAGGAAGCGGGCGAAGACGCCTCCGTCGCCATCGTCACCTCGACCTTCACGACGCCCAACCAGGCGCGCTGGATCTCCGAGATGGCGGCCTATGCGGCGGCCTGCCACCCGAAAATGAAGTGGCTCGAAACCGTCGAAGCCCAGGAAGACAACAACCTGTCCTTCAACCAGGCGACGACGCTCATCAACAAATACGGCGATGACCTGAAAGGCATCTTCGGCATGACCTCGGTGGCGACACCGGCTTCCGCCGAAGCCGTGACCCAGGCCGGCAAATGCGGCAAGATCGCCATCGTCGGTTTGGCCACCCCCAACGCCATGAAGCCCTATGTCGAAAAGGACTGCGTCAAGTCGGTGGTGCTGTGGAACCCGGTCGATCTGGGCTACGCCGCCATGCATGTGCTGCGCGCCGTCGCCGACGGCACGCTCAAGGCGGGCGCCACCTCGGTCAAGGCCGGCAAGCTCGGCGATCTCCAGGTCATCAACGGCTCGGAAATCCTCTTGGGCGCGCCCTTCACCTTCTCCAAGGAAAACGTCAACGACTTCGATTTCTGAGATCAAACACCGCTTTCCCCTTCCCCCCTCGCGGGGGAAGGGGTTAGTCGATGTCCCTGCCCCAACTTGGCCCGCTTTGTTTTCCACAAGCCACGCCATGACCAGATTCATTCTCGCTTTCGCCACTTTGTTCATATGGCTCAGCCCCGCCTCCGCCCAGACCATCACCGCGTCCGGGTTCAGGATCGAGTGGCAGGTGGTGAACCGCTTCCGCTTCTTCCGCGATCCGGTGTTTTTCCGGCAGCACGAAAACGCCTGGCGCCAATATCTGCTACACGTCGACGGCCAGGATCTCGGCCCCGAGGAGCGTGACAGACTGGTGGCGCGGACCTCGGTTCTGGGCTCCGAGCATGTACTGAACGACCGCCACATCGCCTTCACCCAGATCCTGCGCAAGAATTTCGACTGGCGCGGCTGGGCCTCGAAGTCCGAGGGCGCCACCTGCTACGATCCCGAGAAACGCCGTCACCTGGCCTGCGGCGGCATCGACAAATATGTGACGCCCGACAGCCACGGCGTCGAATTGTGGCTGACCAGCCTCGGTTCAGGGCCGGTGCCGGCCAATCTCACTTGCGTGTGGAGCATCAACGGCGCGGAGGTTGCCAAAGCGCCGTGCAAGGAGCGCGTCAGCGGGGGTTCGATTGCGCTTCCCTACCCAACGGGCGGCGAGATTTCGGTGGGCGTCGAGGGCGAGCGGCCGATCATCGTTTCGGCCAAGGTGCGCGACCTCCTCATCGCCGCGATGGGCGACAGCTTTGCCAGCGGAGAAGGAAATCCCGATGTGCCGGTCGAATTTGACGATCAGCGGCGTTTCAAGAACCTCTATCCGCTGCGCAAGGACAATCACGCCGGAGGCTCGGCCCGCTGGACCGACACGCTGTGCCACCGCTCGCTCTACGGACAGCATCTCCGCGCTGCGTTGCAGATCGGCATCGAAAACCGCCAGGCCGCCGTCACCTTCCTCGACTATTCCTGTTCCGGCGCCTCGATCGAGGATGGCATTCTGGGGCCCCAGGACTATGTCGAGCGCGAGGGACTGACCTCGTCGCCCAAACCAGGTGCCAGGCCACTGTCGGGAGATTCGGGCGATGGCCAGCTCAACCGCTTGCTGCGCGAAATCTGCCTGGAGAAGCCCGAGAAGAAAAATGGCCTGCTGACCTGCCCCGGCGGGAAATACCGCCGTCCGATCGATTTCCTGTTCCTGTCGGTGGGCGGCAACGATGTCGGCTTCTCCAACATCGCCGCCTGGGCCACGATCCGCGACGGCACCTCCGCCAGTCTCGCCAAATTTTTCGGCGCGACCGTGTCCGCCGACGAATTCGGCCAGGCGATGCGCGACGTGCTGCCCCAATCCTACGCCAAACTGGCGAAGGCGCTGGAGGCAGCGCTTCCCATCCGCTCGGCGGCGGACGAGGTGTTCGATCCGACGCGCGTCATCCTCTCCGCCTATCCCGATCTGGTCACCAATGAGCGGGGCGAATTGTGCGAGGCGGGCGAGGGCGACGAGGAGGATCGCTACCCGGCCAACCAGTCGCTCGACATGTTTTCGTCCTGGCTGTCGGGCCGCCCCAAGCGCCTGGCTGAGGCGCGCCAACAGTTCGCAGCGCTCAACCGCCACATGCGCGATCTCTCGGGCGACCACGGCTGGACCTTCGCTGGCCGCGCGGCGGAAGACAGCATGTTCGATGGCCACGGCTTCTGCGCCCAGGATCAGAAGCGACGGGAGGAAGCGACGGAAACCTTGATGATCCCCTGCTGGGGCGACGCCGAGCGGCCAACCCAGACCTGCGAACAAAGCTGGTCGGGCGAAGTCAAGACCTGGCGCCCCTACAACCCCGCCACGCAGAACTATCCTTACGCTCTCCGCCAGCGCTGGGTCCGAAGCTTCAACGACGCCTATCTGGTGTTGAACCAGAAAGTGATGGGGCGCGCGGGCAAGATCGACGAGCAGTCTTCTGCCGGCATTTTCTCCGAAACGACAGGTGCCCTCCACCCCACCGCCGAAGGCCACGCCGCCATGGCCGATGCCCTGCTGCTCGACATCCGCCCGATGATCGCGACGATCCTCGAACCGGAAAGCGTGTACTGACGAGGGGCGAAGACAAGGCAATTGTCAGCCCCATGGCGCTGTGGTCTAGTTCTCGCCATGGACACTGCCGAACCCCTTCTCCGGCTGGACAACATCACGCGCAATTTCGGCGCGATCGAAGCGCTTCGCGGCATCAGTTTCGATATCGCGCGGGGCGAGGTCGTGGCGCTCTTGGGCGACAATGGCGCCGGCAAGTCGACTCTGGTCAAGATCATCGCGGGGGGCCTCAGGGCGACCTCGGGGCGTATCTTCTTCGACGGACAGGAACGGAATTTTGCTTCCCCCGCCGAATCCAAGCTGGCCGGCATCGAGACCGTTTATCAGGACCTGTCGCTCTGCCCCAATGTCGATGTCGTCGCCAATTTCTTCATGGGCCGCGAGATCGTGAAGCGCTATCTAGGTATCCCCGTGCTGCAGGAACAGGCCATGGAGAGCGTCGTCGAGAAAGCTCTCACCACG
>JANNSP010000107.1:0-4012 GCA_031402975.1 Hyphomicrobiales bacterium
TCTTCCGAAGGCTCTTCATAGCCGGTCAGCACGGAATGAACGTATTCCGGCCCGCCGATATTGTTGAACAACTGGTTGAAGGTGCCGTACCAGCCGGCCCGCGACTTGGTGACGAGGGACAGGTCGGGCGGCAGCGCTCCGCCATTGGCCACGCGGGCCGCCTGCTCGTTGGCGAAGGGCGACGGCATCGGATCGGACGCAAGACCCGGCCGGTCGAACATTTCGCCGTCCTGGTCCGGACCGTCCTGCACCGTGAATGTGGCGGCGAGCGCCTGCACCTGCTCGCGGCTGAAGCCCGGCCCGCCCGCATCGCCGAGATTGCGGAAATGCACATATTGCAGCGCGTGACAACTGGCGCAGACTTCCTTGTAGACCTTGTAGCCCCGCTGCAACTGGCCCCTGTCGAAGGTGCCGAACGGACCTTCGAAGGAAAAATCGATCTCCTTCGCCGGCTTCTGCTCCTCGGCGGCAATCGCTCCCCCGGCCAGCAGCGCCAGGGCCGCCGCGGCGAGTGCGAGTTTGGTGAACATGCCCATCAGTCTCTTCCCCCCGCTCATTCGGCCGGCACCGCGACTTTTTTGTTGGCGAGAACCGCGTCGGAGATCGAAGGCGGCAGCGGCTTCGGCGATTCGAGCAGGCCGATCAGCGGCAGGATCACCAGAAAATGGAAGAAATACCAGAACGTGAGGATGCGCGAGAAGATCACATACCAACCTTCCGCCGGCTTCGATCCAAGATAGCCGAGCGCCACGCAGACCACGACGAAGATCCAGAAGAACTGCTTGAAGATCGGCCGGTAGGTGCCCGAGCGCACGCGCGATGTATCGAGCCACGGCAGCAGGAACAGGATCATGATCGAGCCGAAGAAGATGAGCACGCCGAGCAGCTTGTCGGGAATCGAGCGCAGGATGGCGTAGAACGGCAGATAATACCATTCGGGCACGATATGGGCCGGCGTCGAAAGCGGGTTCGCTTCCTGGTAATTGATGGCGTGGCCCAGAAAGTTCGGCGAGAAGAACACGAAAGCCGCATAGACCATGAGGAACACCACGATCGCGAAGCTGTCCTTCATGGTGTAATAGGGATGGAACGGCAGCGTATCCTGCGAGCTCTTGACGGTGACGCCGGTCGGATTGCCGTTGCCCGGAACATGCAGCGCCCAGATATGAAGCCCGACCACCGCCGCCAGCACGAAGGGCAGAAGGTAGTGCAGCGAATAGAAGCGGTTGAGCGTCGGGTTGTCGACTGCGTATCCGCCCCACAGCCAGGTGGTGATGGCCTCGCCGAAAAATGGAATGGCGGAAAAGAGATTGGTGATGACTTTCGCGCCCCAGAAGCTCATCTGGCCCCAGGGCAGCACATAGCCCATGAAGGCTGTCGCCATCATGATGACGTAGATCAGCACGCCGATCATCCACAGCACCTCGCGGGGCGCCTTGTAGGAGCCGTAATACATGCCGCGGAAAATGTGGATATAGACGGCGACGAAGAACATCGATGCACCGTTGGCGTGCAGATAGCGCAACAGCCAACCGTAATTGACATCGCGCATGATGTGCTCGACCGAGCCGAAGGCCATGTCGACATGCGGCGTGTAATGCATCGCCAGCACGATTCCGGTGACGAGCTGCACCACCAGCATGATCGAGAGGGAGCCGCCGAAGGTCCACCAGTAGTTGAGGTTCTTGGGCGTCGGGTAATCGAGCAACTGGCCATGGACCAGCTCCATGATGGGAAGGCGCTCGTGGAACCATCGGCCGGCAGCACTTTTCGGCTTGTAGGTTGAGTGTCCGCTCATGGGGTCAGGTCCTCTTTAGCCGATGCGGATCTTGGTGTCGGTGAGATAGGCATATTCCGGAACGAAGAGATTTTCCGGCGCGGGACCCTTGCGAATACGCCCTGCCGTATCGTAATGCGAGCCGTGGCAGGGGCAGAACCAGCCGCCGGTCTTGGCATTGCCCTCGACCACGGCATAGTCGCCGTCATTGCCGATCGGCACACAGCCCAGATGCGTGCAAACCCCCATCATCACCAGGAACTGCTCCTTGCCGCCGACGACGCGATTTTCGTCTGTCGCCGGGTCGCCATCCTTGACATTGGCGTTGCGGGCGTTGCGGTCGGGGAGCTCGTCCATCGACACCGCCTTGGCGGCTTCGATCTCCTTGGCATTGCGATGGCGGATGAACACCGGATTGCCGCGCCACTTGACGGTGATCGCCTGGCCCTCGGCGATGGGCGCCAGATCGACGTCGATCGAGGCCAGCGCCAGCACCGACTGGTCGGGGTTCATCTGGCTGATGAACGGCCAGGCCGAGAGCGCTACGCCCACCGCTCCAACCGCTCCCGTGGCGATATACAGAAAATCGCGCCGGTTCACTTCCGCATGATCTGCTGTGGACACGTCTTACCCCTCGTGTTGCGGTGCCGGATCCGACATGACATAGGACGGCCCCCCGGCGCCAAATCCGCGCCCTTGTGGCATTGAGAGTGCCGGAAGTCCAGCCATGAAGTGTCGCAGTGAGCAGGAATTTGGAGGTTCGCGCAAGCTTGTTCAGGTTCTGGAATCATGATTGAAATCGCCCTTTACCAGCCCGACATCGCAGGCAACGCGGCGGCCGTCATGCGGCTTGCGGCCTGTCTCGGGCTCAAGGTTTCGATTGTCGAACCGGCCGGTTTCACCTGGAGCGATTCGTCGCTGCGCCGGACGGGCATGGATTATCTCGAAAAGGCCGATCTGATCCGCGACCCGTCCTGGGCCGCTTTCCGTCTCCGGACAAAGGGCCGGCGTACCGTCCTTTTGACCACCAAAGCCGCCCTGCCCTTCACCCAGTTCCGCTTCCGGCCCGGCGACATATTGCTCATGGGCCGGGAAAGTGCCGGCGTGCCGCAGGCGGTGCGCGATGCCGCCGAGGCCGAGGTGTTGATTCCGATGCGCGAGGGGTTGAGATCGCTCAATATCGCCATGGCCTGCGCCATGGTGACGGCGGAGGCTTTGCGCCAGACCGGACATTTTGCCACAATGGCCTGCGACACAACGCCATGAGCACCGTTCAGGAGCCGACTCCCGTGGATGCGAGGAAGGCCATGGCGCGCGCCTGGTTCGAGAGTTTGCGCGATCAAATCTGCGAGGGCTTGGAATCCGTGGAGGATGAATTCCGGTCTGCCCTGCCCGCCGGCCGATTCGTGCGCAAAGCCTGGACGCGCCCTGAGGGCGGCGGCGGCGTCATGTCGATGCTGGCGGGCCGCGTATTCGAGAAAGCTGGCGTTCATTGTTCGACCGTCCACGGAGAGTTTTCGCCGGAATTCCGCAAGCAGGTGCCGGGAGCGGAAGACGATCCCCGCTTCTGGGCCTCGGGCATTTCGCTTATCCTCCATCCGTGGAACCCACAGGTCCCCGCCGTCCATATGAACACGCGGATGGTGGTGACGTCGAAATCCTGGTTCGGCGGCGGCGCCGACCTGACGCCCGTGCTGGACCGGAGGCGCGTGCAGAACGATCCGGATACGGAGGAGTTTCACGCCGCCATGCGGAGTGCGTGCGAAGCGCACAAGGTCGCCGACTATGCGCGGTACAAAAAGTGGTGCGACGAGTATTTCTTTCTGGCGCACCGGAACGAGCCGCGCGGCACCGGCGGTATTTTCTTCGACTGGCTCGATTCCGGCGACTGGGACGCGGATTTCGCCTTCGTCAGGGACGTGGGCCGCGCCTTCCGCGATATCTATCCCAAACTCGCGCGCCGCAACATGGATCGTCCGTGGACGGATGAGGACCGCGACGAGCAGCTTGTGCGCCGCGGCCGCTATGTCGAGTTCAACCTGCTGTATGACCGGGGCACGTTGTTCGGATTGAAGACCGGCGGCAATGTCGAGGCGATCTTGTCGTCGATGCCGCCATCGGTTAAGTGGCCCTGAGAGGGCTTACCCATCGATCTTCGCAACTGCTTCGACATCAAACGCTACATCCGCAACATTACGGATTATCCCTAGCCCGGCATCATCTTCCGCGACATCA
>JANNSP010000108.1:0-3092 GCA_031402975.1 Hyphomicrobiales bacterium
CGGTGATACGCATCTGGGCGGGAAATGTAAAAAGTCCTCGCCCGATCGCGCTGCCGTCAACTGCCTTGAAGACCGTGCCGATCAGCGATCCGGATTGCAGCGTAAAGTTCTGCACAAAGTAGCCGCCAATCAGGGTCACCCCGGTCCGAGGCGGATTATCCCCGGTATCGGGAGGGTTAAAGCGCAGCCGGTAAATTTCCCCGACCTCGGCATTGCCATTATCGATGCAGGCCTGAGTGACGCTGGTGATGTGAAACGTGCCGCGGAACTCGATACGCGCGGCTTGTGCCGGCAACGCCATAATCAGGATTGTCGCAAGCAAGGTTGCCAACCTCAGCATCATGCCCTCCGATGAATGATAAGTCGAACCAGGATTCCATAAATCTCTAATATCGTCAAATTACATTTCCCTCCACTCCTCATGCACGGGCATCGGTTGGAAGATCGCGAAACTGCCGCTAAAGCAGCCCGATGACCCCCGACAGCCGCGACAACCGGATCGCCGGCATCCTGTGGATGCTGGCCACCATGTTCTGTTTCATCGCCCTCGATGCGATCATGAAGCATCTCCTGGAAAGCTACTCCCTCGTCCAGGTCACCTGGGGCCGGTTTTTCTTTGCCACCGTGGTGGCGATCGCCATCTGCGGACGGCGGCTCCCGGCTCTCGCCGTCACCCGGTCGCCCCGCCTTCAGGCGCTGCGTTCGGTCTTGCTGATGAGCACCACCGCCCTGTTCAACGCGGGTATCCGGACGCTGCCGCTCGCCACCGCCACGACCATGATGTTCACCTCGCCCATCCTGATCACCATCCTTTCCATTCCGCTGCTGGGCGAAAAGGTTGGCATCCGCCGTTGGGCCGGCATCGCGGTTGGGTTTGCCGGTGCACTCATTGTGGTGCGGCCCTGGCAGGATGGTTTTGGCGGATTGGGAACGGGCGTGCTCTTCCTGCTCGCCGCCGCGCTGATCAATGCCTGCTACCAGATCACCACGCGGCAGGTCCGGCACGACGACCAGCTAACTTCTTTGCTGTACACGGCAGCGGCCGGCGCCATCGTCACCAGCGCCATCACCCCGTGGTTCTGGCAATGGCCGGGAGCGTTCGACTGGATGCTGCTGGCGGCCAGCGGTCTGGCGGGAGGACTTGGCCACCTCTGCCTGATCAAGGCGCTGCAGGCGGCCCCCGCCTCGGTCGTGGCGCCCTTCACCTATTCATCGCTCATCTGGGCGGCATTGCTGGGCTACGCGATCTGGGGTGACTGGCCCGACTTGTGGACCTGGGTGGGGGCGGCGCTCATCATCGGGTCCGGCATTTATATCGTCCACCGTGAGATGACGCTGAGGGCTCAGGAGAAAAACGCCCGGTAGATGGCGATGCCGAGGGCCAGACATCCGACCGCGATGGTGAGCGGGCGGCGCGGCGCCCGTTTCGACAGCCAGCCGCCAAAAGCCGCGGCGGGCAGTCCACCCAGTACCAGCCCCAAGACTGGAATGAAGGTCGTCCGCCAATCCGATCCGCCTTCCCAGAGACCGAGCGCGAAGGCCACGACGAAGGACGTGAACACGGCGAAACTGACGACGAATTCGGAGAAATTGGACGAGCCGATGGCGTAGCGCGATTCAGCACCCGATCCCAGCAGGCTGCTAGTAACGATGGGTCCCCAGCTCCCGCCGATCCCCTCGATCAATCCGCCGGCGAAACCGATGCTCCGTGTACGGCTCGACGAGAAAAGCCGAGGTGCTGCATTCATCACGCCCCGCCAGATGATGAGAACGCCCATCAGCGCCAGATACAGGTTGACGATGATCGCCAGCGCCGGGCCCTTCAGGCTGGTCAGCAGGAACGCGCCCGCTACTCCGCCGATCGACCCGAAAACCGCCAGGGCGCGCACGAATTCCCAATTGAGGTTCTTGTGGAGATAATGCGAAATAGCCGCCGTGCCGGTCGTCGGCAATTTCGCGGCATTGACGCTGGCCGAGGCAAGGGCCGGAGGAATCCCCTGCGCCAAGAGGATCGACGACGACACGACACCGAAGCCCATGCCGAGCGAACCGTCGATGATCTGGGCGAAGAAACCGATCAACGCAAAAATCAGAAATTCAGTCATCAGCCCCTCGCCGTTCCGCCGCAATCAGCCATTCATCCGCGCGAAGCGATGCCGGATTACTGTAACTGTGTAATGACCTGCAAGGGCAATCCATTATGCGTCCAGTGGATGCCGCATTCCGTCTTGGCCGTCCCGGCCCAACGCCCGGCGCGCGGGTCACTCGCAGTGCCGCCTTGTTCGGTGCAGGGCTCGCAGCCGATCGAGAAATAACCGATCTCGGTCAGGGGATGGCGCGGAAGATTGTGGGTCGACATGTAAAGCTCGATATCGAGCGCGCTGAATCCCGCCAGGGGCTCGGCCCTGATGCGCTCGCCGTCGATCGACAGCGGAGTCAGATTGCGCCGCTCCGCTCCATGATAGCGCTTGCGGCCCGATACCACGACATCGAAACCCTGCAATGCCTTCTCCAAGGGAATGGTCTTGCGGATATGGCAGCACAGATCGGGGATCGACTTTTGCAATGTCCCATCCGGAT
Source organism: Hyphomicrobiales bacterium (assembly GCA_031402975.1). GTDB lineage: Bacteria > Pseudomonadota > Alphaproteobacteria > Rhizobiales > Aestuariivirgaceae > Aestuariivirga. The sequence goes on from JANNSP010000108.1 coordinate 2,581, forward strand.
CGCTGGCGGTAAGATCGGCCGGATCGGGATGGATCGTCCTGACGCCAGTCAAGCCTAGGCGGTCGATCAGCATGCTGCGATAGCTCAGCGTCTCCCAGAACTGTTTGCCGGTATCGAGAAAGATGACGGGCGTTGCCTGGTCCACGGTCGAAACCATGTGCAGCAACACGGCGGATTCGGCGCCGAACGACGAGACGACCGCGAGCCGCCCGCCATAGTCGCGGATCAAGGGCGCCAGCAACGCCCGGCCTTCGAGCCCCGCATAGGTTTCGTGAATGCCCTTGTCCATGGCCTCAGCCGGCATGCGGCTGTTCGAGCCACGGCTCGGCATCGGTATGGCGCTCAGTCCAGATTTCGGCCTCAGAATTCCGGCGGAAGAGGCCGCGCTGGTAGGCAAGCGACATTTGCTTCGAGGCGGATTGCCATGCGGACAACGGAAAACGTTCTCCGATGTCGAAGGCGTCGAAGCCAACCTGAAGCATGAATTGCAGTTGATCGGGAAGCACGTTGCC
>JANNSP010000109.1:0-20675 GCA_031402975.1 Hyphomicrobiales bacterium
CGGACTCTGACTCCGCCAGTCTAGGTTCGAATCCTAGTCCCCCAGCCATTATGAAAAACAGAATATAATCAGATACTTAGGCCACACCAAACTAGCAATCCTCACCAAATCCTCACCAATCCACAGCTTGTTAACACTTACGTTGGGCAACCGGCGCCCGGTGATCTATATCCGTGCTCAAACGCTTTCTTGGACTTTCCTGAATGCCGCTATCGCCTTCTGAACGTGTCACTTTGATAAAGGAAATATGTACCCGTCTTGGTCAAGAAGAATGGGCACTACTAGATTTGACACTTAAGCAATTTGGCCTGCCAACAAATGACGAGTGGGGATCACCGGACAAGGGCGGGTACACAATCGAAATGATTGGAAAAGCCGCTGACGGCGTGTTGGTCGATCTCGCTAAACATGTTGGTTACGAAACCAAGATCGGCCCTCACAGTGTCGAACCCGCCTTTTGGGTGAAGTCGCGGCTTCGAATGTTTTTGTCACACTTAGCTGCACATCGGGCATTAGCCGCAGAACTGCAACAGGCACTTTATCCTTTAGGTATTTCTTGCTTCGTTGCACACAACGATATTGTTCCAACTGAAGAGTGGCAAACGCAAATAGAGGTAGCCCTATCGACTTGCGATTTATTGGTAGCACTACTCCATCCTGAATTTCACAAAAGTAGTTGGACCGATCAGGAAATCGGATTCGCCATGGGACGTGGTATTCCAGTTTTTGCGGTGCGTATCGGTCAAGACCCTTATGGATTCATTGGGCGGTTTCAGGCGTTCAATGGGCTTGGAAAACCAATTCCCACGCTAGCGAAAGAACTGTTAGTTGCGTGTCTAAAACACAAGCAGACGCAAACCACCATAGCTGGGGCACTTGTCTCTCGCTTCGAAGAAAGCGAAAGCTTTGCCAATGCGAAAGAGCGCATCAAGTATCTGGAAGACCTTGAAACTTGGGAGCAATCATTTAGTGATCGGATCACCGCAGCCGCAGAGGCAAATGGGCAAATTTCAGGTTCGTTTGGCGTGCCGCAGAGGGTGAAGGCGCTGGTAAAAAAATGGTCAACCTAGGGCTACGGGTTACACGCCTTGGAACATAGCGAGCGTTGTCGGTCACGATACCGACTCCAGCATGCCATTGGGAATGACAATGAGCCTTTACCGCGCGGCTCATCCGACCTGGAGTCGAAACGGATTTGCATTGAAGCTGTGAAGCTGCCCGACAAGAAAGTCACGGCTGAGGAAGTGGAAGAGGAAGCGAAACCCTAGTCGTGACATGGACCAAACCAGCTTTTCTGCCCCCGATGGTTGCCACGGATCATAAACGGTCTGGTCGCGCTTGAAGCTGCGGGCATGGTCGGCCACCACCGCCTCGTCGAGGAGCACGACGCTTCCGGCAACGTCCAACGCATCCTGAGGGCACCACTTAGACCGTCTTGTTGTTGACTATTGCCGCCGCTTGTGTATCACTACGCTGTAGCACATAACTTGTGTGTAGTTGGATAAAGTACTGATTTTATTTGATTGTAGGAACAGGAGTGGCGGCTCCGCCTGGCTCCACCAAATTAATCAAAATCGCAGCCCATGCCATCATCCGGTCATGCCCTGGCCGTTGCCTTCTCCCGCGATAACCCGGCTGGCGCAGCGTGATCGTCACCGCAGTTGCGGCCTCGTTCAGGCTGATCCGCCACGTCGCCCGAAGCTCTATTGGAGCTGGCAAACTTGACACGCTTAGCGTTGAGATGGTCGACTGCCTTCCGCTTGCACCGTAAGCGGGAGAGTTTCACGCGATGACGACGCCGAACCGCTGGAAGCGCTATGCCGACTGGGACGAGCGGCCGCTTCGCCTCGACCGGTTCGCGGTGGAGGATGCAGCGCACGGTTTCTCGGCCTTTTCAAGCCCGGCCGACCCCAGGCCCGGCATCGCCATTGTGGCTGGCCGGGTGATCTCGCTCGACGGCGTGTTGGAGCACGATTTCGACATGATCGACCGCTTCATCGCGCGCCATCATATCGATGTCGGGATCGCCGCCGAAGCGATGGCGATGGACTCGGCACTGCTCGCCCGCATGCTGGTCGACATGAACGTGGCCCGCGCCGAACTGGTGCGGCTGGCGCGCGGCCTGACGCCCGCCAAACTTGCGCAAACCGTGTCGCATCTCAATGCGCTCGAAATCGCCTTCGCCTACTCCAAGATGCGGGCCCGCAGGACGCCCGGCAACCAGGCCCATGTCACCAATGCCAAGGACGATCCGCTGCAGCTTGCGGCCGATGCCGCGATCGCGGTCGCCTTCGGCTTCGACGAGATCGAAACCACCATGCGGGTGTCGCGCAACGCCTGGTCCAACGCGGTCGCCTGCGCGGTGGGCGCCTCCGTCGGGCGCTGGGGCACGCTGTTCCAGTGTTCGAGCGAGGAGGCCGAGGAATTGCAGATCGGCATGGCGGGCTTCACCTCCTACGCCGAAACCGTGTCGGTCTACGGCACCGAGCGGAGTTTCATCGACGGCGACGACACGCCGTGGTCGAAAGCCTTTCTGGCGGCGGCCTATGCTTCGCGCGGCATCAAGATGCGCTGCACCAGCGGAGCCGGGTCCGAACTGCTGATGGGCTTTCACCAGTCGAAGTCGCTGCTTTACCTGGAGGCGCGCTGCCTCTGCCTGCAGCGCGGCATGGGGGTGCAGGGCACCCAGAACGGCGGCATCGACGGGGCGCCGCTGACCGCCACCATTCCCGGCGGCGTGCGCGAACTGATGGCGGAAAACCTGATCGCCGTATGGCTCGATCTTGAATGCGCCTCGGGCAATGACGCCCGCACCACCGAATCCGAAATCCGCCTTGGCGCCAAGATCTGGCCCTATCTGGTGGCCGGCTCCGATCTGATCTGCTCGGGCTTCGGCTCGATCCTCAAATACGACAACTCCTTCAATCCCTCGCTGCTCAATGGCGAGGAGCTTGAGGATTTTCTCGTCCTGCAGCGCGACTTCGAGGCCGATGGCGGGCTGACGCCGCTGCCGGAGGAGCGCGCCCTTGATTTGCGGCGGCGCGCCATCGATGCGATCTCCGCCGTCTTCGAGGAACTCGGATTGGCCACGCCCACCGAGGACATGAAGCGGAGCGTCACCTTGGCCTCGGGCTCGGACGATACGCGAAGCTTCATGCCGCGCGATGTAAGCGTCATCAGCGAGGCGGTGAAGGACAAGGGGATCACCGTGATCGAGGTGATCAAGGCCCTGGCGAAACGCGGATTTGGCGACGAGGCCCGGAACCTTCTCAACGTCGTCAAGCTTCGGGTGTCGGGCGACTATCTGCAGACCTCGGCCATGATCCGCAACGGCCGGATCATCAGCGCCGTCAACGACCCCAATGACTATCTGGGGCCGGGCACGGGCTACCGCGTGTCGGAAGAACGCCGCCTCGAACTCAATTCCATCCGCGACGTTCTCGACCACAAGGAAGTGCTGCGCTCGGAGGCCATGCACGAGAAGGCCGAGGCCCTGCGCGTCCGCTACCGGACCATCGGAACCGCCGCCCCATCCCATGATGCGAAGGATGTGGTGATCGGCATCAGCCCGGCCTTCGGGCTGAAGCTCTACCAGACGACGGCCGGCCACGCCCTGTCGGAGGTTTTAGGCGCGATGCTGGATGCGATCCGCAGCCGCGGTCTTCAGCCGCGCGTGGTGCGCTTCCGGCATACGGCCGATACCTCCTTCCTCGGGCTTTCGGCGGCCAGGCTCGCGGGCTCCGGCATCGGTATCGGTATCCAGGCGAAGGGCACTGCCGTGATCCATCAGCGGGACCGGCTGCCGCACAACAATCTCGAACTTTTCTCCAATGCGCCGATTACCCGCCTTGAGCACTATCGCGGGCTCGGAGCCAACGCGGCGGCTTATGCGCTGGGCGAGAGACCGGAGCCCGTGGTGGTGCCGCAGCGGGGCGAGGCGATGGGATCGCGCCACCACGCGCGCGTCGCCATGATCCATGCGATCGAAACGGCGATCATCGAGGAGGGGGCCCAACCCCACTTGATCGAAGTGTCGCTGATGGACCGATCATCATGACCCGCACCCGCGCCGACTTTCCGCTCGCCGAGACCCAGCCCGAAGCCGTCCTGGGAAAGCGCGGAAAGCCCCTGTCCGGCATCACGCTCGACGCCGTGCTGTCGGGTGATGTGACGATGGAAGACCTCCGCATCACGCCCGAGGCGCTCGCCGCGCAGGCCGAAATCGCGCGCGATGCCGGCCGGGCCACATTGGCGCTCAACTTCGAACGCGCCGCCGAACTGGTCGAGGTTCCGCAGGACGTCATCATGCAGGTCTACGAACTGCTGCGGCCGGGACGCGCCGCATCGAAGCAGCCGCTGCTCGACTTTGCCCAGCGGCTCCGGGCGGAGTATCGCGCCACGCAGATTGCGGATTTCGTCGAGGAGGCGGCCCACACCTACGAGGAGCGGGGACTTTTCAAACAAAGATTCTAAAGCGCTGGTGGCAAGAACTCCGGCGGGTCTTGCCTCTTTACTCCCAGGAAAAAATAGTGCTGAATTCGCTGTGGAACTTCCAACAGGAAGCCGCAAGGCAATACGACAGGGAGCGAGACATGGCCAACCGCAGCAAGATTTCACGCCGCAACTTCATGCAGCAGTCGGCGCTCTGGGCCGCCGCCTTTTCCGGCGCGGCAAGCGCCGTTCCGGGCGCGGCACTCGCGGCGCGCGAGAAGGAACTGAACATCCTGTGCTGGGAGGGCTACAACTCGGCCCAGGTGCTCGATCCGTTCCGGTCGGCCAAGGGGGCGACCGTCAAGGCCGAGTCGCTGACCAACGATCCGACCATGATCAACCGGCTGCGCGCCGGTGAAACCAATGTCTGGGACCTGATCAACGTCAACAACCCCTGGGCCCGCAAGGTCATGCATCCGGAGAAGCTGATCAAGCCGCTCGACCGGGCCAGGTTCGAGCCCTATTTCGAAAAGATGATGCCGGCCTTCAAGCCACCCTACAAATGGGCGATGGACGATGCCGGCGCCGAACTCCTCGGCATGTGCCAGCGCTTCGGGCCCTACAGTTTCGTCGTCAACACCGACAAGGTGAGCCGTGCTGCGGCGGAAGACCAGGGCTGGAACCTGTGGAACGATCCGGCCAACGACAAGAAATACGGCATCCTCGAATCAGACGACTGGAACGTGTTCTGTATCTGCTGCATCGCCGGGTTCGATCCATTCAAGACGCATACGGATGACGAGGTGGCGAAGTTCACGGAAGCCGCGAAGCGCGTGTTCAAGGGCGCCAAGGTGGTGGGCGATATCGCAACCATGAACCAGTCCCTGGTGGCTGGCGAAATCGACTTCCACCTCACGGGCGGCACCTATTCGGCCTCGCCCGCCCGCGCCGATGGCCATCCGGAGATCCGTGGCATCACGCCGAAATCGGGCCCGATGGCCGGTGGTAAGGGCGGCATTTCGTGGATCGAGGTGACGTCGACGGTGAACAATCCGGAGCTGTCGCCGCTCGCCCCCGACTTCCTGGAATATGTGCAGGCGCCGGATGTGGCGCACATAGTGGCCTTTGCCGAGGGCACGTTCAATCCGGTGGCCCAGATGGCCAACCCCGATTGCTTCAAGCTGTTCACCAAGGAAGAACTCGATTCGATCCAGTGGGACAGCCTTGAGGAGGAGATGGCCGGGTCGATCGAATACGACATCGTGCCCGATTACGACAAGCTGCTCGATATCATGACGGCGGCCAAGCGCGAAGCCTCCGGCGGCTGACGCGCACACGAAACTGACAATCCCCCCGCGAGGCATCGCGGGGGTTTTCATTGAACGAGATCGTAAAGCATGACGGCAGCGCCGGCCCTCCTGTCCCTGAAAGCGGTCCGCAAGATGTTCGGCCCGCATGCCGCCGTCGACTCGATCGATCTCGATATCGCCGAAGGTGAGTTTTTTACGATTGTCGGTCCATCGGGCTCCGGCAAGACGACGATCCTGCGCATGCTGGCGGGAATGGACACTCCCACCAGCGGCGACATTTTGCTGCGCGGCCAACGCATCAACGATCTGCCCGCCAACAAGCGGCCCACCTGCATGGTGTTCCAGTCGCTGGCGTTGTTTCCGCACCGCAGCGTCGGGCAGAACATCGAATTTCCGCTGAAGATACGGGGCGAAGCTCCGAACCTGCGCAAGACCCGCGCGCTGGAGCTCATGGATCTGCTGCGCCTTCCGCAATCCTACTATTCCAGGAACGTGCTGAAATGTTCGGGCGGCGAGCGCCAGCGCGTGGCCCTTGCCCGCGCCCTGGCTTACGATCCGCAGATCCTGTTCTTCGACGAGCCGCTCTCAGCCATCGACTACAAGCTGCGGAAGACGCTCGAGAAGGAGCTGAAGGATATCCATCGCGAGACGAAGAAGACCTTTGTCTATATCACGCACTCGCTCGAGGAGGCGATGGTGATGAGCGACCGGATCGGGGTGATGCGCAGCGGCAGACTGGTGCAGGTGGGGACGCCGCATGAAATCTATTCCGCCCCCAACACGCGCTTCGTGTCCGAATTCGTGGGCGACGTGAACGTGCTGCCGGTGTCGCTCGGATTGGACGGACTGTTGAGTTCGGCAGCCCTCGGAATAAAGCTCAAGCCGCCGCCGGTACCGGAGGGCTTCGGGCAGGGCCATCTGGTGATCCGGCCGGAATTCCTGCGGTTTCTGAACGCCGTTACCGAGGCGGATAACGCGGTCACGGGAAAACTCTACAATGAATATGTCATGGGCTCGCGCATCCAGTACCAGGTCCGCGTTGGTGACAGTGTGTTCATCGTCGAAAAGCTCCGCCAGCAGGCGTTCAAGGGCGGGCTCGACGACGAGGTGACGATCGGCTGGGACGCGAAAGATTCGATCTTGGTGACGGACTGAGGCGATTGCGCATGAGCCAGGGCGCAAAGTCGTCGATACCGGTCCTGCTCTTCCTGAGCGTTGGGTTTGCAGCACCCCTGCTGGCCGTCATCTGGTTCAGCTTCATGCCGGCCCGCAGTTTTTCACTCGCCGGCACGCCGACGCTGGAAAACTATCTCACGATCTTCCAGGGAACGAACTACATTTCTTTCCTGTGGTCGCTGGGGCTCGCCGTCGCCGCGGTGATCCTGCTGGCGCTGATCTGCTACCCCGTGGCTTACGGGCTGGTGCGGGTATTCGGCCGCTGGGCAACGCTGCTGACGCTGCTGTTCACCATTCCCCTGTTCGTCTCCGAGAACATCAGGCTGTATGGCTGGGTGCTGTTTCTCATCAAGAACGGCGTGCTGCTCGGCACGCTCAAGTCGATGTTCGGGCTGCAGCTTGAGAGCATCCTGTTCACGCTTCCGGTCATCCTCCTCGGCATGGTCTATGTCTATCTGCCCTTCATGCTGTTTCCGATGACGCTTGGTATCAGCATGGTGCCCAACGAAACGCGCGATGCCGCCTTCGATCTCGGCGCCACGCGCTGGCAGGTGTTCCGGGAGGTCGAACTGCCGCTGTCAATGCCCGGCATCGTCATCGGATTTCTGCTCACTTTCGTGCTGGCGGTCGGCGCGCTTGCGGAGGCCAAGGTGCTGGGCGGCCAGCAGGTGATCCCGATCGCCCATGACATCGAGATTGCCTTTACCTATGCGCAGAACTGGCCCTTGGGTGCCGCGCTTTCGGTCCTCCTCATGCTGGTCGTCGGTGTCCTCGTCCTGCTGGCGCTGAGGCGCTTCGACATCGACAGCTTCCTCGGCCGGCGATAGCCGATGGAAACCCGTCAGCAGCGCCTGCGCCATGCCCTGATCGCGGTGTGGACCATGGCCGTCATCGTTTTCATCTATCTGCCGACGATCTGTATCACGCTGGCGTCGCTTACGGCCAGCCGCTACTTCCAGTTCCCGATCGCGAAGTGGAGCCTTGAGTGGTGGCAGAAAACCTTCAACTCGATCGAAATCCGGCAACTGTTTTCGGTTTCGATTTCAGTGGCGCTGTGCGTCACGGTGATCGCGGTCGCCATCGCGTTTTTCGGGGCGCTGGCCTTCGCGCGCTATGACTGGAAGGGCCGTTCGCTCTACCAGAAGCTCATTCTCCTCCCGATCTTCTTTCCGCAATCGGTGCTCGGTCTGGCGCTGCTGCTCTGGTTCAATACGCTGGGACTTCCGCTGTCGTGGAAGACCGCCGTGTTCGCGCATCTCGTCTGGATCATTCCGGTCGTGACGCTGGTGATCTCGATCCAGGTTTACAGTTTCGATCCGGCGCTGGAGGAAGCGGCCTTCGATCTTGGCGCCACGCGCTGGCAGGTAATGAGGGAGGTGACGCTGCCGGTTCTTTTCCCCGGCCTGTTCTCGGGCGCGTTGTTTGCGTTTCTCCTGTCATGGGGAAACTTCCCGCTGTCGCTCTTCACCACGGGCGCCGACACGACGGTTCCGGAATTTCTCTATGCCAAGATGGTCGCGGGCTATACTCCGGGCGTTCCGGTGCTGGGCACCGTCTCGACCGTGGGTGCGGCCATCCTCCTTATCGGCGGCTATGGCCTCATTCTCGCCAGGCGCCGCGCCAGAATCATCGAATAGTTGGGAGCGTGAAATGACGCAATCATTGAAAGGCCGCTCGGTCATCGTCACCGGCGGTTCGAAGGGCATCGGCAAGGGCATCGCGCGGGTGTTCGCGCAAGCCGGCGCCAAGGTCGCCATCATGACGCGCCATGCCGATCAGGCGGAGGCCGCGGCAAAGGAAATCGGCCACGGCGCTTTCGGCCTTGAGGGTGACGTTACCTCGCTGGCTAGCATGGAAAACGCCATGCAGGAAGTTGACAAGAGAAACGGCGGCCTCGATGTGCTGTGCGCCAACGCCGGAATCTTCCCGCCCGCCAGGCTTGAGGAGATGACATCCGAGCAATGGGACGAGGTGAACGACACCAATCTCAAGGGTACGTTTCATTCGGTGAAGGCGGCAATTCCCTATCTCAAGAAATCCGATCAGGGCCGGATTGTGTTGACCTCGTCGATCACCGGCCCCGTCACCGGTTATCCCGGCTGGACGCATTATGGCGCGACCAAGGCCGGCCAGCTCGGCTTCATGCGCACCGCCTGCATCGAACTGGCGAAATACGCGATCACCGTGAACGCGGTCCTGCCCGGCAATATCGTCACCGAAGGGCTGGCCGGAATGGGCGAGGAGTATCGGCGCACAATGGCCGCCTCCGTTCCGCTCGGGCGCTTGGGCCATGTCGATGACATTGGTCACGCGGCACTCTATTTCGCGTCGAAGGAAGCAGCCTATGTCACCGGCCAGACGATCATCGTCGATGGTGGCCAGATACTGCCCGAAAGCCTTGAGGCCCTGGCTCAGGCGTAGCGCCGCAGATAGGTCTCGCAAAGTGGCAGCGTGCCCTCGGTGAAGCCCGCGCCCAGAGACTTTGGCAACTCGGCCTCGATATGCGAGGCGACCCAGGCGACCAGGAGGATGCGGCGCAGCATGATGAAACTCGCGATCTCGTCCTCGTCCGCGCGTGGCAAAGCCAGCACCTTGCGGTACCCCGTCTTCCAGGCTTCGATCAGCTCCGGCACCTGCGGCTCGTGCTCGTAGAACGACACGGGCGTCGCCGCGTCATACATGTACCAGCCGAAGCCGCAGTCGTCGAAGTCGATCACCTTCACCGATTTGCCGTCGATGAGGAGATTGGCAAGGCGGAGATCGCAATGGATGAGGCCGAACCGCTCCGCCCCCTTGCCATAGGCCTTGAGGCGGCTGCCGATCAGATCGACGGTGCGGCCGAACAACTTCCCTTTCGCCGCGTCCATGCCAACGCCGTCGCGCCAGCGCCCCCAATGCGGCTTGTCGTCGCCCAGAGCCGTATCGAAATCCCAGGTGAGGCGGGTGAACCACGATGGCCGCTGCCACTGCCGCGCGTGCACATGCATGCGCGCGGTGATTTCCCCCAGCACCTCGAATGGCCCGGAGAGGTCTTCGCCGATGCCCGGTTCCGTGCCGGTTTCCCACTGCGACAGCACCACATGGCGCGGACGCGGCAGCCTTGGTTGACTGACGTCCTGGATGAGTTCGCCGTCGCGCCCCTTGAGCGGAACCGGTGTCGCCACCACGCGGGTCTGGCGCAAATCCATGAGCCAGGCGAGTTCGGACGCGATGGCGGTGCGCGAATGATAGCCGTCGCGATGGATGCGCAGCGCCCAGCGCCGGCCATCGGGGGCCTCGATCCTGTAGGTCGCGTTCTCCGACAGATTGCACATCTGAACGCTGATGCCGGAAGGAAGCTCGTAGTGCCCGGTGGCACTCTCCGCTACGTCAAGCAGGATCGCAAGTTGCTCCTCGTGGGGAAGACGATCGAAATCCTTCATGGGGGGTCATCTTCAGGCTTTGCGTCCTTCAATTCCTGCCAGAACGCGCTCGATCTCCGCAAGCCCCTTTTCCACATCGGCGGTCGTGCCCGACATGTAAAGCCGGCCCGCCGCGCCGATCATCTGGACATCGACCAATGTCAGCTTCGGCGCCACCTCCTCGGCCTTGTTCGCGGCGATCGCGGCATAGAGCGCGGGCACCATTTCGCACACCAGTAGCGTTTCCCCCGGCATCACCATCGAGGCCTGGCGGTTGCGGTTGATGATGACGGCGTGCTGGTCGGCGATGTTCTCGATCACGTCGGTAAAGAGAATGCGGGGCGCCAGCTGGTCGCCCACCGTCAGGTCCATGCCCTTGAGCACCGCTTGCCCGGCGGCCAGAAGCCGCTCCTTGTCGCTGCCGTGAATCTCGAGGATTCCGAACTGCCGCTCGACGAAGAGAATCCCGGGCTCGAGTTCGGGATCGGCCTTCAGCGCCAGATCCATCACCCGCTCGATCATCAGGCCGGGCGCCACCTCGATGATGAGTGCATGCTGGCCGGCATAGGGCGGATAGCCCCGGGCTCGCACCGGCGTTCCCATGAAGGCTGCGAATTGCGGCTGCAGGCATTCCACGTTGAGGAAAACCCGAAGCTCGCCCTTTGCCGCCGTGCGTGAAGCAACCACGGCGCGGCCCGTCGATTACTTGGGGGCCGCCGAGGTGAAGTGCTTCGACACATCCGCGTGCGGGCGCGGGATCACATGCACCGAAACCAGCGTGCCGATCTGGCCCGCCACTTCGGCGCCGGCCTCGGTCGCGGCCTTGACCGCGCCGACATCGCCGTTGATGATGACGGCAACCAGCCCGTCGCCCACCTGTTCGCGCCCCACGATGGTGACGTTCGCCGCCTTCACCATGGCGTCGGCCGCGGCCATGGCGGCCACGTAGCCCTTGGTTTCGATCATTCCGATTGCGTTGCTCATGGTATCCTCCGTGTTGAGTGATGTTGTCTATTTCGTCGTCGCCGCTTCATCGATGGAGCCGATGATCAGCGCATCGATGGGAGGCGACTTGCCCGGGAACCAGGCCGCCGCCACGGACCCCACCGCGATGATGACCTTTTCGCCCTCGCCGCAGCCGAGCGGATCGAAAGCCAGAAGGCGCGACGTCGAGCCGTCGACCTGGACTTCCAGGATTGTCCCCGCCGGCACCTCCGGCAGTTTCTTGGTGGACCAGATGCGGCCCGTCACCGTCGCCTTCAGCATCTAGCGTCTCCTTTCGATTTTGATTGCAAGCTGGCGTGCCTTGTCGCGGGCCAGCGGCGTCAGCACGGCACCGGCTCCGAGAACCAGCGTCGCGCCTGCGACAAGTCCGCCGATCGTCTTTTCCGTGATGACCCCGGACACTGTATCGCCCGAAGGGGAAGCGGTTGGCGCCGTTGTGCCGCCAAGCGTGAAGCGCAGCCTGCCTGATTTGACTCTCTCCAGCGTGGCAGGCTCGATGATGCGCGCCACGAAGACCGCGAGGTCCCGGTCATCGGCCATGCGCACCGTCTCGATGCCTGACGGCGCACGGCTGGCCATCACATCGCGCAACACCTCGCGCACCATGCCGCGCAATTCGTTGCTCATGTCGGGTTTCATCACCGTCCCCCGCTTCCGTCATGCCCGCGCAAGCGGGCACCCCGCTTTTTCCCTTGAAGCGGGACCCCAGCCTGCGCTGGGGTGACGGAGTGGGGGGAGATCGACAACATTTTCATTTCAAATCTCCCAGCGCGGCTTCGGCGGCAGTTGCGGCGGCCCGCACCTCCGACTCGGTTCCCGACAGATAGAGCCGTCCGGTGGCGCCGATCATGCGATAGTCGACGATCTTGATCGTGGCGGCTTTCTCCGCCGCGTTCGATGCGAGAATGGCATGGGCGGCGGGCTCCATTTCCAGCACGAACAGAGTTTCACCGGCCAGAATCATCGAGCCGCCCTTGTTGCGGTTGATCAGAAAGGCGTGACCGGGATCGATCCGCGTCACGATTCTCGAGGCCAGAATCTTCGGCGTCATCGCCTTGTCGGGCGTCAGGCCCATCGCCCCCAGCACGGCCTCGGCGGAGGCCTTGACCGCGGCGACATCGCGCGCATGGATTTCGAGATAGCCGAATTGCCGCTCGACCACGAGAATACCGGCCTGCACCTCGGCCGCCTTCAGCGCCACATCGGTCAGCGCCTCGATATCGAGTCCGGGCGCCACCTCGATCACCTGTGCCGCCATGTTGGCGCGGGGAAGCGACCCCTTGATCCAGGTACCTAGACAGCACATGGTCTGCGGCTGCAATTGATCGATGAAAATATATGAGCGGAGCGTTGCCATCTGTGGTCAGGCGGCCAGAACCGATTTGAGTTCTTCGAGAATGATGCGCCGCAGTTCCTTGCGCAACTCGCTATCGGATGAATTGTCGACGGCAAGCGTGACCGGCGAAGTGTGACGCTTCGGCGGATCGAGCGGATCGAGGCCCTCGAAGCTTCCGAAGATTTCCGACGCCTCCTTGTTGTAGGCGATCCGCGCATAGTGCAGCAGATGGTGCGGCGTCAGATTGTCGCCGATGGAGGACCCGCCGGCAAAACCCGTGCCGATGGTCATGGAGGGTCCGAGATTGGTTTCATAGCCCGCCGCCCCCAGCGAGCAGCCGGTATTGACCGCGATCCTGAGCGCCGGAACCGCGGCGGCAAAGGCCATGATGTTGGCCTCGGTCCTCGAGTGGATCGCGGCGGAATGTCCCTTGCCGGATATCCGCATCATCGAGCGCGCGGCGGCAATCGCCTGATCGATGCTCTGAACCCTGGCAAAAGCCAGCACCGGGCAGAGCTTCTCGCGCACCAGCCTCTCCTCGACCTGCACCAGCGTGACGGGGGTGACCAGGATCCTGGCGCCCGGCGCGTTGAACCCAGCTTCGCGCGCGATCACGCTGGCATCCTTGCCGATCATCGCCACGTTGAAGCCCGTTTTGGTGAACAGCAGCGCCCGCAGCTTGTCGGTTTCTTCGGCCGAGCACACATGCGCCGTCTCGCCCCGCATGGCGTCCAGCAGCCGGTCGGCGATGGTGCTGAACGCCAGCACAGTCGATTCATTCGTACACAGAATGGAATTGTCGAAACTCTTGGACGCCACGATCCGCTTCGCCGCCAGCCTGATGTCGGCGCTGTCGTCGACCACGGCGGGCGCATTGCCGGAGCCGACCCCGATCGCGGGATTTCCCGAACGGTAGGCGGCCTTCACCACCGAAGGCCCGCCGGTGGCCACGATCAGGTCGATGCGTTCATCGCCCATCAGTCTTTCGAGCAGCGGAATGTTGGGCTCCTCGATCACCTGGATGGCGCCATCGGGCGCGCCCGCCGCTATCGCTGCCTCGGCCAGCAGGCGCGCGGCATCGGCCGAGCAGGCCTTGGCCTGGGGATGCGGACTGAGAATGATGGCATTCCGCGTCATCAGCGCCAGCAGCGTCTTGAAATAAACGGTGGCGACCGGGTTGGTCACCGGGATCAACGCGAAGATCACCCCCGCCGGGCGCGGCAGCTCGACGATCTTTTTCGCCTTATCGATCCGTGGACTGATGAAATCGTCGCCGGCATAGAGTTCGGCCAGCCCCCTGGAGCACGCCTCGTTCTTGATGCGCTTGTGCTCGATGACGCCCATGCCGGTCTCGCGCACCGCCCATTCGGCGTAATGCTGCGCTTTCGCATGAGCCGCGGCGGCCACGGCGTCGCAGATGCGGCGCGTTGCAGCGCGGTCCAGCCTCTGCATGCGGCTCGCCGCCCAGCGGGCCCGGTCGAGCATCAGCTTGGCCCGTTCGAACTGGACATCCGGAACTTTCATCAGGGGTTCTGTCATGTCAGGCGGCCTTCCTCGCCTGATGCAGCAACTCGCGGGCCCGCGGCATGGCGGCATCGAAGCGGTCCATGATGTCCTCGCAGGTTTCATGGGTGAGCAGCACACCCGGCTTCCATTGCAGCACCCACTTGTTGAGCGACGAGAAGATCGCCCACACCCCATGTTCATAGAGCGCGCGCGACACGAACATGGCGCCCTCCGGGTGACTGCCGAATTCGAGTCCCAGGATCACGCCCTTCTGGCGCACCCCGGTGAAAATGTCGCCGTGCCGCTCCATCATCTCGCGCATGCTGTCGGCCATGAAGTCGGACACCGTCCGCACATTGGCGATCAGTTCCGGCCGCTGCAGGATTTCGATCACCTTGTGGGCGACGACGCAGCCCAGTTCCGCCCCGCCCGAGGTCGAGATATGCGCCGCGCCGTCCTCGTTGAGCCAGCCACCCGCTCTGTCGTTCACCAGGCAGGCGCTGATCGGATAGAGCCCGCCCGACAGGCCCTTGGCCGTCACCATGATATCGGGCTGAACGCCATAGGCCTGCCAGCCCCACATTTGGCCGGTGCGCATCAGCCCGGTCTGCACTTCATCGGCGATATACATCGCGCCATATTTTTGGCAGAGCGCCTGGCAGTGATTGAGATAGCCGTCCTTCGGCATCGGGAAGCCATAGGTGGCGGGGATCGTTTCCATGATCAGCGCCGCCACATCATTGCCCTTGAGTGCCCTCTCCAGCGCAACGCTGTCGTTGAACGGAACCTGGATGAAGGTTTCCGGCTGGTCGGCGAGGAAAATCTTGCTGAAGCGCTCATCGCCGGTTGCCACCGACAGTCCCGAGTGCCCGTGATAGCCCTTGATGATCGACACGATCTTGCGGCGCTTGGTGGCATAGCGCGCACTCTTGATGGCGATGTCCACGGCCTCCGCACCCCCGGGGGCGAACACCGCATAGGTCATTCCGGGCGAGACGCCGATCAGCGATTGGGCCAGTGCGGCGCGCGCCACCGACGGGAACCAGTGATTGCCGATGTCGAAATAGTCGAGCGCGCCTTTCAGGGTTTCCACCAGTTCCGGATGGCGGTGGCCGAAATTATAGGTGCCGCCATTGAGATGGAGATCGATCAGCCGGCGCCCCGACATGTCGTAGAGAAAATATCCCTCGCGCCGGTCGATCACCAGATCGATCCCGGCCTTTTGCCAGAACTTCGTCTTGTCGGGATTCCAGAAGCGGATGGCGGTGTCGATCAGATCCTGCTTCGACTCGAACTTGAACAGGCCGTAATCGTGCATTTCTGCTCCTTCGGTCATAAACTGACCGTCTCAGCAACTATATCAACCAAATCACAACATTCTTTTGTTGTCAATCAGTCATTTTATGCCCAATATCGCCACAACGCTGTGGTTTGTGGCAGGATCAGCCCGTGAAGCTCAACAAATCCGACCGCCAGTCGCGCATCGTGGCGGAATTGCGCGCCACGCCGACACTCCGGGTCAACGACCTGGCAGCGCGGCTCAATGTCTCGACCGAAACGGTCAGGCGCGACCTGGCCGAGCTGGACGAGCGCGGCCTCATCAACCGCACCTATGGCGGCGCCATGCGGCCCGTGGCCTTCGAGCCGGCCTTGGCCGAGCGCGAAAAGCTGATGGTGGAGGAGCGCGAGAGGATCGCCGCCGCCGCCGTGCGGCTGGTCGAGCCCAACGACATTCTGATGATCGGCGGTGGCGCCACGACCACCATCTTCGCCAGGCGCCTTGCCGCCGAACGCGATCACCTCACCGTCATCACCCACGCCTTCTCGGTGGCGATCGCCCTCGCCAGCAACCCGTTCCACAAGGTACTGGTGCTGCCCGGCCAGTATGACAGCCGCGAAGGGCTGATCCACGGACCCGAGACGATCGAGGCGCTGCAACGCTATCGTGCCGGAAAAGCGTTCCTCGGAGCCAGCGGCCTGACGGAAGAAGGACCGAGCGATGCGGGCGTCGGGCCGAGCCTCATCTATGGCGCGATGATGCGCCGCGCCAGCCAAACGGTGATCCTGGCCGACCACACCAAATTCGAACGGGCCTCGCTCGCCGTCTATGGTTCATGGTCGGCGCGGCTGCTGCTGATTACCGACAGTCATCCCGGAGGTGAATTGCTGGCGGCAATTCAGCAGAACGGCTCGCGCCACATTGTGGCGTGACTGCCTTCCCCGCCGATCATCTATAAGGCCGCGTCACGGACTGTATGGAATATCTCGCCAAAGGGAATGTTGATGCCGTTTAGGAAGAAGGATTCGAAATCGGCGGCGCCGGAATTCTGGATCAGCATGGCGGTTATGCCGGATTTCTCGTCGCGGCCCATGAGACTGGAATGGCCGGGAATCTGGCCGAGGTGTCCCTTGACGTCGACATCGCCATAACGCGAGACAAGAATTCCGTGGCCGTTGGCCACCACCCGCGAACCCGGGAACTGCGCAGGCGCCAGGTTATCCTTCATTTCATGGAGCTGCCTCGGGGCAAGAATCTTGCCGTCGAACAGCGCATTCAGGAACGTTACGATTTCTTTCGGCGTCGACACCATGTCACCCGCCGCGTTCGCCCCCGACATCGGGAACCATTCGGTCGAATCCCACACGCCGTCGACGGGGTCGCCGGCGCCCTGGATGTCCCATTGCGGCTTTCCATTGGGATCGACATGCATGTAGCCGCGGGCCTCGCGCCCGATCGGAAATGCTTCGTGGGTTGCAACCCAGGTATCGTTCATGCCAAGCGGCTGGAAGATCCTGCGGCGAAGGTGATCGGCATAGGGTCTGCCGGTCTCGCGCGCGATGATGATGCCGGAGAGAACATAGCCGGTGTTGGACTATTCCATTCCGTGCCAGGGCTGTTTCTGGACGCCGTGCTTGAAGGCGAAATCGACGATTTCCTCGGCCGTCCATGTCTTGTCCGAAATCATCGGCATCGAAGTTTCGAAATCGGGCAGGCCGCTCCGGTGATTGAGGAGGATGCGCACCGGCATCCTGGCGGCATCCGGCATGCCGGGGAACCACCGGGTGATGGGCTCGTCCAGATCGACCTTGCCCTCCTCGACCAGAAGGTGAAGTCCCGTCGCTACGAATGTCTTGGTGCAACTGGCGATGCGGAAGATATGATCGGGCCGCATCGGAGTCTTCTTGAACTTGTCCGCAAATCCGCTGGTGATGAGCAATGGCTCTTGGCCGGGCCATGAAATGGCCAACGATGCGCCAACCACGCCACGCGCGATATGGTTGTCGAGTATGGCCTGGATGAGATCTCTCGGATGGCCCACGATTCCGTTCCCCTTGCGGCAGTGTGTGATCGAAGGCGAGCCTATGTCACGGAAGATCAGAGGCGCAAGGGCCACTGCTTGCCAAGCTTGCAACACCACACTAGTCTCGAAAGCAACCAAGAAAACTTAGAGCAGGGAGAGTGTCATGACGCATCGGAGGTCTTTTGATTGTCTTGCCGGCTGGCGCCGCCGCGCGATATTCGGCGCCGCCTTCGTCCTCGCCGCCGGGTCCCTGGCAGCCCTTTCGACCGAAGGCCGGGCCGAAGGCATCAAGCGCGGCGGCATGCTGGTCATGGCGAGGCCCGACGAGCCTCTGACCTTCGATCCCTTCATCCCCGGCGACAACGGATCGATCTATGCGATCGAGCAGGTGTGCGACGCTCTCGTCGAAGCCGATGACACCGGCCGGGGCCTCAGGCCCGGCCTGGCGGAATCCTGGGAGGTATCGGCCGATGGCCTGACCTATACCTTCAAAATCCGCGACGCGAAATTCAGCAACGGCGAGCCCGTCACCGTCGATGACGTGGTCTTCACGCTTAATACTCTGAAAGATCCCGCCAAGTATCTGGCTTTCGTGCTGAAGCCGGTGAAGACCATTTCGGCGGCCGATGACAGCCATGTGAAAGTGGAGCTGAGCGAGCCCTATGCGCCGCTGCTCTCCGCCTTGTCCGCCTATGCCGCGAGCATCGTGAACAGGAAAGCCTATGAGGCGAGCGCCGAGAAGTTCGGCACCTCGCCGGTTTGCGCCGGCCCCTTCATGGTCGAAAGCTACGAGCGGGGTTCGACCGTCGTGCTCAAGGCCAATCCTCATTACTGGGACATGGGAGCCGATGGCAAGCCGCTGCCCTACCTCGAAGGCGTTGAACTCAAATATGTGCCGGAGAGCAACTCGCGCGTTTTGGGGCTGCGTAACGGCGACTATGACGTGATTTCCACCGTCGCCTTCAACCAGGCCAAGTCGCTCCAGGCCGACAGCAATCTCGTGGTCGAATCGACCCCGATCTTCAGGTTGGATTATGTCTATCTCAATCATCAGAAGAAGCCGCTCGACAGCAAGGACTTCCGGCTGGCGCTCAACTATGCCGCTGACCGTGAGTCTATCCTGAAGGCGGTTTACTTCGGATATGGCGAAGTGCCGAATTCCTACATGCCCAAGGTGAACTTCCACAGCGATGCCGTGCCGGTTATCCCCTTCGATGCCGCGAAGGCGAAGGAACTGGTGCAGAAATCGGGGTATGACGGAACGCCGATCCAGATCATGGTTGACACCGGCAACGCGCCATCCCGGCAGGTGGCGACCGTCCTGCAGCAGGGCTGGGAAGCCGCAGGGATCAAGAGCGAGATCGTCGAGATGGACGTGGGCACGGCCTGGACGATGACCACCAAGGGCGAATACCAGGCCTATGTCAGCTACATCACGAGCGACATCAATGACACCGACGAGCTTGCGACGATCCAGGCCGACGTCACCGCCGGCTCGCAGGCCTTCTTCACCTGGTACGACAACAAGGATGTCCAGAAGATGCTGACGGAGGCGAGGCGCGAGTCCGATCCGGCCAAGCGCGCCGAACTCTACGCCAAGGTGCAGGAAATCCTCTACAACGACGCTTACAGTATTCCACTGAATTTCGCTCCCGTCATCAACGGCAGCCAGGCCCACGTGAAGGACCTGAAGCAACTCGCAAACGGCTGGTGGTGGCTGCAGAAAGTCTGGCTCGACAAGTAGTTCGGCCTGTTTGACGTCGCACAGTCTGTTGGATCGAATCCCAGCCCCTAACCGTCACCCCCGCGTAGGCGGGGGCCCCGCTGACCTAATGAGTAACAGCGGGATTCCCGCCTTCGCGGGAATGACGAAACTAGGGGTGGTCATCTGACGTGAGTCTGCTCAGCTACATCGCGTCGCGCTTGATCCAGATGATTCCCGTGGTGATCGGCGTCAGCCTGATTGCGTTTTTCGCCATACATCTGGTGCCGGGAGATCCGGTGCAGCTCATGATGCATGGCCGCGCCACTCCCGAGACACTGCAGGCCGCCCATGCCAGGCTCGGCCTCGACCAGCCCTTGCTGATCCAGTACTGGAACTTCATCGCCAATGCCGCGACGGGCAGTCTTGGCACGTCCATCATCCAGAATGCCGATGTCGGAAAGATCGTCGGCGAACGCCTGTTGCCGACGGTGCTGCTCCTCGTCACCAGCGCCGTCTTCGCCATCCTGATCGCCCTGCCGCTGTCGATCATCGCGGCACGGCGCAGCGACCGGATGGCCGACCATGCGATCCGCCTCGTTGGCATCGTGGGCTTTGCCATGCCGCCCTTCTGGGTCGGCATCATCCTGATGCTGTTCTTCGGCATCTACCTCGAATGGTTTCCGATTTCCGGCTATGGCCGGAGCTTCGGCGACCGCATGTATCATCTGGTGCTGCCGTCATTGACCATCGCGCTGTTTCTGGCCCCGATCCTGATCCAGTCGCTCAGGGCGGCCATCCTCGATGTGATGACGGCGGAATATATCACGGTGGCCCGCGCCAAGGGTCTCGGGCCCTGGCGTATCCTAATCAAGCATGCGCTGCGCAACGCACTGATGCCGGTGACCACAATTCTGGCGGTCAATATCGGCTGGCTGCTGAGTGGTGCTGTGGTGGTGGAGTATCTGTTCTCCTTTCCCGGCCTTGGATCGCTGCTGGTCCGGGCCGTGGGGCAGCGCGATTATCCGGTGATCCAGGGTCTCTCCCTGGTCTTCGCCATCCTTGTGCTCGTGGTCAATCTGCTTGCCGATCTCAGCTATATGCTGATCGACCGGCGGGTGTTGAAAGCTTGACTGGCGCGCGGCGCGTGGCCGATGAATTCAAGCGCTGGCCGGTGACGCTGAAGGTGGGCTGCATCATGCTCGTCGTCATCGTGCTGGCGGGTATCTTTGCACCCCTGCTATCGCCATACGGTCCCTACAGCCAGGATCTCGACAATACCCTCCAGCCTCCAAGCCTGGTCCATCCTTTCGGCACCGACAATTTTGGCCGCGATGTCTTGACCCGGGTGCTGTGGGGCATCCGCGTCGATTTGCCATTCGGCTTTCTCACAACCTATGTGCCGATGGTTTACGGCGTCGTGCTGGGGGCGCTGGCCGGTTATGCCGGTGGTTTCTCCGACAGCGTGCTGATGCGGGTGCTGACGTGGTGGTTGCCTTCCCGTTC
>JANNSP010000110.1:0-4272 GCA_031402975.1 Hyphomicrobiales bacterium
GGGCGCCGGATGCCGCCAAGACCATCACCCAGGTTTCGGAGACGCAGATCGACTTCGAACTCAATCCCGGGCAGATGTTCCATGGCGGCTATGGCGAGATGACGGCGGAGGATGTGAAGTTCTCGCTCGAGCGTTTCGTCAAGGAGGGCGCCGACGGCAAGAAGGTGGCCTATGCCGACGATTTCGGCGCGCTTGATAAAGTCGAAGTGACGGGCACCTATTCCGGCAAGATCATCCTGAAGAACCCGGCGCCGGCACTTTGGGTCATCGGCATCTGCGACGGGTCGGGCGCCATCCTGTCGAAGAAGGCGACGGAAGCGCTGGGCGACAAGATCGCCACGCAGCTCATCGGCTCCGGCCCCTATCTGTTCAAGGAATGGAAGCCCAAGGAGCAGATCGTGCTGGAAGTGAACCCGGACTATGCCGGGGCCGACAAGCCGCATTTCAAACGCATCGTCGCCAAGCCCATCGCCGAACCCAAGACCGCCGTCATTGCGTTTTTGGCCAAGGAAATCGATTTCACCGAGATCGAGCCGACGGCGCTGCCGGAAGTCGAGGCCGATCCCGAAGCCAAGACCATCAAGCTCGACGGCATCGACTACACCTGGCTTGGCATCAATGTGGAGAAGCCGCCGTTCAACGACATCAAGGTGCGGCAAGCCATCCGCCTCGGCGTCGATGTCGATGCGATCATCGCCGGCGCCTATTCCGGCACGGTGACCAGGGCCAAGACGCTTCTCGCTCCGCAGCTTCTGGGTCACTGGGCAAAGGCGCCGGTCTATGCGCGCGACATCGAAAAGGCCAAGGCGCTCCTGGCGGAGGCGGGCCAGTCCGACATGAAGGCGACGCTCACCTGCCTCAATGACGCAACGGCGCAAGCGATCGCGCAGATCGTCCAGGCCAATCTCGGCGACATCGGCATCGCCGTCACCATCAACGCGCTCGACTCCGGCGCCTACTGGGCGCTCGGCAGCGACGACAAAAGCAAGGACCTCGAACTCTCCATCATCCCCTACTCCTCGAAGTTCGATCCGAGCTTCCAGACCCAGTGGTTCCTTTCGTCGCAGGTCGGCGTGTGGAACTGGCAGCGCTGGAAAAGCGAGGAGTTCGACAAGCTCCATGCCTCGGCCAATTCGATCACCGACAACGACAAGCGCGAAGCGATGTATGTGCGGATGCAGGAGCTGCTCGACGAATCCGCCTCGTGCATCTGGATCACCCACGGGGTGCGCGATTTCGCCTATGCCAAATGGCTGGCGCCCTCGGTGCTTCCCAACGGCTCCAACTGGCAGTTCCGGTTTTTCAAGGAAGCCTGACGCCCAAGAAGCGCGAGGCGATGACAGCCGGCTGGGTCAGGTTTCTAGCACTGCGGCTGGGCGCGGCACTCCTCACCATGGCGGGCGCCATCCTCTTGCTGTTCGTGCTCACCCAGTTCGTTCCCGGCGATCTGATCACCATCATGCTGGGTCCCCGGGTGACGCCCGAATTGCGCGAAGCCTTTGCCGAGCGCATGGGGCTCGACAAATCGCTGCTCGAAAGGATGTGGCTGTTCTTCTCGCATGCGGCGGTGGGTGATTTCGGGACCGACGTGATTTCGAGCCGGCCGATCCGCGAGATCGTTCTCGAAGTTCTGCCCAAGACACTGCAGCTCGCCTTCGCGGCGATGTTGATCGGCGGCGGTCTCGGGCTTCTGTTGGGGTGTGTCGCGGCGCTGCGCCCCGGCTCGAGGCTCGATACGTTCCTGGGCTTCGCCTCGGTCGCCTTCATCACCACGCCGAGTTTCGTCGTGGCGATCTTTCTGCTGCTGACGTTTTCGCTGGGGCTTGGCTGGTTCCCGGTGACGGGGGCCGGCGATCCCAATGATTTGGGCGACCGGCTGGCGCATCTCGTTCTCCCGGCCAGCGCGCTGGCCATCGGCTGGATCGGCTATATCGCGCGTCTGGTGCGCGCGTCGCTGCTGGAGGTTTTGTCCGAACAGCATATCAGGATGATGCGGGCTTACGGCGTGCCCGAACGGCGGATCGTCGGGCGCTACGCGCTCAAGCTCGCGGTCGTGCCGATCGTCGTCGTGGTCGGCCTCGGCATGGGAGAATTGATCGGCCACGCGGTGTTCGTCGAGATCATTTTCGCCAGGCCCGGCATCGGTTCCCTCATCTACAATTCGATCATGACCCGCAATTATCCGGTGGCGCAGGCGGGGCTGCTGCTCATCGTCTTCGTTTATGTCACGGCGAATTTCGCGGTCGACATCGTCAACAGCCTCATCGATCCGCGCATCGCCCGGAGCCTCGACCTCCGCGGAAACTCCTGATGGGCAGATTTCGGACTATTCTAACCGACATCTGGCGCGTCCGCTCGGGACGAACCGGGCTCGTGCTGGTGGTCCTCATCCTGGCTTTCGCGCTGCTGGGGCCCCTCCTCTCCGCCGATCCCAACAAGATCAATGTGGCGGACCGCTTTCTCGGGCCCAGCC
The DNA here is from genome assembly GCA_031402975.1 of Hyphomicrobiales bacterium. GTDB lineage: Bacteria > Pseudomonadota > Alphaproteobacteria > Rhizobiales > Aestuariivirgaceae > Aestuariivirga. Next base: position 2,474 of record JANNSP010000110.1, read on the forward strand.
TCACGCATCTTCTGGGAACCGACAATCTGGGCCGCGACCTGTTCGCGCGAACGGCTGTGGGAACGCGCTCGGCGCTGGTCATTTCGCTGGCGGTAGTCAGCGCCTCTTTGTTCCTCGGCTCGATCCTGGGGGTTGCCGCTGGCTTGCTCGGGGGGCTCGGCGACCGGCTGATGCTGGTCGTCTTCGATGTCGTGAGCGCCTACCCGCCGGTCATCCTGGCGCTGGGCATCGTGGCGCTGTACGGTACCGGTTACTGGAACCTGCTGTTCGTCGTCACCATCCTGTTCATTCCGCAGTTTGGCCGGGTGGCAAGAGCCCAGACGCTCGCCTTGCGCAGCCAGAGTTTCATCGATGCCGAGCGCCTGCTCGGTTTGCCCCCGTACCGGCTGATCTGGCGCCACTTCATTCCCAATATCATCGGTCCACTGATCATTCTCGCCAGCATGAACATTCCGGTGGTGATCACCGTCGAGGCCGGCCTGTCGTTCCTGGGCCTCGGCGTGCAACCCCCCGCCGCCAGCCTCGGCACGCTCATCAAGGACGGTTACATCTATCTCAACCAGTCGTGGTGGCCGACCATCGGTTCGGCCGTCACCCTGTCGCTTGCGACGCTCGGCTCGACACTGTTCGGCGAGGCGTTGCGCGATGCGGCGGATCCCAAGCTTGCCGGACGCATAAGACTGTGAGCATGCGGATCGCAGTCGAAAACCTGAGCGTCGATTTTGCCACGCCAACGGGCACCGCCCATGCGGTGCGCGATGTCTCGATTGCCACGGAGGCTGGCAGCATCATCGGTATCGTCGGGGAATCGGGCAGCGGCAAGTCGACCATCGGCCTCGCACTGCTCGGACTTCTCGCCGACAATGCGCGGGTCAGATCGGGAGCGCTGATCCTCGGCGCCGAACGCTTCGACCTGACGCGTTCCAATGCAACGGCCGAGTTGCGCGGCACGCGGATCGCCATGATTTTTCAGGATCCGCTGTCGTCGCTCAATCCCGTCTTCACCATCCGCTCGCATCTCTATGAAGTCCTCAGACGCCGGCCCTCCGCCTTGCCCATGGCGAAGGCAGCCGAGGAGGCGCTCGACTCCGTCGGCATCGACCGCCCGCGCCAGCGCCTCGACCAGTATCCGCACGAATTGAGCGGCGGCATGCGCCAGCGCGTGGCCATCGCAATGGCGCTGCTGGCACGCCCTCACCTGCTCATCGCCGATGAACCGACAACCGCGCTTGATGTGACGGTCGAGGCGCAGGTGATGCTGGAGATCCGCAAACTGCGCGACACGATCGGCTGCACCATCTTGTTCATCACCCACAGCCTCGGACTGGTGGCGCAGCATTGCGACGACATCGCCGTGCTTTATGCGGGCGAGATGGTGGAGCAAGGCAAAGTGGTGGACGTGGCGGCGGCCCCCGGCCACCCCTATACGGCAGCACTTCTCTCCTGCGAGGTGACGATCGACCAGCCGCGTGGTTCCAACGCCATCGAGAACCGGTTTCGCGTCGTTCCGGGCGAGCTTCCCGATATCCGTCACCGGCCTCCGGGCTGCATATTCCAGCCGCGCTGCGAATTCGCCTTCGCGCCCTGCCCGGTGGTGGTTCCACCTTATTACCCAGCTCCGGGAGGCGCGAGTCACGTGGCAAGCTGCCACTTGCGGGCGCCGGCATGACCCCCGCGGTCGCAATCAATGACGTCGTCGTGCGGTTCGGGAAACTCAACGCGGTCGACGGCGTAACGCTGAATATCCGAACGGGGTCGTGCTTCGGACTGGTGGGGGAAAGCGGCTCCGGCAAGACCAC
>JANNSP010000111.1:0-19000 GCA_031402975.1 Hyphomicrobiales bacterium
CCCGATGTCGGCATCCTCGCCGCCTCGACCGAGGTCATGGGCCAATAATCGCCGGTAGATGATGAGTGGAAAGCGCCAACTCTCAGAAAGGGTTGGCGCGAGTGACGGGGCTCGAACCCGCGACCTTCGGCGTGACAGGCCGACGCTCTAACCAACTGAGCTACACCCGCATTAAAGCGTGGGCCGCCTGATAGGGCAGCCCCCTCCCCCTGTCAAGCTTGGTGCATTGTATTGAAGCCTGTGAGCCGTTTACACTCGCGTCCGATGTCCTCCCTCTCCACCATCGGATTCGATGCCGACGATACGCTCTGGCAGAACGAGCAGTTCTTCCGCCTGACCGAGAAACGCTTCGCCGAACTCCTGTCGGATCACGCCGAGGAAGCCCGCGTGTCGGAACGCCTGCTCGAAGCCGAGAAGCGCAACCTGCAATTCTACGGTTTCGGCATCAAGGGCTTCACGCTCTCGATGATCGAAACCGCGATCGAGGTGACGGAGGGACGCGTCGGCGCGGGCGTCATCCGCGAGATTCTCGAGGCCGGCCGCACCATGCACCGCCACCCCGTCGAAACCCTGCCGCACGCGCATGAAACCCTCGAACGCCTCGCCGGCCAGTACCGCATCGTCCTCGTCACCAAAGGCGACCTGTTCGACCAGGAGAGGAAGCTCGCGCAGTCGGGGCTCGGCGACTTCTTCGATGGCGTCGAGATCGTCAGCGACAAGACGCCTGCGACCTACGCCCGCGTCTTCGCCCGCCACGGCGAGGGGGCGGAGCGCTCGATGATGGTCGGCAATTCGCTCAGGTCCGATGTCCTGCCGGCACTCGCCGCTGGAAGCTGGGGCGTGCATGTGCCGCACGCCCTCACCTGGCAGCTCGAACATGCGGATGCGCCCGTCTCCGAACCGCGCTTCCGCGAACTCCCCGATCTCGGCCACCTGCCGCCACTTCTCGATACTCTGAACTGAGCCACCTCCACAGGAAAGGTCCGATCCATGTTCGTCTCCTTTTTCCCCCAGCCCCGGCTGTTCTTCTGGTCGGCCGCAGTGTGGACGCTGGCTGCCGTGCTGTTCTGGTTTTTCGGCGGCGAGCAACTGGGCGCCCTGTTCGGTTTGCCCCCGGCCGCTGCCGGCGCGCCGCCCGTCGTCGGTATCGCTATTTTCTGGTCGAAGCCGTTTTTGTGGTTCTATCTCTATTACGCGACGACGGTCCTGCTGTTCGCCGCCTTCTGGTACCTCTACGATCCACACCCATGGGGCCCCGGGTCGATCCTCGGCACATCGCTCATCATCTTCACCACCTATTTCCAGGTCCAGGTGAGCGTCGCGATCAACACCTGGTACGGGCCGTTCTGGGACCTGATCCAGGCTGCCGTGTCAAAATCAAAGCCGGTGACGCTCGGCGAACTGTTCGGCTACCTCATCACCTTTACGGAGATCGCATCCGTCGCTGTCATCGTCATCGCCCTCAATCGATTCTTCGTCAGCCACTATCTGTTTCGCTGGCGGACGGCGATGAACGACTACTACACGATGAACTGGCCCCGGCTGCGCCACATCGAAGGCGCCTCCCAGCGTGTGCAGGAAGACTCGAAGCGGTTTGCCAACCTTACGGAAACACTCGGCATTGACCTCGTCGATGCCGTCATGACTCTCATCGCCTTTCTCCCGGTCCTCCATCGTCTCTCGGCCAATGTCACGGAGATTCCCATACTGGGTGCGATACCTTATCCGCTGGTGACGGCAGCCATTCTCTGGTCGGTGTTCGGCACGCTGTTCATTGCGATCATTGGGTCAAGGTTGCCTGGCCTCGAATTCAAGAACCAGCGCGTTGAGGCCGCCTATCGCAAGGAACTAGTGTATGGCGAAGACGATGCCGAGCGTGCAAGACCCCCCGCTCTCCGCGATCTCTTTGCGAAAGTGCGGGTCAACTATTTTACGCTGTACTTCAACTATCTGTATTTCAACGTGGGTCGCTTTCTGTACCTCCAGACCGACTACATCTTCCCGTACGTTGTCCTCGCCCCTACAATTATCGCCGGGAAAATTACGCTGGGTCCACTCAATCAGATCTTGGGTGCGTTTCGACAGGTCCGCGAGTCGTTCCAGTTTCTCATCAAATCCTGGCCGTACATGATCGAGCTGATTTCAGTTTACAAGCGCCTCCGCGCCTTCGAATCTGTGCTGAAGGGCGAGCCGCTTCCGTCGATCGACCAGGAATATGTGGCGGAGAAAGCCTGATCACTCCTTCCCCGAAACCGCCGAGCCTGCCTGTGGCGACAGGCCCACGAACTGCCACACCGAGGTCATGGCGATAAGGCCGACGGCGATGAAGGCGATGGAAAAATCGGTGGCCAGGATCGCCGCGTCGCCCCTCGCATATTGCGCCGACTCGAGCGCGAACGCCGCCACCACAACACCGGCCGAAAGGGACAGGTGCTGCACCACCGTGTAAAGGCTGGTGGCATGGCTCATGGCGGGATTGTCGATGTCGGCATAGGACATGGCGTTCATCGCGGTGAATTGTAAGGAGCGCAGGAACCCGCCCACAAGCAGGATCAGGGCGATGACCAGGAATGGCGTGGCCACATGGATCAGCGCCATCGCCACCATGGTGAGGCAGGCCGCGACCCCGTTGACCAGCAACAGGCGGCGAAAGCCGTAGCGGCGGATGAGCCGCGCCGCCGCGAACTTCATCGAGATGGCGCCCGCCGCTGCCGCACAGGTCAACAACCCCGATTGGAAGGCGCTCATGCCGAACCCCAATTGGAACAGCAGGGGCGTGAGAAACGGCACCGCCCCCACCCCCACCCGGAACAGGCTGCCGCCCAGGACGCCTGCCCGGAACGTCTCGATGCGCAGCAGCCGGAGATCGAGAATGGGATGGGGGGAACGCCGCGCATGGCGAAGATACAACCCCAGCATGACGCTGCCGAAAGCCACCAGCGCGTAAGGCGCGAAACCCGGCAGCAGGTCGCGGCCCATGACGGTCAGGCCGAACACCGTCGCCGCGAGCCCGAGCCCCGACAGCGCGAACCCCATGACATCGAGCGGCGGCACATGGTCGGCCTCGATCTCCGGCATGCGGAACGTAGCGAAAGCGAAGGCGGCAAATCCGAACGGCACATTCATGAAGAACACGAAACGCCAGTCGAAATAGGTGGTGATGAAGCCGCCGACCGGCGGTCCCATGAGAGGCCCGAGCAGCGCCGGGATGGTGAGCCAGGCCAGTGCATCGACGAGCTCGGATTTGGGGATCGAGCGCAACAGGATGATGCGCCCGACCGGCACCATCATCGCTCCCCCCATGCCCTGCAACGCGCGTGCCGCGACGAGGCCACCGAGAGATTGCGCCAGTCCGCAGGCGATCGAGCCCAACGTGAACACCACGATCGCGGCGCGGAATACATGGCGGGCCCCAAACCGGTCGGCGCACCAGCCGCTCACCGGAATGAACACCGTGAGGCTGAGGAGATAGGTGGTGAAGGCGAGCTTGAGCAGGATGGGGTCGCTGCCGAGATCGGCCGCCATCGCCGGCAGCGCGGTGGCGATCACGGTTGAGTCCATGTTCTCCATGAACAGCGCGCTGGCGATGATGAGGGGGATGAGACGGGAGGGGGAAGGCATTGTTTTTCTTTGTGAAGGAAGTCCCTCATCCGGCCTTCGGCCACCTTCTCCCACGCGTTCCGCGCGGGAGAAGGCAAAAGCATGTGTGCCTTCTCCCGTTCGAAGAACGGGAGAAGGCGGCCGAAGGCCGGATGGGCTTCCTTATCTTTGTCCCCGCCAACTTTCCTTCTATATAGACATGGAATTGCCGCACATGTCCTGTTCTGGAGGCTTGCCGCCAGTCAGTTGGGCGGACCGGAGTTTATCGTGATCGCCCGTTTCTTCACCTGGCTCGAAGGCCTCGTCAATCCGTTTCCGCCCCGGCTTCCCGAAAAGCCGCCAGCGCGGCTGTTTGCCTTTGCCTGGCATTACACCCAGCCATTCTTCCCGTTGCTCGCCGCCTCGATGCTCTTCTCGGCCGTGATCGCCCTGATAGAGGTCTATCTGTTTTCCTTCCTCGGCGACCTGGTCGATCTCCTCACCTTGGCCGACCGCGCCACCTTCTGGGACGATTACCGCCTGACGCTGATCGGCATGGGGGCTCTCGTGCTGATCGTCCTGCCGGTCCTCAATTTCATCGCCGAATCGATTTCGCATCAGGGCCTGCGCGGTAATTTCGCCATGCGCAGCCGCTGGCTGGCGCATCGCTACGTGCTGCGCCAGAGCATGGATTTCTTCCACAACGACTTCGCCGGACGGGTCGCCACCAAGGTCATGCAGACCTCGATGGGGGTCCGGGACGCGGTGATGAAATTCACCGAAGTCATCGTCTATGTCTCGGTCTATTTCACCGGAGCCCTCGTCCTCGTCGCCACCAGCGATGCCTGGCTGATGGTGCCGCTCTTGATCTGGCTTGGCGGCTATGCCTTGGCCTGTTGGTACTTCGTGCCCCGCCTCGGCAAGCTCTCGGAACTCCAGGCCGACATGCGTTCGCTGGTCACCGGCCGCGTGGTCGACAGCTACACCAATGTCTCGACGGTGAAACTTTTCGCCCATGCCGACCGCGAGGACAGCTATGCCAAGGAAGGCATGACCTGGATGCTCGACGTGGTGAACAAGTCGATGCGCGTCTCGACCATGATGACGACATCGCTCCAGGTTCTGAGCGGCGTCCTGATCTTCACCATGGCGGCGATGTCGATCTGGCTGTGGTATGTGGGTTCGATCACCACGGGCGCGATTGCCTTCTCGATCGGCTTGACACTCCGCATCAAGGCCATGTCGCAATGGATCATCTGGGAGGTGGCGGGCCTGTTCGAGGATGTGGGCGTCATCCAGGACGGGATCGAGACCATCGCCCGCGACCGCACCATCACCGATGTAGCGGGCGCCAGGCCGCTTGAAGTTTCGCAAGGCGTCATCAACTTCGACCAGGTGCGTTTCAACTACGGCAAGGAGACCGCACCCCGCATCCGCGCCGTCATCGACGGGTTGTCGCTCAAGGTCGAGCCCGGCGAGAAGGTTGGACTGGTCGGACGCTCGGGCGCCGGCAAGTCGACGCTGGCCAATCTGCTCCTGCGCTTCTACGATCTCGACAGCGGCCGCATCCTGATCGACGGCCAGGACATCAGCCAGGTCACCCAGGAATCGCTCCGCGCCTCGATCGGCGTCGTCACCCAGGACACTTCGCTCCTGCACCGCTCGGTCATCGACAACATCCGCTACGGCATGCCGGATGCCGCGATGGCCGATGTCGAGGCGGCGGCGCGCAAGGCCCATGCCGACGAGTTCATCGCAGGCCTCGTCGATCCCAAGGGCCGCGCCGGTTACGAGGCCCATGTCGGCGAGCGCGGCGTCAAGCTGTCTGGCGGCCAGCGTCAGCGTGTCGCCATCGCCCGCGTGCTGCTCAAGAACGCGCCGATCCTGGTGCTCGACGAGGCGACCAGCGCGCTCGATTCGGAAGTGGAAGCCGCGATCCAGGAAAATCTCTACACGCTGATGGAAGGGAAAACCGTGATCGCGGTGGCCCACAGGCTCTCCACCATCGCCGCCATGGACCGCCTGGTCATCGTGGACCGGGGCCGCATCGTCGAGGAAGGCTCGCACAAGCAGTTGCTTAGGAGCGGAGGTCTCTATGCCAGTCTTTGGCAGCGCCAGTCCGGGGGCTTCCTCGCCGCTGAAACGGCGGCCGCAGCGGAATGACCCTGTGGACGCTGACCCTGGGCGGCCTGCCGCTGCCCGAGGCCAACGAACTTTCACAGCGGATCGAGGACGACTGGCGCATCGAACCGTCGGCGGTATCGCTCAGCGAGACAGCGGCAGACGAGTGGGCCGTCATCGCCTATTTTGCCGATCGTGACCCGGCGGATTTCGCCGGCACCCTCTATCCGGGAACCGTGGCCGCCCTGCCCGACGCCGATTGGGTGCGGTTGTCGCTCCAGGGTCTGCCGCCGGTCAAAGCGGGCCGCTTCCATCTGCACGGCTCGCATGATCGTGCACGACCGGGAGGCATTTCGCTCGAGATCGATGCCGCCACGGCCTTCGGCACCGGCCATCATGGGACGACCGAAGGGTGCCTGCTCGCTCTCGATGCCATCCTGAAATCCCGCAAGCCTCGCCGCATCTTGGATCTAGGCTGCGGCACCGGCATTCTCGCCATCGCGGCTGCCCGCGCCACCGGCCGCCAGGTCCTCGCCAGTGACATCGATCCCGAAGCCGTCCGCGTCACCCGGCTCAACGCCGCGCGCAATCGCGCTTGCGTTCGCGCCGTGACCGCGGCGGGCGTAATTTCAAGGGAAGGCCCATACGACCTGATCTTCGCCATTATCCTGGCGCGGCCTTTGGTGGCCCTGGCCCAGGGCCTCGCAAAAAAACTGCGGCCGCGCGGAGTCCTGATTCTCTCAGGACTGACGCACGGCCAGGCAGGATGGGTATTCGCGGCCTATCGCAACCGCGGTCTTGTACTGAACTGCCGGATCAGGCGCGGCGGCTGGACCACGCTGGTCCTGGGTTCGCCTTAGCGGCCCCAGACCATCCGGTGGATGTCCGACCGGCGGAGGCCGATATCGGCGAGCAGGCGGTCGTCAAGCTGCGAGAGCTGGCGCTCGGCCCGGCTTCTGGCGAAAAACGAGCCGACACGCTCTGTCAGTGACGGGCGCGGCATGTGTTCGCCAGCATGGATGAGGTCCTGGCTGCGGGTGATGGTGGTCATTTGGTTCTCCTTCGTCTCCAACTATTCTTGTGCATCGCACAACGATCGGAGACTATTTAGGAGGCGGATGTCGCGTCTACCACTCGCGATGAGGTATCTCAGCTATGCATTGGTTGCATGGAACATTAACGCAAAATCAACCAGGAAACCAGAATCGGAAAAAATAACGGAAAAGTGATGCGCTGGACGCATAGGCAGCTTTTCGCCTCACTGTGCACTGCACCAAAGAAAATGCCCGGCTTCTCGGCCGGGCACCAGACGGTTGGAGTGGTTCGAACCGGTGGATCAGGAAGCCTGGAGATTTCCTGCCGAGCTTTTGCCCGTGCGCTTGTCGGTCACGACTTCAAAGGAGACCTTCTGGCCCTCTTTCAGCGTGCGAAGCCCCGCGCGTTCGACAGCGGAAATATGGACGAAAACGTCCTTGTTGCCGTTGTCGGGCTGAATGAATCCATAGCCCTTTTGCTCGTTGAACCACTTCACAGTACCCGTATTCATGGGATCGTCCTTCAGTTGGGTTATAGGATGGTCTCGAAACTTGCTGTCGGCGCGCCCAGAGACCCGTTGTCGATAATTGGTAGGAGTCCTTGCGTGCGCGCACCCAACTGGGAAGCGTAGCGGCCAATCGTCCGGCCCAAGTGTCGATTGCGAATATATGGATCAGGGCGGGTTTCTATGCAAGCCGATTTTGTGACCGTACGTTATGGCGCGCAGTTGCAAGGTTGTCATGAATAGGTGTTTGCTGGGCCGAGCCCACTCGGAGGAGAAACCCCATGCGCCTCGTTTCGAAATCGCTGATCGCCTCGCTGTTCGCGGGGTCGTTGTTGATCCAGCCGGCGCTGGCCGAGAAGGTGACCATCACCTTTCTGCTGACCAGCGACATCTACAATTTCGACGCCGACAAAGCGGGCCGGGGCGGCTTTGCCAGGCTCAATGCGGTGGTGAAGGCCGAACGCGCCAAGGGTGGCCATGTGATCTATGTCCATGCCGGCGACATGCTGTCGCCGTCGCTGCTCTCGGGCATCGACCAGGGCGCCAACACGGTGGCCCTCCTTAACCTCGCGCCGCCCGACTTCTTCGTGCCGGGCAACCACGAATTCGATTTCGGGCCGGAGGTGTTCCGCGCCCGGATGAAGGAACTGAAATCAAAGCTGCTCGCCGCCAATCTCCGTACCGGCAAGAGCGGGATGGCCGAAGGTTTCGCCGACAGCACGGTGCTGGAAGTGGGCGGCGTCAAGGTGGGCTTCGTCGGCATCACCGCCGACGATACGCCAGACGTCTCCAGTTCCGGCCCGGACTATAACTTCCTGCCCTCGGTCGATACCGCCAACGAAGCAGCCGCCGAGTTGCGAAAGCAAGGCGCCGAACTGGTCGTCGGCATCGTCCAGACCGACCGGGTCCAGGATCTTGCGCTCTCCGATGGCCATAAATTCGACCTGCTGCTCTCTGGCGACGACCACAATCTCCATGTCGCCTATGACGGGCGGACGGCACTCGCCGAATCGATGACGGAAGCGCTCTATGTGACGGCGGTGGACATGACCCTCGACGTCCAGGAGAAGGACGGCAAGCGCAGCGTCACCTGGTGGCCCAATTTCCGCATCATCGATTCGGCGACGGTTGCGCCCGATCCCGAGACGCAAGCCGCGGTCGATCAATACAACGCCAAGCTGTCGAAGGAACTCGACGTGGCGGTGGGGACGACCTCGACGGCACTCGACAGCCGCAAAGCGACGGTGAGAAGTGCTGAGGCGGCGATCGGCAATTTGATCGCCGATGCCACGCGCGAATTCACCGGCGCCGATGTGGCGATCACCAATGGCGGCGGCATCCGCGGCAATACGGAATATCCCGCAGGCGCCAAACTCACCCGCAAGGATATTTTCAACGAACTGCCCTTCGGCAACAAGACGGTGAAACTCGAACTGACCGGCGAAGCGATCTGGGCGGCGCTGGAGAACGGTTTCAGTGAAGTGGAGAATGGCGCCGGCAAATTCCCGCAGGTATCGGGCCTCGTGGTCGAAGCGCACATCGGCCAGCCGCCCGGCAGCCGGGTTCAGTCGATCACCATCGGCGGCAAACCCATCGACAAGGCCGCGACCTATACCCTGGCGACCAACGATTTCATGCAATCGGGCGGCGACGGTTACATCGTCTTTCGCAAAGCCAAGGTGCTCATCGGCGGCTTGAACGGCACGCTGCTGGCCAGCGTGGTGATGGACTACATCGCGGCGAAGAAAGAGATCGCGCCAGCGGTCGAAGGCCGGATCATACTGAAGTAGCGTCCCTTCTCCCATGGGGAGAAGGAGGGCGTGACACGCACTGTGCTCTCCCCCTCTCATCATGACCGTGCTCGACACGGTCATCTTCTTCGGGCGGCGAAAAGAAGATACGCGGGTCAAGCCCGCGCATGATGAAATTAGGGCGCCACCTTCCCCGCAAGGTGAAGGTGGCGCGTTAGAGTTACATCGGCAACAGAACCGTATCGATCACATGGATCACGCCGTTCGACTGCGCCACGTCGGCGATGGTCACGTTGGCGGTTTGGCCTTTCTCGTCCATGATCGAGATCTGGCCATCCTTCGACATGACGGTGAGCTTGCCACCGCTGACCGTCGTCACTTCGTGCTTGCCGCCGTCGTCCATCACCATCTTGTTGATAGCATCGCTCATGGCCTTGGCCGCGACCACATGATAGGTCAGAACCTTGGTCAGCATGTCCTTGTTCTCAGGCTTGAGCAGCGTGTCGACGGTGCCGGCCGGCAGCTTGGCGAAAGCCTCGTTGGTGGGCGCGAACACGGTGAAGGGGCCTGCTCCCGACAGCGTCTCGACGAGGCCGGCGGCCTTCACTGCGGCGACCAGCGTGGTGTGATCCTTGGAATTCACCGCGTTTTCGACGATGGTCTTGTCGGGGAACATTTCAGCCCCACCAACCATGGTGTTGGCGGCAAGTGCCGCCGACAGGCTGAGGGCGAAAGCGGCCGACGCCGCGAGAAGCGATTTGCGAAACGACATGATATTCTCCTGAATGATCGTTGGTCCCTGTTCGGGATATAGTGACTACGCGCCACCGCCCCACAGGTTGCCTGGCTCGCGCAAAACAAATTGTCACAAATCGTGATGAAACCGGATGCCCTTGACATCTGTACTGGCGCCGCCAAAACGGCGGTCATGAAAAAACCCGTTCCCCCCGCCTCCGTTCCCCTCGCCCTCCTCCGCGCCGAATTGAAGAAGCGCAAGCTCACCGGCTTCATTGTGCCCCGCCAGGATGAGTTCCAGGGCGAATATGTCGCCCCCTATGCCGAGCGCCTGCGCTGGCTCACGGGCTTTGCCGGCTCGTGGGGGCTGGCGGTCGTTACGGAGAGCAAGGCCGCGATCTTCGTAGATGGCCGCTACACGGTGCAGGTACGGAGCCAGGTCGATGTGAAAAAGTTCGAGCCTCGCCACCTGGTCGACCAGCCGCCCGCGCAATGGATCGAGGACAATCTGAAAAAGGGCGACCGCCTGGGCTACGATCCCTGGCTCCTCACCGCCGGAGACGTGACGCGTTTCACCAAGGCCTGCGAAAAGGCGGGCGCCAAGCTTGTCCCCGTTGAGAGTAACCCGGTCGATGCGGTGTGGACCGGAAGACCATCGCGCCCGCTCGCCCCGGTGACGGCGCAACCGACCCAGTTCGCCGGCCGCACCGCTCAAGAGAAACTCGTCGAATCCGCCGAGGCCATGAGCAAGGCCAAGGCCGATGCCGCCGTCCTCACCATGCCCGACAGCGTCGCCTGGGCGTTCAACATCCGGGGCTCCGATGTCTCCTGCACGCCGGTGGTGCTGGCCTACGCCATCCTGCACGCCAAGGGCAAGGCCGAGTTGTTCATTGATGCCAAGCGCCTCTCCGAGGACGTGCGGGCGCAACTCCGCTCGGTCGCTACGCTGAGGAAGCCCGAAGCCATCGATGCCTCGCTCAAGGCACTGGGCAAGAAAAAATCTCGCGTGCTGATCGATCTCGACGGCGCCGCCGAACATATCCGCTCGAAACTCAAAAAGTCGGGCGCCGTTCTCGTCGCGGGCGCCGATCCTTGCGTCCTGCCGAAGGCCCGCAAGAATGCCATCGAGCAGGAAGGTGCCCGCGCCGCCCACCGCCGCGACGGCATCGCCATGGCGCGCTTTCTGCGTTGGCTGGAGGAGACCGCTCCGGCAGGCGCCCTCACCGAACTTGGCGTTGCGGACAAGCTCGAAGGGTTCCGCCGCGCCCATCCGCTCTTCTTGGATCTCTCCTTCGATACGATCGCGGCGGCGGGTCCCAACGGCGCGCTGCCGCATTACAAGGTGTCGGAGGAGTCCAGCCGGCCGCTCAACGCAGGTGAAATCTTCCTCATCGATTCGGGCGCGCAGTATCAGGACGGCACCACCGACATCACCCGCACCGTGATCATCGGTCAGCCCACGGACGAAATGACCGATCGCTTCACCCGCGTGCTGAAAGGCATGATCGGCCTGTCGCGCATCCGCTTTCCCAAGGGCACCTGCGGCTCGCAGCTCGATATTCTGGCGAGACTGCATCTGTGGACCGCCGGGCTCGACTACGACCACGGAACGGGCCACGGCGTCGGCTCCTATCTCTCGGTGCATGAAGGCCCCGCCCGCATCAACAAGTCCGACCGCGCCAAGCTAGAACCCGGCATGATCCTGTCGAACGAGCCGGGCTTCTACGGCCCCCAACACTACGGCATCAGGATCGAGAACCTGCTTCTGGTCAGCGCCGAAAAAGACATCGAAGGCGGCGAACGCCCGATGCTCGGCTTCGAGACTCTGACGCTCGCGCCCATCGACCGCCGCCTCATCGATCGGAAACTTTTAACGCCGGACGAAACAGCCTGGCTCGACGCCTATCATGCCCGCGCGCTGAAAGAAGTCGGCGACCATCTCGACGGCGAGGATCTATGCTGGATGGAAAAAGCCTGCGCGCCCCTCGGTTAAACCACCATCCGCAGCAGCACGACGCTGACCACCCCCGTCAGGATCGTCACCACCAGCGGCATCCGAAGCAGCACCGCGCCCACCGTGATCGCCGCGGCCAGCGTCTCCGCGATCCCCGTCGCCAGGATGGTGGGCGCGATCACCGCCATGAGGATGGCCGGCGGCAACGCGTCGAGCGCTGTCTTCAACCGCCCCTCGACACGAACGCCGCGCATCAGATAGAACCCGCCGGCCCGCGTCGCATAGGTGGCGAGCGCCATGCCGAAGATCGCCAGCAAGGTCATCGGATCGAGACTCATGCGGTGTTTTCGTCGCGGTGCAGGAGAGCAGCGATTGCCACCCCCGCCAGTCCGCCGATGACGATATACCAGGCGCCCGGAACATAAAGTTTCGCCAACGCGGCCGAGACAGCACTCGCCGCCAGCACGGCGCCGGTTCGCGGTCCCTTCCAGAATCCGGCGAGGATGCCGATGAACATGGCGGAGAAGGCGAAATCGAACCCATAAGCGGCGGGATCGCCCAGCGACCGGCCGGCCATCGCGCCGATGGTTGAGGCGGTGGTCCACACGCCTACCAATGGCAGCGTGAGCCCGAGATAGTAAGACGCGGTGAGGAGCTGGCTCAGCGCGCGCCGCTCGGCGAAGGCCCAGCCTTCATCGACCAGCAGGAACATCATGAGCGGATGCCAGCGCCGGCCGATGTGTCCGATATGGCGCGACAACGACGCGCCCATCAGGATGTGGCGGATATTGACGATGAACACCGTAAAGGTGAGCAGCACCCACGGTACGGGCTCGCGCCACAACTCGATGGCGACGAACTGCGCCGACCCGGCAAACACCGTGGCACTCGTCAGCCCGGCCTCCAGCGGCGACAGGCCCTTGCCCGCCGCCAGCGTGCCCCACAACAGCCCGATGGGAACTCCCGCCACCAGGATGGGCGCAATATCCACGGCACCTTCGCGAAATTCGCGCCATGCTTCGCTCATCCGGCGGACACGCGCGCGAACCATTCGTCCTCGTCAATGACTTCGACGCCGTGCCTCTCGGCATCCTTCAGTTTCGACCCCGCACCCGGCCCCGCGACCAGGAGATCGGTCTTCTTCGACACCGACCCCGCCACCTTGGCGCCCAGCCGCTCGGCCATGGCCTTCGCTTCCTCGCGCGTCATGCGCTTGAGTGTGCCGGTGAAGACGACGGTCTTGCCGGTCACCGGCGAAGTCGTGCTCGGCGCATCGAGCGGCACGGTTTTCACTTGGCCAAGAAGGCCATCGACCACGTCCCGATTGTGCGGTTCGGCGAAAAACTGCACGAGCGCCTCGGCCACAACCTCGCCGATCCCGTCATGCGAATTGAGTTCGGCCCACGCGTCTCCCGCCTGATCCGCCGCGGCGATCATCTGGTCGCGGAAGTGTTCGGCGGTCGCGTAAGCCCGCGCCAGAACCTTGGCCGTCGTCTCGCCCACATGGCGGATGCCCAGCGCATAGATGAAACGATCAAGTCCGATCACGCGCCGCGCCTCGATCGCCGCGAACAGGTTGCGCACGCTGGTCTCGCCCCAGCCCTCGCGCTCCTGCAGCTTCGCTGCGCGCGTTTCAAGCGTGAAGATATCGGGCGGCGACTGGATCAGACCATCGGCATAAAACTCGGCGATGATCTTGTCGCCCAACCCCTCGATGTCGAAGGCATTGCGCGAGGCGAAATGCTTGAGCCGCTCGACCCGCTGGGCAGCACAGATCAAACCACCCGTGCAGCGCCGGACCGCATCGAGCTTGCCGGTTTCGCGCTCCTCGCGAAGGGCCTTGCTGCCGCATACCGGACAGGCCGTTGGAAATTCATAAGGCTTCGCGTGCTCCGGCCGCTTCTCCGGAATGAAACCCAGAATCTGCGGAATGACGTCGCCCGCCCGCTGTACCGTCACCCGGTCGCCGATGCGGATGTCCTTCCGCGCGATCTCGTCCTCGTTGTGCAGCGTTGCATTGGCGACGACCACGCCCCCCACGGTCACAGGCGTTAGGCGCGCCACTGGCGTCAGAGCACCCGTCCGTCCGACCTGGATGTCGATCCCGTCCAGCACCGTCACCGCCTGCTCGGCGGAGAATTTATGGGCGAGCGCCCAACGCGGGGTCCTGGACCTGAACCCCAATCGCTCCTGCCAGTCGAGCCGGTTCACCTTGTAAACCACGCCGTCGATATCGTAGCCGAGATCGGCGCGGCGCTCTTCGATCAGCCGGTAATGCGCCAGCAGGTCCTCGTCCGAGCGGCAGATTTTCATCGAGCTGTTGACCGGCAGTCCCCATGTGCCGAAGGCCTCGATCACCCCCGCCTGGGTGTCGGCGGGAATCTCCGGCGCCTCGCCCCAGCCATAAGCGAAGAAGCCCAGCCTTCTCGACGCCGTGACCGCCGGGTCGAGCTGCCGGAGCGATCCCGCGGCGGCATTGCGGGGATTGGCGTAAGGGCTTTCGCCTAGCTGATTCTGTTTCTCATTCAACGCCTGGAAGTCCTTGTGCGGCATATAGATTTCGCCCCTGACTTCAAGCAGATCGGGAGCCCCCTTGCCGAGCGTCCGCGGCACATCGGCGATGGTCATGACATTGGCCGTGACATTCTCGCCTTCGTGGCCGTCGCCTCTGGTCGCGGCCTGCGCGAGCTTGCGGTTTTCATAACGGAGCGACAGCGACAACCCGTCGATCTTGGGTTCGGCCGTCATCTCCACCACGGCGTCTTCGGCCAGATTGAGGAAGCGCCGCACCCGGCCCACGAAGTCGCGCACGCTGTCGTCGCTGAAGCCGTTGGAGAGCGACAGCATCGGCACGCGGTGCCGGACCTTGGTGAATTTCTCGGCCGGCCCCGCTCCAACGCGCAGCGATGGCGAGTCGGCCCGCACCAGATGCGGGAACGCGGCTTCGAGGTCCTCGTTCCGCCGCCGCAACAGATCATAGGCCGCATCCGAGATAACCGGCGCGTCGAGCTGATGATAAGCCCGGTCATGCGCGGCGATCTCGGCGGCAAGCCGCGCCAGTTCGGCGGCGGCCTCGGCCTCGCTCAACTTCGCCAAGTCAGCCTCCGCCCCGCAGGAGCTGATCGGCCTGGGCCCGCGCCGCCTCCGTCACCTGCGCTCCCGACAGCATGCGCGCCACTTCCTCGCGGCGGCTCTTGGGCGACAGCGGCTGAACCCGCGTCACCATGCGGTGGCTGCCCATTTCCTCCATCTTGGAAATCAGCATGTGCTGGTTGGCCCTCGCCGCCACCTGCGGACTGTGGGTGACGGCCACCACCTGCAAGCCCTTGGCCAACCGCGCCAGCCGGGCTCCGACCGCATCGGCCACCGCGCCGCCGACGCCGGGGTCGATTTCGTCGAAAATCAGCGTCGGCGCCGATCCCTTGGCCGCCAGCACCACTTTCAGCGCCAGCATGAAGCGCGCCAGTTCGCCGCCCGAGGCGACTTTCATGACCGGCGACATCGGCGTGCCGGGATTGGCCGCCACCATGAATTCGATGCGGTCGATGCCATGGGCGCCCGCTTTGCCAGCTTCACTTTCAACGCGCGTCTCGAAGCGGGCGCGATCGAGCTTGAGCGGCGGCAGTTCCGCCATCACGGCCTTGTCGAGGGTGCGAGCGGATTTCCGCCGCGCCACGCTCAACCGCTCGGCGGCGGCATCGAATTTCAGCCGCGCGTCGCTTGCACTATTTTCGAGCCGGGCCAGAGTAGCGCCGCCATCGCTGATCGCCTGAAGCTCGCGCTCGAACCGCTCCTGCACGGATGCCAGCGTATCGACGGTGCATTTGTATTTGCGCGCCGCCGCCCGGAGCGAGAACAGCCGCGCTTCGGAAGTCTCCAGTTCCTTGGGGTCGAAGATGAAGGACGTTTGCGCCTCGGCCAGCGCCAGTCCGGCCTCGTTCATTTCGGTGAGCACCCGGTCGAGCGTCGCGCACACCCGGTCGAGGCGTCCGCCGGCACTGTCGCGGCGGCGCTCGAGCTTGCGCAAGGCCGCGTTGAGGCGGGCTTGCGAGGCGCTGTCGCCGGCCAGGGCCTGCTCCGCTTCGCTGAGCGTACCGGCATACTGCTCGGCATTCATCATCACTTGGCGCGCCTCGGCCAACTTTTCCTCTTCCCCTGCAATAGGAGCGAGCGCCCGCAATTCCTCGACCGCGTGTTCGAGATAGTCGCGCTCCGCCTCGGCGCGCTCCATCAGCGCGCGGTGTTGGTCAAGCTGGCGCCGCGCCGCGCTGAGTTCCGCCCACAGACCGGCGACCGCTTCCGACTGGCTCTCCAGCCCGCCGAATGCGTCGATCAGGCGGCGATGATTGGCGGTATCGACCAGCGCCCGGTCGGCATGCTGCCCGTGAATTTCAGCCAAAGTACCGGCGACCTGGCGCAACAGATTGAGACTGGCGGGCTGATCGTTGATCGACACCCGGCTCGGACCCTCGGCAGTCTGGATGCGGCGCACCACGAGTTCCCCCTCGCAGTCCAAGCCGTTGTCCCGGAGCAGGCCCCAGGCGGCATGATCGGTGGCGAGGCTGAACGCCGCCGTCACCACGCCCCGCTCGGCTCCCGAGCGCACCAGACCCGAATCGCCCCGAGCCCCAAGCGCCAGGCCCAGCGCATCGAGCAGGATCGACTTCCCCGCGCCGGTCTCGCCGCTCAACACGGTGAGGCCCGACTCGAACCCGATATCGAGCTTCTCGATCAGCACGATATCGCGGATGGAAAGCGCCGTCAGCATTCGGACGTTATAGCCGAGTCGGAGTCCCGATTGCGAGAGCCGCTCCGAACCGCGGAGTCAGCGCAGTCCGGCTTTCCTCATCTTGATCCTCTCCGCCGCGGTCATCGGCGACAGCCCGACCGTGGGACTGGCGCAATTGGGATTTCCCGTCGGGTAGATGGCCCCAGAAAGGAAGAACCCGCCTTCGGCCGCTGCGCCGTTGGCATTGTTCACCACGGCGGTATAAATGCCATTGCTAAAGGCTGGGCTGATCACCACCCGCGGGCACGTTGAGCAGGATCCTCCTCCGTTGTCGGATGTGAAGACCGCGCCATAGGGAGCAACGACACTCATCTCGGTGTCCTTGTTTTGGTTCGTCACCTGCAGCCGCAGGCAGAACGGCTGGCTGGCGGACGCCCAGTACTGACCGACCCACGGATTTGATTGAGTGCCATTCGGGTTGAACCGGCCCTGGATGGCCGTCGCGCCGCAGTTGATCGCCGTGCAGAGTTTGAGCTGCAGAACGATGCCGCCGTTTTCGGCCTGGGCGGCGGGAGAGGCGTAGAGGGTGATGGCCACGGCGGCCGCGACAATCATTGTGCGGAAAGACGGGCGCGCCTGGTTGGATTTACGGTTCATTGTTGCAACTCCTCCCTAAAATGCCGGCGTCGGCGTGGTGCAGGCGGCGTTACCGCCGGCCTGCCGCAATACGCTGACGAGAAAATCGGACGTCACGGGGCTGCCGGCAAAGTGGTTGGCGATTACCGTATAGTATCCGGTGATCGGCGCCGGATCGATTTTCACCCGGGGACAGTTGCCGCACGACGGTGACCCGTCATCGTCGCGATAGCGTATGGAAGGGTCGGGGGAGATCACCACCAGTTCCAGGTCGGCGAACGGCACCACCTGAAACATGTCGATGGCCAGGCACTGGCCAGCCTCGGCGAAGTATTTTCGAACCCAGGGGGACGACAACGCCACTGGGCTCGTTCCCAGAAAACTGTTGACCCCACCACGGTCAACCGTTCCCATGGTCGGACCCAGGCTGTCATGCGCCAGGGCGCTTCCGGCGGATGCAATCGAACCAAGAACAGCCGCCAGCAAATACGTCCATGCTCCGAAGCCAGATTTCGCTAGATGTTCCATGTTGTATTCCTCCCTGTAAAAAAATCGGCAAGGCTGCCTGATCGAGTTGGCTTGGCAGTACCATCGGCAACGGACAAAAACTACCATCGTGGTTGCCTGCCCGCAACATCGAGTTTCCGCTACCCGGGAACCGCGACGTCAATGGTTAAATTAACGTTAAGCAGCGATTGGCGTTTACCCGAATGGTAACCGAACCGTAAATTGCCCGGCACACGGCACCTTCAAGGAGACAGCATCTTGTACGGTAAAATCTTATCGGGGACTCTCGCGGCGCTGTTTGTGTGGACGGCGGGCGCCGGCGCCCACGGCAGCAATCCCTATCATCTCGACAACATGATCCTCAATCCCTTTGCCGTCACCGGCCGCATCGATACGGTCGCCACCGATCCCGGCCACGCCAACTGGTGGGCGGGCGATCTGTCGATCGATGTCACGCCTTTTGAAGGCACGGCGGCGGGTGCCCCGGTGATCTTCAAGGCCAAACCTCGCGCCCCCGGCACCACTGTCAGGGGTCGCATCCTCAGTGGCGGCAACGACTTGCTGAAGGTCGTGTGCTGGACTGGCTTGCCCTCCAGCGGCGGCTATTTCGTCAAGGTCGGAATTGAAGCGAAAAAGGGCACGGGATCGTGGCGGACCATCGGCTGGGTGGTTTATGCCCATGTCGACGCCGATGTGGCCTTTCCCAATAACGCCTATCTTTACGACGGCATGGCCTTCGCCACGGTGACCGGCAGTTTTGCCAACGGCTGCTCGACCTTTCCCCATCTCCACATGGAATTCTACAACTACAATCACTATTCGGGCTATGTGCCGCGCGCCGAAGGCAGCACTTTTCCGGAGGACGGAACACTCGCCTGCGTCGGTGGATCGCGCCCCTCGGACGTTCCCTGCTGACACATCATTAACCAACTTCATCCCGGACGGCTTGTACCTGTTTCAGCAACGCAACCTATAGTTAGGTCACACGTTATCCCCCATCGACGGTGCATGAGGCAGCCGAATTCCGGTTCCGCCAGCCACCGATGTCCGATGAGCGAGGGACGACCATGACCACACTGCCTGTGATTGCAGACCATTCAACCGCGCCGCTCATTCTGAGGGGCCTCTTCCTCGGCGCCGCCATGCTCGGACTGGCGCCCATGGCATTGGCCGAAACCACCAGTGCCAGCCAGCGGCTCCCCATCCGCACCGTCGTCAATCTCGGCCTGGCGGGGAATTTCGCCATTCTCAGCAAGGCCGGGATTTCGACCACCGGGGTCACCGCGATCGCGGGCAACATCGGCGTCAGTCCCATTGCCAGCACCGCCATCACCGGCTTCGGCCTGACGATGGACAGTTCCGGCCAATTCTCGAAATCCATCAAGGTAACGGCAAAGGTCTTCGCGGCGAATTATGCCTCACCCACCCCCGCCCGGCTGACCACAGCC
>JANNSP010000112.1:0-8264 GCA_031402975.1 Hyphomicrobiales bacterium
CCGGCGAAAACCTGCGCACGCTGTGGGACTTCCGCCATCTCATCGCGTCAGGCGGTGTGACTTTTCCCGAGCCGGACGTCACCAATTGCGGCGGCATCACCTCTTTCATGAAGATCGCCCATCTGGCGGAAGCCTTCAACCTTCCGGTCACCTCGCACGGTGCCCATGACGTGACCGTGCATCTTCACGCCGCCGTTCCTAACCGGTCCTATCTTGAGGCGCACGGATTTGGCCTCGACCGCTAAATCGCCGAGCCCCTGCAACTCAAGGGTGGGTTCGCCGTGGCTCCAGACCGGCCGGGTCACGGCATCGAATTCGACTGGAAGGGGCTTGCGGCAATCCGTGCCTGAACGCTCCGAAAACTACGATTTCATTGTGGTTGGCGGCGGTTCGGCCGGCTGCGTCGCCGCTGCGAGGCTGGTGGAGAGCGGCGCCACTGTGTTGCTGCTGGAAGCCGGACATTCGCACCGCCATCCGCTGCTCGACATGCCGCCCGGCATCTTCAAGATGATCAATCGGCGCGAAGGGCCAGGAAATAGTCGTCATAGTCCGCCGGGTTCACCGAGGCGATGGCGATCTCGGCGGGAACCGCTTGGCCCGATGCTACGAGCCCGCGGGCCCAGCGCATCGCCTCGATCGCCTCGTGCCAGGCCGTGGCGGCACTCACCGCGACAATCTGGGGCGCCTGCGGGGCGGCCCTTTCAATGACAACGGCACTGCCCGCAAGCCAGGCGGGAATGGTGCGCGGCCCGGCGTTCCATCTGACTTCGACATGCTGGGCGAGCGCCTTGAGCAGCCCCCGCCAGACCGGCGACAGTTCAGTGATGCCGACGATCTCGACGGGACCGAATAGCGCCCCCGCATGGCGCAGCCGTTGCAGCGCCGCGGCAACGATATCCGGTGGCCGCAGCATGGCTGGTGGCATTAGCGCGAACACGGCTTCTTCCAGCTTCGCCACCGAGGCGAGGCGTGGGTGGCCGTCGCGGCGTAACTGAAGCTCGACCCCCGCCCGCCACGCCTTGCGCAGCGTGTCCGCCGAAGCACCCACCATGCCGGGAAGGTCCTTGATCGCATCGAGCTCGCCCAGCGCTGTCACTGGCAACGCTTCCTGGATCGCCGCCCGGAGCGCTTCATCATCGATTGCCTGCGACATGCCGCCGGCAAGCCGCACTGCAAGCTGCTCGAAGGTCATCACCTGCAGCCCATGCAGGCGTCCGCGCGCTGCGGCAAGCCGAAGCTCGCGCATCGCCAGACGCCCATGCACAACAACCGTCCGCCTCCTTGTTGCTTCCATCCGGCACTCAGCTCCCGGCGACCCGTATCTGACCCTGGGTCGCCGGACCCTTGTAGGGCATTTGTTGAGGACCAGCAGCAGATTCGGTGTGAACCCTGGTGACCTGGTTGGCCTAAGCCCTGAGGCAGTGTGCCATTGTCACTTCCGTCCCCAGACACGGCTGTGTTTCTCGGGACCGGTCGAATGGATGAGAGGGAACTCGAAGTCCTAGAAGAACCAGCCAGATACGTTGGGGATAGGCTCTGATGCCGAGAACGGGGGATTTCATCCTACTATCTCCCGTTCAACGCGGCGAGAAAAGTGGAGTGCCTCACAATCTGCGTTGGATGAGCGGTGTTTGTTTCCTTTAGCGCAAGAACGTGTTGGCCCAAGAATGCCCAAGAATGGAGTGAACCATATGCGAACAGCCAGCGTACGAGAGATGCACGCATGCACGATGTATCAATGAGTTAGTGGTCGGCACTACTCTGGGGGGGTAGGGGTCCGGGGTTCGAATCCCCGCGCTCCGACCAGTTTTCTACCCCGCCTATGGATCACCCCTCTATTGGATATCGACGCAACCGCCACCAAGATCAGCGGTCTGTTTTGGCTTCAGTATCGCATCGTGACGAGTGCCCGCATAAACGCCGAGGAGAATGAAACGGGCAACATGGGCAATTTCAGCCAGAGAGCCGCTCGACGCCCGGTTGCAAAGCATCCACTGGCTCAGAATGTGGGAGGAGTATTGACCCACAAGATTCTGCAGTTCACGTCTCCATGCGATCGGTAGGAGTGTTCCAAGTCGGACCTGAAGAAAAAGCTGTCTCCTTGCCGGACAGTGTAGGTGTTGTCGGCAACTTTCAATTCCAGCGCGCCATCGAGAACATAACCCACTTCTTCGCCGACATGACGGTACGGGCCGCACCAGATTCCATTTGCCGGGACATGCCAGACATGCGCCTCGAGCAGCCGCCCCTCTTCGAACGGAACCAGGATCTCCGCCGTCGAGCCGTCGCCTTCCACCGGCCCGCCATTGGAATAGGCTGGCCTGCGCCCTTGCCGGTACACCACGCATGGCGTCACATCCGGCGGGCTGAGCAGTGCCGGCACGGAAATCCCCAGCGTCTTGCACAGCCGATGAAGCGTCGTGAGCGACGGCACGACGATGTTGTTCTCCACGCGCGAGAGAAAGCTTTCCGAGCATCCGGCCGCATCGGCCAGATCCTTCAGCCGCATCTTTCGCGCGCGCCGCTCGAAGCGAAGCCGAATGCCGATGTTCGGAAACTGGTCCGCATCTTCGGGGGCATGTGCAAGCTGGGAGTCGTTAGCCATTTTTCTCAGGACAGTTGTCGATTCTCGAACGGGGCAGGGGTTGTCCGCCATAGATGCAAGTTAGTTATCGAGTTTGCAAGGGGCTTTCATTCGTAGCGTTAGTTTGTAGGTTTCACGGCGTGGCACGTCAGTTCCTCCACGGATCAGCGATGCAGGCCGCATTTCCCCTTGCTCCGCTGCGATAGGACAAATCGACGTGGTGGCTCCTGAGTGTTTAAACTGCCGTAACGGCAAATGCAAGTAGCTTTCATTTTGTGATGGACATCCGCTACAATGGCAAGTACTTTGTATAACGTGCAAGTCACTTGATCTAATCCGGTTACACCTCCTATTGGGGCCTCCGATGAACGTCATAGGAATCGACACGGGAGGCACGTTTTGCGACCTGGTTCTGATCGACGGCCATGGACATGCGACCGTCCAGAAATCCCCATCGACACCTAGCGATAATTCCCGTGGAGTCTTTGACGTGCTCGATGTGGCGAAGGCGCGCGCCAGTTCGGGAACAGGTGATTTCTATCCGAACATTGCCTCGCTGGCGCTTGGAACCACGATCGCGACCAATACCGTCGTCACCCATACGGGCGCGAAAATCGGTTTGATAACCACCCGCGGACATGGTGACCTGCTGTCGATCATGCGCGTCAACGGGCGTGTTGCCGGGCGCCCACTGAGCGAGATCCAGAACTATTCCTTAACCGGCAAGCCGGCACCGATCATTCCCAGATCCCTGGTCGTCGAACTCGACGAGCGGATCGATTCGGCCGGAGAGGTCATCATTGCGCTCGATGAAGATCAGGTCGAGGCGGCTGTCGACAGACTCGCGGCCGCCGGCGTCAAGAGCATTGCCGTCTCGCTGCTGTGGGGTTTCCTCAATCCCATGCACGAACTGGCGATCGAGCGAAGCATACGCAAGCGCCACCCCGCCATTTTTGTTTCGCTTGGCAGCGCGCTGTCCCGGCGCCTCGGCGAATACGAGCGCACGGAAGCAGCGGTCCTCAATGGCTACGTGGCATCCGCCGTTCAGGGCTACCTCGATAAGGTTTCGGCGGGTCTCCATGACAGGGGGCTGGCGATGCTTCCCTTTGTCATGCACACCGCGGGAGGCGTTGGAACCGAAGTCAGCGCGCGCAGCCGTCCGATCACGACTTTGTTTTCCGGCCCCGCTGGCGGGATCGTCGCGTCCAAGAAGGTTTGCGAGGCCGCAGGGTTCGACAATGTGATCTGCGCCGATGTCGGGGGTACGACTTTCGATGTCGGGCTGATCGTCAATGGCCGCGCCTTGCTGCGCAACACGACCGTCATCGATCAAAGGGTCATGTATTGTTCGACCATTGACGTCGTTTCGATTGGCGCCGGTGGAGGCAGCATCGCGATGGTCGATCCCACGACGCTGCGTCTGCTTGTCGGGCCGCAAAGTGCCGGCGCCGTTCCGGGGCCCGCCTGCTATGGACGTGGCGGCGACTATCCGACGGTGACGGATGCGAACCTGATCCTGGGCTACATGGACCCAGACCGTTTTCTGGGCGGCAAATTCAAGCTGAGCCGCGATGCCGCAGCCGCAGCGCTTACCAAGCATGTCGCACAACCTTTGGGAATCTCGGTCGAGCAAGCGGCGATCGGTGTTTTTTCCATCGTCAACGCCAAAATGGCCGACCTGGTGCGGAAAGTGACGGTGGAGCGCGGTCTCGACCCGCGGGACTTCGTGCTGTGCGCCTATGGCGGCCTCGGTCCGCTGCATGCGCCGTTCTATGGCCAGGATCTCAGCGTCAAGACGGTCATGGTTCCGCTGGGCGAACTCTCTTCGGTATTCAGCGCTTATGGCATCGCCACCGCCGACCTGATGCATGTTCGCGAATTGTCGCTGAACTTGCGCGAGCCCTTGGTAGCGGCGTCGATCGTCAAGGCTTTCGCCCAACTGGAAAGCGAAGCGGGCGCGGAGCTGGACCGCGATGGCGTGGCAGCGACAGATCGCCTTTTTCGCCGTTTCATCGAGGTCCGCTATGTCGGGCAACTCAACGAGTTGACGATCGAAGTGCCGCTTGGGTTCGATGGCTCATTCGATATCCGGCGGAAATTCGAAGAGCTGTATGTCGAAGCCTTTGGCCCGGGAGCCGCATGGGAAACCGCGCCCATCGAAGTGGTCGGCTGCCGGCTCGAAGCATTGGGCAGGCGCCAACAATTTCCATTGGCCAGACTGCCGAAAGCGGGACCGATCGCGATTGACACATTCCGCGATGTCTATTGGCCGCAGGCGAACGGGTTTGTCAGAACCGCCGTTTACCAGGGCCAGGACCTGCTGGCCCATGCGGTGCTTGCCGGGCCAGCCGTGGTCGAATTTCCCACGACGACAATTGTCGTGCCGCCAGGCTGGCGATGCGAAACGGACCCGGTCGGCAATCTGATGCTGAGCAAGGAAACACATGAGATCGGGTCATGAGCTGGGTCGCTGGAGCAGAACGATATTACGGCAGCCTTACGCCCGCCGCGGATATGAAGATCGCCGCCCGCCTCGAACTGCACCAACCTGCAACGCTGCCCGAAGTGGACTTCATTACCGAAGAGGTCTTGAGCCACCGCCTCTGGCACATTTGCGACGAGGCTGGACTGACGATCCGCCACATTTCCGGTTCGCCCGTGGCGACCGAGGCCAATGACTTCATGACCGTTATCGCCGATGAGATCGGCGATGTCGCCTTCATGACACCGTACCTTCTCTATCAGGGCACGGTGTTCGAGCCGATGATCAAATGGACGCTGCAAAACCGATCGGAAAGCCCTGGCATTGAAGATGGCGACATGTTCCTGTGCAACGATCCATGGGTTGGAGCGGTGCATCAGAACGATGTCGCGGTTTTCGCGCCGGTGTTCTTTGACGGCAAGCTGTTCTGCTGGGTCGGCGCGTCGATTCACGAAGTTGACGTTGGCGGCTCCGCGCCGGGAAGCTTCTCGATCCATGCGAAGGACGTATTCGGAGAGGTTTCGCCGCTACCTCCGGTGAAGGTGGTGCGCAAATTCGAACTCCAGGCCGACATTGAGGACCTCTATACGCGAAGATCGCGGCAGCCGCTTCTGCTGGCGCTGGATCTGCGCGCCAAGATCGCCGCGAACAATGTCGCGCGCACGCGCATTCTGGAAGCCATCGGGCGCTATGGCTGCGACACGGTCAAGGCGGTGATGCGCCGGGTCATGGATCGCGCCGAGTCATCGTTGCGCGCGCGGCTCCGTGAAATTCCGGACGGCGTGTGGCGCCATGTCGATTTTCAGGAGGTCGCCTCCGCCGACGACCGTGGACTTTATGCGGCGCGGCTGGAAATGACCAAGACCGGCGATGAACTGCATTTCGATTTCACCGGTTCGGCGGCGCAGGCCGGTATCATCAATTCCGGGACGGCGGGCACGCGCGCCGGGGTTTTCGCGGCCCTGTTGCCAATCCTTGTGGGAGAGATTCCCTGGGCGCCGGGCGGGCTGCAACGCTGCCTGAAGATTACCAGCCCGCGCGGCACAATCCTCAACGCCGAGTATCCGGCCGCGGTCAGCATGGGATCGATCACCGGAACCTGGCTTGCCCACAATTGCGCTCACGCGACAATCTCGAAAATGCTGCTGACGAGCCCGAAGCACCGCAGCCGCGCGATGTCGGGCGGCGGCGGCTCGTGGCCGGCCATGCAACTCTTCGGTTGGGACAAGACCGGCTACGCCTTCGTGACGCAGTTTCAGGAAGCCAATCTGACGGGTTTCGGCGCGCGAACCTTCGCCGATGGCGTCAACACGGCCGGCGCCTACTGCATTCCCTCCGCGCGCGTTCCCAATGTCGAGGCGACCGAGCTGACCTGGCCCCTCCTGGTGCTTTACCGCGGTGAAGCGATCGACACTGGCGGAGCCGGGCGATGGCGGGGCGGGCTTGGGGGAAGGTTCGCCTTCATCCTGCACAAGACGAACAAGGAATTCACCCACGTCTCCGCCGCCTTTCATGTCGCGATCCCCAACGGTGGAGCCCTCAGCGGCGGATTGCCCGGCGCCAGCGTCACCTATCGCATCAAGAGAGACACCAATGTGTGGGACGAGATAGGCCGGGGCGCGCTGCCGCAGGATCTCGACACTCTGACCGGCAAGCTCGACATCCTTCATCCCAAGTCGCAGACGACGCAATCCTTCAACGACGTCTACGCCATCAACTTCTTCGGCGGCGGCGGCTATGGCGATCCCCTCGATCGGGAGCCCGAGCGTGTTGCCAGCGACGTGAACCAGGGGTTTGTCTCCACCAATGCAGCCGGCAGGCTGTATGGTGTCGTCCTCCGTGACGGCGCGGTTGACATCGGCGGCACCGCGAGCCGCCGGGCCGCCATGCATGACGAACGCCGGGCTGGCGCCCAAAAGCCGGTCATGGGAGCCAAACCGGATGAGGACGCTCCAGGCGACATTCGCATCAACGAATATCTGACGATGTCGGACGACAGAATTGTTTGCCGCCGCTGCGGCTGCGATTGCGGCGCGGCGAGCGAAAACTACAAGCATTCGCTTCACATGAAGTCGATTCCATTCACCGCGCTGTCGCCGGCCAACCACGACCCCGCCGACTATATCGACGAGCCTGTGGAGTTTCGCGCATTTTTCTGCCGCGGTTGCGGCACGCAGGTCGAAACCGAGGTCGCGGTGACGCGCGAACCGCCGGTCTGGGACGTACAACTCTTACAAGAAGGACATCTCGCGAACCAACGCGGTCTCGAAAACTCACAAAATTTCAGGGAAGGAAATCAATCATGAAATGGACAATCGTGGCGACTGCCGCATTGTTGCTTGGGACAACTCTTGCAGTTCACTCGGCAGAAGCAATAAAGATTGGCGTCGACGGACCCTTTACGGGGCCTAGTGCCCGCATCGGCCTCGATATCCAGAACGGCACCAAGATGGCGCTCGATGACGCGCGCGCCGCCGGCGAGTTGCCGGTGACCGTCGATGGCGAAAAGCGGGACATCGAACTGGTGTGGATCGACGATGAATCATCGCCGGAAAAAGCCGTGAAAGCCTATCGTGACGCCGTGGCGCGGCAGGGTATCGAACTCATGCTGAATGGCTGGCACGGGTCGGTCGGCCTGGCGCTGGTCGACATAACGGCGGCCGACGGGATCATCAGCTTCGGCAACCTCGCCGCGCCCGAGCAAATCTCCGAGCAGATCACCAAGAACAATTACACCCACTGGTTCAAGGGTTGGCCGGCGCCGAAATCCATGTCCGGCCTCTATGTGGACGCAGTGGAGGAATTCATCGCCCAGGACAAATGGAAGCCAGCGGCGAAGAAGGCGGCGGTCGTTCTTGAAGATACCGATTGGGGCCGCACATGGGGAGAAGCCATTGTCAGCCGGTTGAAGGAAAAAGGCTGGGAGGTCACCGCGCAAGACGTCGTCAAGTCGGACGAGACCGAATTCAATGCGTTGCTGACCAACTATCGAGCCGCGGGTGTCGAACTCACGGCCTTTTCGCTGAACGCGCCAGCTTCGGCTGCCGCCATGGTCAAGCAGCACTACGGCGCAGGCGTAAAGGGCCTTCTTGTCGCGGACGGTCTCGGATGGTCCTCGAACTGGTATGAAATGACCGGCGAAGCCTCCAATGGGGCCATTTCCATGGACAGTCCGCGCACTCTCACCGACGAGGAAAA
>JANNSP010000113.1:0-4241 GCA_031402975.1 Hyphomicrobiales bacterium
GACATCTTCCTGGCGCTCGATTGCGCCGCCACCGAGTTCTTCAAAAAGGACTCCTACGTTTATGAAGGCGAAGGCAAGACCCGGTCGATCGCCCAGCAGGCCGAATACCTCGCCAAACTCGCCCGCGACTATCCGATCTTCTCGATCGAGGACGGCATGGCGGAGGACGACTGGCACGGCTGGAACCAGTTGACCGACAAGATCGGCAAGACCCACCAGCTCGTCGGCGACGACCTGTTCGTCACCAACACGAAGCGGCTGAAGGAGGGGATCACGAAGGGCGTCGCCAACTCGATCCTGGTGAAAGTCAACCAGATCGGCTCCCTATCGGAGACGCTGGAGGCGGTCGAAATGGCCCACAGAGCAGGTTATACGGCGGTCATGTCACACCGCTCGGGCGAGACCGAGGACTCGACCATCGCCGACCTTGCTGTCGCCACAAACTGCGGTCAGATCAAGACCGGTTCGCTGGCGCGATCGGACCGCCTCGCCAAATACAATCAGCTTCTGCGCATCGAGGAAGAACTTGGAACCCAGGCCGGCTATGCGGGACGCTCGATCCTCAAGACGTGATCCCGTGAAACTGACGAATTTCCACATCGCGGTAACCAGTTTCGCGGCCTTGGGTGGCCTGGCGCTGGCGGCCTGGCAGGCACTTGGACCGCAGGGCGGCACTCATGTGACGGTGGCGCTCGAAGCCGCCCGGATCGCCGAGACCATCGACACCGCCTCGATCGATCTCGCCCAGAACGCCAGTTTCACGGCGGCGCTGAAGGACGGCGCCGATCTCCGCTACAGCTTCAAGAAGCTATTCGATGGCGACCCCAATACGTTTGTCACTCTCGAACCACCCGACAGTGAACTCAATGTCCAGGTGAACTTCGGCGGCGGCGGCCCCGGCACCGTGACGGCGATCGAATACTCTCCCCCCGCCGGCGCCGATCCGGCCAGCCTCGCCACCCTTGTCGATCTCATGGTTCTGCCCGATGGCCAGCTCGAGGCGTCGGGCCGGCCGGTCATGAGCTTCTCGCTGCAGCGTTCAAGCGGCAGCCAGACCCTGGCGATCCCGGGCAATGCGCGGGGGCGGGGGCTGTGGCTCAGGATTTCCGGCCCATCAAGTGCCGCCGGGACGGTGATCGGCGATTTCAGGGTGCTGCAGGAAAGTATCGCTACCGAGCAGCCCGCGCCGCCTTGAATTTGCCGCGGAGAGCTATACACTCTCAATTTCGAACCAACAGGCATTTACGCTCCATGCGAGCATTGATCAGAACTCTTGTTGTCGCAGCCGTGATGATGGGGGGCGTCGCTCCCTTGCGCGCCGCCGAGAAGGCGCCGCCGCAGGAACCGGTCCTGCGCATTGAAGCCGGAATGCACACGGCGGCGGTCCAGGCCATCAGCGTCAGCGCCGACGGAAAGCTCATCGTCACCGGTTCCGACGACAAGACCGCGCGGCTGTGGTCGCTCGCCGATGGCAAGCTGCTCAAGACCTTCCGCATTCCGGTCGCTCCCAACTGGGGCGGCCGGATTTTCGCGATTGCCCTGTCGCCGGACGGCAGAACGCTCGCCGTCGCGGGCTACGATGCCAATTTCGCCTACAACGGCGGCGGCCACTTCGTTTATCTGTTCGATACCGTCGAAGGCCGGTTGACCAGGCGGCTTGGACCTCTAAGAAATATCATTGGAAAACTGGCGTTCTCGCTCGACGGTACGCGTCTCGCCGCCGGCATGTGGGGGTCTTTCGGAATTGCGGTGTGGGATGCCCCGTTCACGCAGCAGCCGTTCATCGACGCATTGTATGCAAATAACGTCCTGGGTCTGGATTTTGCGCCCGATGGCAGCCTCGCCACCGCCTCGTGGGACAAGCATATCCGGATCTACGACCGCTCTCTTTCCTTGGTCGTCAAGGCAAAGGCGCCAAGCGACGACTGGCCGCAATCGGTGGCCTATTCTCCGGACGGGTCCAACCTCGCGGTGGGATACTACAGCGCCAAGGTCGTCGATTACGTGTCGCCCAAGGATCTCAAATTCGTGGCGAAGGCCGACGCCAGCAAATACGCCAACTATGGCATCGCCGCCATCGATTGGCGGGCGGATGGCGCCGTGCTCTATGCCGGAGGACAATACTACGCCGAAGGCAGCATCTTCCCGGTGATCGCATGGGGGCAGGGCGCCACGACCTATTTCTATCCCCCCGAAGGCCCCCACGACACCATGACGGCCATTGTGGCCCTGCCCAATGGCGGCCTGGCCTATTCCTCGGTCGAACCGCGCTGGGGCACCTATGATTCGGCGGGCCGCCCGGCCATCACCTATGCGCCGGTGATCGCCGACATGCGCGAAAAGATTACCGGAAATCTGTGGAGTTCGCGGGATGGAAGTGCTGTCTGGTTCGGCCTCGCCCGCGGCAAGGGCAACCCCTTCCTGTTCGATATCAACAGGCTTTCGTTCGATTCCAGGCCCGAAATTCCAGCGGATTTCATTACAGCGGTTACCGACAGACTTGATGTGGAGTGGAATGGCCAGATTCCGGCCAAACTGAACAAAAAGCCGCTCCAGGCCGTGACGCAATGGGTCTCGCGCAGTCTAGCCATGGTTCCCGGCGAGACCAACTTCATGCTGGGCACCGACTCGACGCTCGATCGATTCGATGAAACAGGTCAGTTGAAATGGCGGGTCTGGCCGGAAGGGGCGGCCCACGGCGTCAACATGACGGCCGACGGCAAGATCGTCATAGCGACATTGGGCGACGGAACGATACGCTGGTATCGGGCCTCGGACGGGGTGGAACTCCTGGCCTTTTTCGTCCACGCTCCCGACCGCAAGTGGATCGCCTGGACACCGAAAGGCTATTACGCGGCCTCGCCCGGTGGGGAAGACCTGATCGGCTGGCTGGTCAATGGCAAAACCTGGGACGATATCCCGGATTTCTTTCCGGCCTCGCGGTTCAGGGACCGCTTCTACCGTCCCGACATCGTCCAGCAAGTGCTCATAACCCAGGATGAAGCCAAAGCCGTGCAGTTCGCCGACGCTGCGGCGGGCCGGAAGACCGGAGATCAGACCATACAGACCATTCTCCCGGCGGTCGTGGAACTGGCGGTCGACTCCCTCGAGATCAAAACCGACAGGCGCGACATCGAGATCCCCTACAAGCTGCGCTCCCCATCGGGCCGGGAAATCACCCGCCTGGAAGTGCTGATCGACGGCCGCCCGGTGACCACTCGCGGCGTGGTCTCAATTGAAGACGATGCGGAAGTCAAAACCCTGTCGCTGTCGGTGCCGCCTCGCGACAGCGAGATCACCCTGGTGGCCTATATCGACGAGCAACCCGGCGTGCCGGTCTCCATCCCGATACGATGGACCGGAGAAGGTTCGGCAGGCAAGAAACCCAACCTGTTCGCCCTCATCGTAGGTGTCAGCAAATACGACGATACGAGCCTCCGGCTGAACTTCGCGGCCAAGGATGCCGAGGATTTCGCCGCTATGCTGGAGCGCCAGCGCGGGGTGTACTACAAGGATGTCGAGATCAAGCTTCTGCTGGACGGGGAGGTGACCGAGAAGGCGCTGCAGATCGAACTGACGAAACTCAAGAACAAATCGACCGAAAACGACAATGTCATCGTTTTCATGGCGGGTCATGGCGTGACGACCCCCGACCAGGACTTCTATTTTCTCCCCACCGATGCGAATATCGAGCCGGACATGCTGACCGCGACGGCCATCGATGGTGACATCGTGCGCAAGGGACTATCCAAAATTCCCGGCAAAGTCGTGCTCTTCCTGGACGCCTGCTATTCGGGCAACGGCATTGCCAGCGGCCGCAGCGCTGTCGACATGACCGGCGTTTCCAACAGCTTCTCGAGCAACGCAGGCGTCGTCATGTTCGCTTCGTCCAGCGGACGGGAAGTCTCCTACGAGGACGCATCCTATGAGAACGGCGCCTTTACCGAGGCGCTCCTGTCGATCTTTACCGATCCAAAGGCCTATAACGACGACAAGCTTCTGTCGATTGCCGAACTGGATGAAGCCCTGACCACCATGGTCGACCAACTCACAGAGGGCAAGCAGACCCCGGTGATGACCAAGCCTGGGGCGATCAAGCGCTTTTTTGTAGCGGCAATGTAGACTGCGCGACGGCTTCTTTGCCTTCACACACCGCAGCCGTCACATGCTTGAGTGTGGTACCAGACAGGGACACGGCCAACGCTCCCTCAGCCGCGCGCAGGGGACCACTCAGGATCCTG